>JANQTF010000184.1:1968-4193 GCA_030731845.1 Bacteroidia bacterium | reverse complement strand
GCTGGCTTGGTGCGCAATGGCCGAAGGAGGGGTTTGGGGAGGATGTTTCTTCGGGGAGCGCGTTAGGAAACGCTGGCAACTTTTTAGAAAGCGTGCTGTGGCTTTTTGTCGTGCACCCCCTTTGTCCCCCTCGGCCAGCGCACTGCCAGCCGCGCAGGGGGATTTTGGGATCTTAAGCCCCTCCTTGTGGGCTGGCATGTAGCGCAATGGCCGAAGGAGGGGTTTGGGGAGGATGTTTCCCCCTAAAACAAAACATGAGTCACTCCCAGGGGAATGACTCATGTTTGTTATCAGATGAAAAGCCTAGAGATTATGAACACCGACAGCGTTCAAGTCTTCGAAAGCTTCGACCATTCTCTTGACGAGTGTTTTTTCACCTTCGCGGAGCCATACACGTGGGTCGTATTTCTTCTTGTTGGGCTTGTCGGCTCCTTCTGGGTTGCCGATTTGTCCTTGAAGATAGCCACGGTTGGCAGCTTCGTAGGCACGCACACCATCCCAAAACGCCCATTGCGTATCGGTATCGATGTTCATTTTCACTGCGCCGTATTCGATGGCTTCGCGGATTTCCTCGCGAGAAGATCCTGATCCGCCGTGGAACACGAAGTTGATCGGGTTGTCGGCAGTCTGGAATTTGTTTTTCACGTACTCCTGAGAATTTTTCAGGATCACAGGGCGAAGCTGCACATTGCCAGGCTTGTACACGCCGTGGACGTTGCCGAAGGCAGCTGCAATCGTAAAGCGATTACTTACAGCTTTGAGCTTCTCATACGCGTAAGCCACTTCATCAGGCTGTGTGTAGAGGCGTGAGCTATCTACATCGCTGTTATCAACGCCGTCTTCTTCTCCACCAGTCACACCAAGCTCAATCTCGATGGTCATTCCGATGGCGTTCATTCTCTTGAAGTACTCAACAGAGACCTCCATGTTCTCTTCGATAGATTCTTCGGAGAGATCGAGCATGTGAGAGCTGTAGAGTGGACGGCCGTACTGCTCGTAGTATTTTTCACCCCAATCGAGCATGCCAGATACCCAGGGAAGGAGCTTTTTGGCAGCATGGTCAGTGTGGAGGATCACGGTCACACCATAGGCTTCAGACAGCATTTGGATGTGGTGAGCACCAGAAACAGCACCTGCGATGGCAGCTTTTTCATTTTCGTTGGAGAGGCCTTTTCCTGCATTAAAGGCAGCACCACCATTAGAAAACTGGATGATGACAGGAGAATTAACCTCCTTGGCAGCCTCAAGGGCAGCATTGACAGTATTGGTGCCAACTACGTTGACAGCAGGCAAGGCGAAATTTTTCTCGTTAGCAAAGTTCAAAAGCTCCGTCACTTCATCTCCGTGGAGGACACCAGGACGGAATTTGCGGTTGGTAGTAACGTTCATTCCAGTAAATCGGGTTAGTTACGAATATTATCAATGGTCGGGGCAACCAGGTTTGCGGGGCAAATGTAAGGAAAAAACCATGGAAGCCAGCGGAAAGCCCGTGAAAGAACCGAATAGATTTGATAAAATTCCTAGCTTTCGGAGGAATCGATCAAATATGAATTATATCGCTATTGTAGTCTCTTTTTTGTGGCTTGGGTTGGTCTTCACGGCTTGCTCCCCGCGTGATCCACGCGACAAAGAAATCATCGCCCAGGAAAGACAAGAAAAAGAAAGGGTCGCCATCGCTGCATTTCTCCAGCAGCAGAAGGACACATTTGTCGTCAACGAAGAAGGGATCTGGATTCATGTTGAGGAAAAAGGCGACAGTATTCATCCCAGCTTAAGCAGCATCATTACGGTAGCCTATCGCACCGAAGGCCTCAACGGCTTACTCGTGGACTCTGCGACCGTTGAGCATCCACTGAGGTCGCGGCTAGCCAGGCTGATCCCCGGTTGGCAAAAAACGATGCAGGGCATTGGCCAGGGCGGCAAGCTCCAGATGATTATTCCTGCTGATCTTGCTTACGGATCTCGATCCATTCATCCCGATCTCGGGATCTGGTCGCCGCTGTATTTTGAAGTTACCCTTATCAAGGTAGAGCCCCTCGACCTATGAACCAGTCCGTTGTCCGAAAGTGGATGGGTCATGCGATGATCGCATGCTTGCTCCTGCTTTCCTGCAACAAAAAAATTGACCACAATACCCAGACCTGGCTCGGCATTCGCCTCGACGACAACTGCCACACAGAAGCCTGGGTATCTGAGCTGGGGGAGATCACGGCCTGCGGCATAAC
>JANQTF010000184.1:0-1868 GCA_030731845.1 Bacteroidia bacterium | reverse complement strand
GAAGATCCGTCGCCCACGACCATTGAAAAAAGGGGAAGCCGATTCCCCCCTTCGCATCATTCATGTGGCACCTTCCTGGGCAGGCGTTACCCAGCGATTGGAGCTTGGCCTCAAAGCCGATCCCACGTTGAGGCCGGTGGCAGATTTATTTCTCTCGGGTGCGGGCTGTGAATTTCCGATGTACCAGCGCGAAATAAAAAAGGTAGCATCCATGTTGAGTCAGGAGGAATAGCCAATGACGCGAAGATTTGGCACCTAAAACCTTTCAGAACTTTTCCTACGTTTGCCCTATGAGCCAAGCGCCTCGCAACATATTGATCATCAGATTTAGCTCTATTGGCGACATTGTGCTCACCACCCCGGTGATTCGTAGCTTGAAAGAGGCGCTCCCCAATTGTCAGATTCACTTTCTCACCAAAGCGCCCTACGCCGATCTTCTCCGCTACAATCCTCACATCAGCCAGCTGCATTTGCTGGGCAAAGACTGGGCCTCCACCATGCAGGGATTGAAAGAGGCGAACATTGACGCCATTCTCGATTTGCATGGCAACCTCCGTAGCCTGCGCGTCAAGGCAGCTCTTAGGGTTTCTTCCTCCACCTTCGACAAAAAAAATTGGGCTAAATACTGGATGGTCCGCACAGCCGGCTATCCTGATAAGCCGCTGCCACACATCGTGCAGCGCTATGGAGACACCCTCCACAAGCTCGGCCTAACCCTCGACGACAAAGGGCTTGAGATCCATTATCCTGCAAGCCTTGACGATTGGGCCACCCGGCAATTGGCGTCTATCAATCAGCAACAAGATTGTCTTGCAGTGGTGCTTGGGGCAAAATTTGCTACCAAAAGATGGCTCCCAGCCTATTTTCTCGAAACCCTTCATCGGCTTCAGCGCCCCGTGCTGCTCATTGGAGGCAGTGACGCCATCGAGGAACGCGATTTTTTGATGGCTTCCCTCTCCGTTCCCGTCTTTGATGCGGTCAACAAATTTTCTCTCCTCGAATCTGCCGCCTTGCTCAATCAAACCCAGGAAGTCCTCACCCACGACACAGGATTCATGCACATTGCGGCTGCACTCGGCAAAAAAACCTACTCCCTGTGGGGAAACACCGTGCCAGCGCTTGGTATGACCCCTTACCGCACCGAATCGGTGATCCTTGAAAACAAAACTCTTGATTGCAGGCCCTGCTCCAAAATCGGCTTCGACAAGTGCCCAAAAGGGCACTTCCGCTGCATGACCGACCTCACGCCGGAGATTGTCCTGAAAAGCATCAGGGGGAATGAGGGAATGGGGGAATGATTGAATTGTTGAGTTGTTGAATGAGGGGGTAATTCACCACGCAGGCACAGAGACCATGGAGGAAGAAATTGTTGAATGGATGATTTGGTGAATGGTTGAATGAAAAAGCAAGGATTTTACCTTATACCCTTATACCCTTATACCTTCCAAGCCTCTTCCCCTTCGTGAACCTCCGTGACCTATCTTTCTTCGTGGTGAAAAAAGGTTAGTCGTTGAATGAAGAGAAACCTTCGCCTTATACCCCATACCCAAATACCTCAACCCCCAACATCACCCCCGTTCCCAAAACCGAAAATGAATCGGATCGCCGGGCCTCAGGGTGATAGACGGAATCATGGACACGGGCTCATTCCCGATTCGCTCAAACTCAAATCGCTGAAACAGCATGGCAAGGGCAATCTGCATCTCCACCACGGCAAATTGATGCCCGATGCAGAGCCTCGGCCCACCGCCAAAGGGGATATATTGGTGACTGAGAAACTTCTTTTTGTTCTCAGCGCTCATTCGCTCCGGTCGAAACGCCTCGGGATCTTCCCACACATCAGGGTTTCGGTGCAAGCCGTAGATAAA
>JANQTF010000183.1 GCA_030731845.1 Bacteroidia bacterium | reverse complement strand
GCTGGATTTTCTTCCTTCCCTCATTCAACCATTCAACAACTCAACCATTTCTTCCTCATCCTGCAACTCCTGTAATCCAGTAATCCTGTCAAGATTTCTTCCTTCCCTCATTCAACCATTCAACAACTCAACCATTTCCCCCTTATCTGCCGCCGAGCTTTCGCAGTTCTCCGGCGAGTTCGCGGATGATGCCTTTGTCGGCAGGGTCGTAGGTCCAATTGGTGTCGAATTGATCGATCACTTCGGCATTGGGGTCTTTGTGGAGGGTGAGGGTGTGGAAGGCGGTTCCGTTGTTTTGCTGATGGTAGCGCACGCGGTCGAGGACGTCGTCATCAATTTTATACATGATGAAATCTGAAATCACGAGCACATCGGCGTCGCGATAGCTCTCGGTCTGGAGCTGTCGCAGGACCTCGTTGAGGGCCAGGGTGATGTCGGTGCCGCCATGAAAAGACATGCGCAGGAAAGCGGCAATCTCATCGAGGGAGCGCCCAATGTCAAACAGGTCGATGGTTTGGACGCCTGTGGAGAAATTGATGAGAAAGGCGCGGCGATTATCTCGGGCGGCGAGCTTGAGAATGGCAAAGCACAGCACCTTTGCAATCTGCTCGGGCGTGCCGTTCATGGAGTCGCTCGTGTCGATGCAGAGAATGAAGGGGCCCCTGTCTTTGCGGCGGGTTTTGAGATCGGTCTCGGTGAAGTGATGCTCACTTTGCACAAGCTCGCGGTGCTCAAACCGCAGGGTTTGCAAGCCGTGATCGGCAAATCGCTTGAGGAAAACCATCTCGGTGTCAGGATCGCCAAGCAACGCGACTTCGGAGCTGAGCAAATATTCGAGGTCGTTGCTTTCTTTCACGCCCACGATTTCGGCTTTTTGCTCGGTGGGTTCTTCCCACATTTGGCGCACAATCACCCTTTCATAAATCTCCTCTTCGGTGACGATCTCCGCCTCTCGCATTCGCCCCAACAAATCAGCGAGTTCTCTCACAGAGTCTTCATTGGCCAATAATTCATCATATTTTTCCAGCAAATCGAAGTTTCCTTCCTTCCACAATTCGCGAGACATATCCCAATATCGCCCCACGTAGTCGGCAAAGGGAGAGATCAGCTCAAAGAGTTTTTGGTATTCTTTGACTTTTTGGTTGAGCACATCTTTGAAAGAATCTTCCTCTTCTTCGAGCTTTCGGAGCTGATAATCGAGCAATTTTGCGCTGAGGAGGGCATCCCACTGGGCGAGCATGTCGGTCATGATTCGCTCTATTTGCTGCTGATCCTGGAGAGAAAGATCAGCGGGGCTGCGCCCGTCAATGAGTTGCTTGAATTTGGCGGCATAAAAATCTCCATCTACCTCGCTGCGTTCATAGGTCTCAAGCAGGAAATTGGTGAGGAAGCGATATCGCTGCACGAGGTCCCGAAACGGCATAACGGTTGCAGCAGAAAGGCGTTCCGTTTCCTCGGCGAAGGGGTTTTTCTCTCGCGCACGCTGATAGGCTTTTTTGATCCAAAAGAGGGTATCGGCGGTCACTTGCTCAGATAGGCGGGGCTTGTCATGGACGAGCTGCAAGAGCTCGGTCTCTTCAAAAATGCGGTCGAGGGCGCGGCTGAAATAGCGAAAATAGGTATCGTCAATTTGCGGCGGAGCTGATACGTGGGGATTAAACTTCGCACGGAGGTACTGCACGAGGTAGCGCCTTGTGGTTTGATCTAGTACGGTTCCGAATTCGATGAACCGATCGAACTCCTGCTGCAATTGTTCTGAGACTTCGTGCATGAATCTGCCTTTCGGGCTACAAGTACGGTAAAACTATTTCCTCATCGAACCCAAAGACCGGGCAAAAGTTCAAATAAAAAAAGGCAGGAAGATGATCTCGTGATCAACCTCCTGCCTCGTGCTGTACTTGGAGAGGATCGCCCCGCTTGTGCTATGGCAACTTGTGGGCTTATTCTGCGATGAGCTTGGC
The DNA here is from genome assembly GCA_030731845.1 of Bacteroidia bacterium. GTDB lineage: Bacteria > Bacteroidota > Bacteroidia > J057 > J057 > JANQTF01. Next base: position 2,239 of record JANQTF010000183.1, on the reverse strand, counting down.
GGGTGCTCCCACTGGCCTATCGCTGCAGCCGGCCTCACAGGTGATCTCAGTAGAGGAAAGGTATTTCACCTCCCCGTAAATGGTGTCGCCGATTGTCAGGGTTTCGAAATTCACCCGGGTGCTTTTCACGATGTTGAATTCTTCAGATTTCTCTCCAAAGAAGATTTCGGAGTTGCAGCAGCTGGGACCTTGATAGATGAGATTTCCCTCATACCCAAAATCAGGCTCGTCGGGGCTACAGGCGACAAGGAGGAAAAGAGAGGACGCGAGGCACAAGGCCACTTTTCTGGCTGGATTTTTCATAACTAGAAGTGTTTGTTTGTTTAAATTGAGCGTTACATCAACAAGATGATTCTCCCACCTAAAGCGCTGTTGCCAAATGCCTCAGCCTCTGTGAAATGCTCAATTTCCTCTGCGAACTACAAACTTTGATAGGCATACAGAATTTTCTCCAGGCGCAGCTCCAACTTATCGAGCACCTCGGCAACTTCTTTGAGATTGGCTTTCACGATGCTGCCTAGGGCGGCATCCACAAACAAATGTTGCTGAATCGTGCCGATTTCCTCTGGCTCCTCTTCGATGAGGCGCTTGCGTTGCTCCAGAATGTAGGTGAGAAGTTTCTCGCCACGCGCATCCCAGTGCTGGGAGATGAGTTTATGAGGCTTTTTATAGATGATCTCCGAGCGCTCTACCTTGTGGGTGCGGAGGGGAAGGGTGAATTCGGTGCCGTTGAAGCTGATCTCGAGATGGTGCTCTTTCTCGCTTTTGCGAGCCTGGAGCCGATGCCTGAGTGTCTGCTTTTCGTCGTAAATATTGATGATAGAAGGCTCTGAAACCGAGAGTTTTTGAAACTCGCTGATGCGAATCAATTCACCCTGAAACTGCTTTTCCATTTGCACAAAGGAGAAAAATTCTTCCTGCTGCGGCTGCAGACGATCTTCGGCAATAACTCGCTTGATGCGGGTTTCGTCCTCTACATCTTTGTCAAATTCATCGAGCTCGCGGCGCAGCATTCCGAGATTCACGGCGATGGAATAGCCATGTTTGCGGATAGTTTCGCTCACGACTTCCTGAATAAAAGGAATCTGATTGGGATGAGCCCAGAGGCAGTGGACCATGAGGAAGCAGTCCATGAGATCGGCCTTGAGGCGGCCATTGAGGAAGGCAGAGCTGCGGATCATCCGCACGATTTTTTTCCAGCGACGATCGTAGATGTGAATGGGATCGTGCTGAATATTCTGGAGGGCATTTCCCTCTTCGAGCTTGGCGCGCACCACCTGAATGGTATTGAGCACTTCGGGAGGGAGTTCTATCTGGTCAATTTTTTTGCTCCAGCTTTCGAGCTCGGCTTGCCCCATTTTCACGGCCTCGGGTATGTCATCGGCATAGACATCGCTCGTGTCGGTGATCATATTGAGGAATGCCCGATGGCCCTTAACCCCTCCCATTTCAAAGCGAATGAGAAAGCGGTCCCAGAGAGGCTGGAATGACTCGCTGTTGGGGGGCAGCTCGTTGGAGGCCGTAATGATGGCCTTGATATCGACCTTGATGTCAGATTCTCCGTTGCGGTAGATTTTCTCATTGAGAATGGTGAGGAGGGCATTTTGAATGGCCGGACCCGATTTCCAGATTTCGTCGAGAAAGACGATGTTGGCACCAGGCAGATAGCGCTCGGTGAGGCGCTCGTATTTGTCTTCGTCTTTGAGCTTGCGAATGGAGACGGGGCCAAATATCTCGTCGGGCGTGCTGAATCGACTCATGAGATACTCAAAGGAGCGACCTTCGCGAAACGCGAATTTCAATCGCCTGGCAATGAGGCTTTTGCCCACTCCGGGAGGGCCAAGCAAAAAGATACTTTCCCCTGCCACTGCACTAAGCAGAGCGAGTTTCATGGGCTCTTCCCGCTCATACAATCCCTGGCAAAGGCCGTTGATCAATCCTTGCATCTGCTCCCTAACCGAGGTTTTAAGTTTCTCCATGGGCAAAAGAACAAAGATCCGGGCGCATTGTTGCAAGGCACTGATCTATCTGTGGAGAAACTACCTGAGCAGCTCGGTTTTGGAGTAGGGAGAGAAAATTTTTAAAATGAAGCGACTCCTCAAAAATCCCCCGGAAATCTGCCGATTATTCGTAAATAGTCACACATATTTACCAAAAAAAATCCAAGATCATATACAAAAAACTATTATAACCTGAATTGTCCCCACAAAAATTGATTACTACAATTTTTTATCACAAG
>JANQTF010000182.1 GCA_030731845.1 Bacteroidia bacterium | reverse complement strand
CCTATTGATTAATCCCGGTGTACCGGGACTCTAACCAACTGAGCTAAGGAGGAATATGTCAAAAATCACCTTTTTAGACCTATTGATTAATCCCGGTGTACCGGGACTCTAACCAACTGAGCTAAGGAGGAATTTTGGTGTCCACAAACGTTTTTGATGCGATCTCCTCTGTTTGTGGGATGCAAAGTAAGGGGGCTTTGGGAAAAATAGCAAGGGGAAATGAAAATATTTTCAAAGAATTTCGTGTAAGATCTTTCTGTCGTAGTGGGGCGGATTAGGGGAGCTCATCGGAAGAGCCTGTATATCAGAGCGATTCCTTTATTTTTGCGTAAGGAGAACACAATCCGTGTAACTCGGTTCTGTTTTTGTCTTTCGCTCTAAACATAGAATGCAGTAGGTTAGTAATTGAATAAGCCCCGCTAGATGCATTGGGAGTTTGTTTTGTACATTCGTAAATTGTTATTTTGGCTGGCATCCCTAAACCCGAGCCGTATGAAAAAATCCTTTTACCTACTTTCTTTACTTGTTGGGTTGTTACTGATAGTGAGCCCATTGCGGGGTCAATACGAATGGAACAACCTCGGACCGGATAACCTGGGGAGTATTACCCGAACCATGGCCGAACTTCCGGATGGGAGAATCCTGGCCGGATCTCAAGGTGGAGGCCTTTGGGTTTCCGACAACAGGGGCGTTTCCTGGTCCCGTTTTGTGTCGTATGACGAAGCCGGGGGAGATCCCAATGTTACTTCCATTGCAGTAAATGCAAGTAACGGGTACATCTATGTTGGTACCGGTGCGGTTGGTTTCAGAACCTCCTACTATGTGCGGGAGCTCAATCAATCAGAGCGTAATTATGACTTTCGCACCGCACCTGAAGGCTTCAAAGGCTATCTCGACGGCCTTCCCGGCACAGGCGTGTGGATCTGGAATGGCAGCTCATGGTCAAACATCAATGCCACGACCAATTCTTTTTTTGGTACGTTGAATTATAAAGGCCCCTTTGTAGGAATTCAGAAAGTGGAGATTACCGCTTCAGGCAGAATCTTCATCGCGACCATTGCTGGGTTGTACTATTCAGACAATAGAGACCTCGCCTTTGGAAGTGTTTTTCAAAGCGAAGGAAGCCCTGTGTTCAAAGGCTCTACCGTGTATGACGTAGAATATGCTGATGGCGACGTGATCCTCGCTGGAACTCATAGCGTACGGGAAAATGATTCCTTGTATATCTCTACCAACAGGGGCGTATCCTTCACCTCAGCCAAAGCCTCCATTTTTTATGCTGGAGGAACATTCAGCTTTGGCAGAACCGCTATTGCTGTATCTCCACAGGATCGTAAAGTGATCTATGCAGGTGGCACCGCTGCCAGTGGGGAGCTCAACGGAGTTTACAGAAGCTCTGACAATGGCGTAACCTGGTCAGCGTATGCGCCCAAGGGGAGCCCTGGCTTTACCCCGCTGGGTAGCACAGGCCGTGATGCCTTTACCATGGAAGTTTTTCCAGATAATAAAGATGAGCTTATTGTAGCTGGCCAAAACTGGTACACCTTTCTTTCTGCACGGGGTTGGACACAGACCGCCCAACATACAGCACCTTTTGTCAATTCCTACATTCCCAGAAGAATGTATTCCGTTCTCTTCCTTGATGGAGGGAGGACGCTTTTCATCGGTACTGGACAGCAGATCACAAGATCAGATGATCGCGGAGCTACCTTCTCTTTGAAGTCAAAAGGATATGAAGCGCAGGTTACCTATACCGTTGCTTCCAATGGCCTCAATACACAGGATGCTCTCATCACAGGTACTCCTGGAAATGGAGTCCTTTACAATCAGAACTATACGAGTCCGGTACCCGTCCTGCGTCAGGGATTTGGTCGCGTGCTCTCCAATAACTACAGCAAGGTAGCTGTCTCTTTTGTTTACCCTGCTCACTTGCTTGCTCAGAGTAACGATGGAGGAATCGAGCGCTCACTCAACAGTGGCGAAAACTTCGAAAGATTCTATGGTTCCACCATTAGTCCACAGGTAGCGGGCCTCACCAACCCCAATGTAGATACCCTCATCGATCGCGAAGATGATCAGAGCGGTGGTGGTGTCCTGTATGACAACCGTGTGCCTGCAATGACCGTTTGGGCTCTTGATGAGCGTGTGCCACAAAACCTGATTGATGGCGCGGTAGCTGACAAAGAGAGAATCCAGGAGGAATCTTCCAGTCTGCTGTTTTTCTGTAGTGGAAAATATCTTTGGGTAGCCAACGGAATTTTTGGTGATGCCTTGCAGGTGAAGTGGAACCGAGTGACCAATCAGCTGGTCGATGGTGTTTCTGAATTCATTACCTCCATCGCGGTATCTCCAGATCCATTCCACACTGTATGGATCGGTTCCAGCAAAGGCGGCCTGTGGCGTGTGATTGGTGCCCATGACCTGAACAACTTCAACGCAACCACCGGAGTCCTTAAAGTAAATACCCAGGGAAGCTCTGGCTTGGCCAGCATGACTGGTCGTTGGATCTCAGACATCGCCGTGGATCCTTCTGATCCCAACCGAGTGGCCATCACCTACGCTGGCTATGGCGGTGATGTAGCTGCTACGAATTCTTTTGTTTTCATGACCTCACAAGGCATGGCTGCTCCAGTTTTCTACCCAGTATTCAGAAATGCTGCCCCTGCCCCTAAACAGCCTATGTACGCCGTAGAGTTCGTCGATACGCCCGACGGGTCTGTATTGATGCTCGGCACGGAAACAAGCCTGTATTCTATTTCTGGCTTGACGTTAACTGCGAATACCTTCTTTAACGGATCATGGCGCAATGAGCTGGGCAATCAATCTGGACCTGTACCAGTGTATGATATCTACACCAGAAAGTACAAAGCCACTATCACCAATGAAGAAACTCTCGACTTCAGAATAGAGGAAGACAATACTATTTTTGTTGCCACCCATGGGCGTGGTATCTGGTCTACAGCCTCTTTGGCAGATGGCCGCAAGTCAGAGGAGGAGAAGCCTTTCGAGGAGCTCACCAGCAACTCACTGTATGCATTTCCCAATCCTGTGACTGATGGCGTATTCTCATTGGCCATGTCATTGCCTGCCGCTGCTGATGTCACAGTGAGTCTGATGTCGTTGGATGGCCGCGTGGTTACTACCCATCAGGAGTCTGTAACCAATCAGGAGTTTTTCCTCGAAATACCAACAGATCGCATCGCCCAGGGATACTATATCTATCGGGTTGATATAACCAGTGAAACTGGCACCGAGACTTTCCGCGGAAAGGTATTCGTCATGGAATAAAAATAAGTGACTGATACGAACGGTCCCCCGCCTCACCGCGGGGGATTTTTTTTGCTTCCTTTGCTTGTCAAGGCGTTGATCTTTCCCCACTATGAGAAAGCAAATTTTCCATCTGGCCATTCCCAATATTCTCAATAATCTCACGGTGCCGCTGTTGGGAATTGTGGATGCGGCTCTCATGGGAAGGCTGGACGACCCCGCTTACCTCGGTGCTGTCGCCTTGGGTGGATCTATCTTTAGTTTTCTGTACTGGGGCTTTGGTTTCCTTCGCATGAGCACAGTGGGGCTTACCGGACAAGCACATGGGCGCAAGGATGGCAGTGAAGTCATCATGGTGTTGGTTCGCGCGGCGATCGTGGGGCTTTTTGCAGCACTTGTGATCCTGCTGTTTCAGCGACCCATTGCCGTACAAGGGCTTGCCTTGCTCGGCGTGGCCCCAGAACTGGAAGCTGTGACCAGAGATTATGTCCTCATCAGGATCTGGGCAGCTCCGGCTGTCTTCTTGCTTTTTGCCCTTCAGGGCTGGTTTTTGGGTATGCAAAATGCCAAATACCCTCTCTATCTGGCTTTGGTGGTAAATGGGGCCAATATCGGCTTCAACCTCTTCTTCGTGAAAGTGATGAACATGACCACCGATGGCGTGGCTCTCGGGACCCTATTGGCCCAATATTGCGGCTTGATCACTGGAGTTGGTCTGTTTGCCTGGAAATACAAATCTTATCTCCAATTTATCAGCCAAGTGCTACTCCGCAAGTGGGAAGCCTATTCCCTTTTTTTCAACGTGAGCAGAGATATTTTCCTCAGAACGATATGCCTGATCGTTGTCTTCACCTTTTTCAATGTGAAGTCGGCGCAGCTGGGAGAAATCCAATTGGACGCCAATCATATCCTTCTCCAGTTTTTCTTCATCCTTTCCTTTGGCGTGGATGGATTTGCCT
>JANQTF010000181.1:5382-17205 GCA_030731845.1 Bacteroidia bacterium | reverse complement strand
GGAATGGGATAGGCCGGATCGGTTTTCACGAGACTCATGGCCTCGTTGATGGAGGCATAGGAGGCATTGCTTTTGTCGGAGGTGGCGAGGTAGGTGGTGCACTGGGCCAGGATGATGCGGGCCTCGGGCATGCCGATCACGTTGATCGACTGAAAGGTAGCATTGGCAAGGAGCAGCGCATTGGGGTTGGCATTGCCGATGTCTTCGGAGGCGAGAATGATGAGCCTCCGGGCAATGAATTTGATGTCTTCGCCACCGTCGAGCATCCGCGCGAGGTAGTAGATCGCGGCGTTGGGGTCGCCCCCACGGACCGATTTGATGAAAGCAGAGACGATGTCGTAATGCAACTCCCCGCTCTTGTCGTAGAGGGCCACATGCTCCTGGGCAGCGGCCATCACGGCCTCATCGGTGACGATGATTTCCTCATCATCGCCGAAGGTGTTGACAAAAATTTCGAGCAGGGCGAGTGATTTGCGGGCGTCGCCGCCGGCGAGACGAAAGATGGCCTCGATCTCGGAGAGGACAATGTTTTTGTCGCGGAGAATGACGTCTTGCGCCATGGCGCGCTCAAGGAGCTTGCGGGTCTGCGCCTGATCGAGGGGCTTGAGGACATAGACCTGACTGCGGCTCAGCAGGGCCGCGTTGACCTCAAAGGAGGGATTTTCTGTGGTGGCACCGATGAGGGTGATGCGCCCTTTTTCTACGGCACCGAGGAGCGAATCCTGCTGTGCTTTGTTGAATCGGTGAATCTCATCGATGAAGAGCACGGTGCCGGGGCGGCCCTCGGCAAACTTGAGCACTTCGCGGATGTCTTTGACTCCGGCGGCGATGGCGCTGAGCTGCCGGAAAGGCCGCTCGGCCTGCCGGGCAAGGATCTGTGCGATGGTGGTTTTGCCCACACCGGGAGGGCCCCAGAAAATCATGGAAGGCAGCCTGTGGCTCGCCACTGCCCGCCGAAACGGCGAGTCTTCATAAAGCAAGTGCTCCTGACCGATGATGTCGTTGAGGGTGAGGGGGCGCATCCGCTCGGGAAGCGGTGCGAGGTAGCTGCTGCTTGGGGCATTGTCTGGGCGATCGCCGAAGAGATCCATGGGCACGAAAAATGGGTAGGGGTGGCCAGAGAAGAGAGGTTCGCGCTTTTCACGAGCCAAATTCATACGAATGTAGCGATTCCCGCCATCGGTTTCATGCGAAAATAGCTTTCGCTGACATCATGTTCACCATCATCCCCGGCCCAATCAGCGACGAAATCGTTCCTTACCCATACTTCTCATTCATATATCTCACCGATTCGACAATCAGCTCTCGCAACACCTCGGCATTCACATCCTCCAGCTTTTTCAGGTAGAGACAAGACTTCCCGGTTTTGAATATACCAAGCTTTGCCATCAGATCTTCGTATCGATCAAAACCCGGCATGATGTAGAGCGTGAGATTTTGCTTACGGGGAGAAAACCCCACTTTGAAAAAATCGCCTTCGCGACCGCTCTCATATTGGTAGTGGTAATCTCCGAAGCCTACGATGGAAGCTCCCCACATTTTGGCTTCCATGCCCGTAAGCTCCTCCATGAGGGAGAGCAACATGAGGCTGTCCTCGCGGCGTTGCGCTGGTTCTACACTGTCGAGAAATTCACGGACGCTGAGCTCCGTTTTTTGGGTTTTATTTTGCGCTTTTGCCATGATCAATGAAACTAGTTGGGGAGAATGAAGATACAGAATCCTGTCTTCATCCTCCCTACACAGATCCCCTCTGCGCCTGCACTTTCACTTGCATGAGCCCGGCGATGCCTTCGGCCCTTCGCTTGGATTCTTCTGCTTTGTCTCCTTCAAAATATTCATCCACCGTCTCTTTCCAGAGGCTGAGCCAACGCGCAAAGTGAGCAGGCTCTATGCGGGATAGGGTGTCGAGTGCCATGTGTTTTTCCATGGGGTTGCCTCGGTAGCTGCGGCTTCCAAACAACATCGAATCCCAGAAGCTCACGATCACCGGAATGTGATGTGCCCAGTCTATTTGCTTCACCTCCGTGAAAAAATGGCCAATCACCGGATCGGGTTTGGCTTTGGTGTAGAAGGCCTCCACGAGAAGTGCCACATCAGCCTCGGTTGCGAGTGTTTTTTTTTGCTGCATAGAACCCGCAAGGTGCAAAAGCTTTCTGAGGGATGGGATGAAAGCAGGATGTTTTTCGTTTACCCAACATCACCAACGCCGGAGAAAATAGGTGGACCCGATGTAGAGATCTCCCTCCCGTCCAAGGCTCGTATCTACGCCCTCGCTTCCGCCTAATGCCCAATTTTTCGTCACAAATCCATTGCTACTGATGCCGAGGGTGCGCTCGAGATGCAGGTCTATGTGCCCGCCGAGTCTCACGCCGTGAGAGGGCAAGGTGGACCAGCTTTGTCCGGATTTTTCGGCGATCACAGCTTCATAGCCGAGCCTTAGCCCAATTGTGCCATAAGGACCATCTCCCAGACTAGCCGCATACACATAGCTCGGGAGCACCGTGGCAGCCAGAGAATATTGGCTGGTCTTGCTGCCTTCCGCGCCCGCGAGATTGCGGAGGTGGGCATGAAGCCCCACCGCGGTGAAGCCTCGTCTGAGCACCAGCGGCTTGTAGAATCCTGCGATCAGATGTTGGTTGTCCGACTGAAACATCTCATCGACCGGAGAACGCCACTCCAGGCTGATGTCGGTGAAGGTCTTGTTGAAATCGCGGAAATTGTAGCCAAATCCGATATTGGGCTTTCCGTCCCAGCTGAGGGAAAAATACCAGGTATGAACGCCAATGGTTTGGTAGCCGAAGAATGATTGTGCGTGTAGGGAGGCGGGGGAACCCACTAAGCTGAGAATCACCCCAAGGAGGATATATCGAATGGATTTCATAGAATTATGGGTAAGGGGAGATTATTTGGCGGAAAGCGGAGCCACAACCCGAAAGGAAAATGCCCGCTTATTTTGGCTGCGTGGCACAAAGCTGTTCACAGGCGGATTTTCCAGGCTCATGTAATCAATGTGGAGGGTCAGGGGAAGTTTGCCTTGGCTGATCTCATTCACGGGGATGATGGCCCCAAAACCATAGGTGAAATCATTCACGCGGGAAAGATTAGCACTGAATCCAAAATCATTTTCGGTGATGGTGAAGTACCCCAACCGGAGCGCCAGTACCCTGGCAAACACGAGCTCCCCACCCAGGCGGAAAGCATTGCGGTATTCATTGTTGAACAGGTCTTGAATTTCAGTCGTCACCAAGAGCGTGAGGGGCTGCGCACCAGCTCCGGGAATGTTGATCTCGGTATCTTTTTGGTAAGAAACACCCGCTCGGGCCACCACGGGAAATGGGCTCGTGCTCTCTGTGTTGATCGGGCTACTAAAGGTGATCGTGGAATAAGAGGCATTCACCACTGCCGCGCCAAATCGCAGGTGGCTCCCATTGGACAGCGGCAAGGTGTAGAGCGCACCCACATCGATGATTGGCGAAATAGATGCTGCCACGCCGTCGAAGAGCTTCCAGGAAAATAGGTTGGCATTGATGCCAATTTGCAGCTGATCAATGGGCTCATAGGCAGCCGTGATGGCCAGATTATTCACGGTGGGCTTATCAACCGGAAAATTCGCCCCTTCGATATCGACCTCAAAGGTGGTGGGGCCTACCGCGAATTGGTTCAAGCTGATCGCAGCGACGAGTTTTTCATTGATTCGCCGGGCATATCCCGCAAAATAATAGTCGGATTCGGTGAGGGCATAATAAGGCGCGGAGGTAGAAAATGTGGCTTCCCACTGCTCTATTTCGCCGATCCCTGCTGGGTTGTAATACATCGAGCTGAGGGTTCCTCCCACAGCCACATCAGCCCTGCCCATGGCCTCGGTGCGGGCGCTCGGCAGGTTGCCAAAAAACCATTCCTGCTGAAAAAAAGGATAGTACCGTTGGCGCTGTGCCTGCATTGCACCAGCGTACAAAACGAGCACCAACAGGAGGCCCAAGGGAATTAGCTTCTTCATAACTGAGATTCGAGGAAATGGGGTGAGTAACAGGTCGGACTCGGCTGCGTTGTCGGAAAGGAATGGCACCCAGGTGAAAAAGGTTAACAAGTGAACCAGAAAAACTGCGCAAAGAGTCAAGATGGACTTTTTCTCTCCCTTGTGGCTACCCTACTGGCTCGCAGTACCTGCCTCCTCATGCCCGTCGGGCTAAGCCCGGTTACCTCGTGGCCCTCACCCAGATGTCAGAAGTCAGACGAGAGAAGTCAGGCATGAAAAAGATGCCCGTGAGATGGTGAGAAGCGAGCCACGGGCAGCGGAACTCCCCTGACCGCACTAGACATCATCCCTTTCGAAGGGGATTTCGAGCACCTTCCCAAATCCCCCTGTGGGGTTGGATTGTGTGCCGACGAGGGGGAACAAAAGGGTGAAAAATCGGCAATCGCAGCTATTGGGAAGCGCAGCCATAGCCACTTGGCTGCTCTTGCTCCCCGCCCCTAGTGGGGTCGCATGTTTGTAGCAACCTAAGCAAAAACCGACCACTCTCCGACCTCAGCGGGGTCGCACGAAGAGAGGTTGGGCGGTTGCTCTTGCCTGTTTGTGTGCGACCCCGCTAGGGCATAGCCGTCCGGTTAAGAAAGGTGCCAGTCGCTACGCGCCTGGGAGGAACGCTTGGCCCTGCTTATTCTACCGAGGTGTCAGTCGCTATGCGCCTGGGCTGGGAGCTCGTATTTCCGATCAAAAGTCGAAGCGCATAGCGATTCGAACCTCGGTAGAATCAGGTGCACCCATAAGGTTTGCAGGCGCATAGCGACTGCCACCTTTCCCAAATCCTGCTACTCAACCTTCCTCACAACCTAACCAAAAGCATCTATGGCCTTAACCGGACGGCTATGCCCCGCTAGGGTCGGCTTTTGTTTGGGGCTCCTCGATGCTACAAATGCTCGACCCCGCCAGGGGCGGGCTGTGCTGGACCGCCTACGGCTCTTTTTCTTGCTCCTTCTCCCTCTGGGAGAAGGCTGGGATGAGGGGACTTTCGCTTGGCCATTCGGCAATGGAGTGTAAGCCGATTCTTGCAGTTTCCCGGAGGGCAACCACAACAAAAGCCCCGGGTAACACCCGAGGCTTTGGGGCCGATCTCCAGCCTTATTTTTCAAAAAAATCTCTTCTATTTTCCTGCTTTGATTTCCTCGGCCACTACTTGGCCGGAAATCAAAGATGGCGGTACGCCAGGGCCGGGCACGGTGAGCTGTCCGGTGTAATACAGGTTTTTCACCTTTTTGGATTTGAGCTTCGGCTTGAAAAACGCGGTTTGAAACAGCGTGTTGGCCAGGCCATAGGCGTTGCCTTTCCAGGAGTTGTAGTCCTTCTCAAAATCGCTCATGGCATAGCTGCGTTTCAGCACCACGTGGTCCCGCACAGATTGTCCGGTGATGGCTTCGAGGCGCTCCATCACGATGTGGTAATAGCGCTCCCGCTCGGCTTCAGAATCTTCCAGACCCGGCGCGAGCGGAATGAGGAGAAAGAGATTCTCCATGCCCTCGGGCGCACCGATGGGATCGGTTTTGGTGGTGACGGAGGCGTAAAACAGCGGCTTGCTGGGCCACTTGGGGTCTGTGTAAATCTCCTCGGCATGAAGCTCAAAGTCTTCATCGAAAAACAGGTTGTGATGCTCCAGGTTGTCGAGCTTTTTATTCACCCCGAGATAAAACAGCAGGCTACTTGGCGACATGGTACGGGTTTCCCAGTATTTGTTGTCATAGTTTCGCCAGGGCGCATCGAGCAGCACCTGATCGGCATGGCGATAATCGGCATTGGCAATGACGATATCGGCGGTGTAGTCGCCACGGGATGTGATGACCTTGGTAGCCACGCCATTGACCACCTCAATTTTTTTCACCTCCGTGTTGAGGACAAATTTCACGCCCATCTCCTCAGCCACGGCCACCATGCCCTTCACGATTTCGTTCATCCCGCCTTTGGGAAACCAGGTGCCCAGGGCCAGATCGGCATGATTCATCATGCTGTAGAGGGCAGGAGTATTTTGGGGCGTAGCGCCCAAAAACAGCACGGGAAACTCCAGGATTTTGCGCAGACGCGGATGCGTGAAGTATTTCTGCACATGCTTGCGCATGTTGCTAAACATCTGAATCCGGAAGCTTTCGCGAATCAGTCGCAGATCGATGAACTCGGTGATGCTATGCGAGGGGCGAAATACATAGTCGGTCATGCCGACGCGGTATTTGTAAGCGGCCTGTGCCAGAAATTCGCGCAGTTTCAACGCAGAGCCCGGCTCGATGTCTTCAAACACCTTTTCGAGCGCCTGCATGTCTGCGGGCACATCCACGGCATCGTCTTTGCCAAAATAGACCCGGTAGCCCGGATCGAGGCGATCGAGTTCATAATAGTCGGAGACCTTTTTGCCAAACAGGGCAAAATAATTCTCAAACACATCGGGCATCCAGTACCAACTCGGGCCCATGTCAAAGTGAAACCCGTCTTGCTTCCAGATGCGGGCGCGGCCACCGGGTTGGTCGTTTTTTTCCAGAATGGTGACGTCATAGCCAGCCTGCGCCAGGCGTGATGCTGCTGCCAGCCCCGCGAAACCAGCTCCGATGACGATTACCTGTTGTGATTGAGACATGGGAAATTTATTTGTCGAAAAAATCAATTCTACAACCCCAGAGGCATTGCGAATGTTTGTGTCAAGGTAGGGAAGGATTGAATATGAAGGGGGAAAGATTTGGGAATTTGCCTTAATCCTTGACCAGACAAGGGAGCCCATCGGGCGAAGCCTGAATCCATCGGTTCGCAGCCTTGCGGGAAGAGTTGTGGAACTCCCTACAGCCAATAATCCCCTTACAAAAACAAGAGCCAGCCCAACATGCGGGATGACTCCTGTTTTCTTTGTGATGCGATAGCGCCTCACTGCCAGCGACTCCTATTCTTCAAAGCGAATCGCATCCAGTTCTGCTGCTTTCACCAACGCATTAAACGCCGGGACTTCGGTCTCCACAATCTCCTTCCAAACAGACAATTGCTCATCGATGGCAGCGCTCACTTCCTCAAGGAAAGCCAAGGCCTGATCCGTAGGCTGATAGTCACCCATAGAAGTGAGGGCACCGAGGTGAGCGAGTTTGTTATTCAGGCGAATCGGGAAATTGAGCGGGTCCTGATTGCTGCGGTTCTTGGTCTGGTACAGACTCGTTTCCACGACCGTCATGAGACTATCGATCTTCTCGGCCTGATCGCGAATGTCCTGATAGGCTTCGCCGTCTGGCAAGCGGTCAACCAGAGCCTTAATCTGCCCGCGCCCAGCGCGGATGTCGATGATCGCCTCATGCGTTTGTGTGAGCTTGTCGCGCACCTGCATCAGGTAGGCAAACTGCTTCGCCATGTCCTCCTCACTCACCTCCGATGCCGGATTTTTGAGAATGTTGAAGGCCTGCGTTTGCGTCTCTGTTCCGATTTGGAGATGAACTTCATACGCTCCCGGCACAGCCTTGGGGCCGCTCGTTTGTCCCCACCACAAGATCATGCCGTCAAATTCTTTGGCGTCCTCGTAGCGCATATTCCACACGAAGCGCTGCAACCCTTTGCTCAACGCAGGAAAATCGTCTGATTTGCCTCTTGTCCAGCTCTGAATCGTGTCGCCATCTGCCTCCAGGTAGCTGAGCGTCACGACCACAGAATCGTGAGGAATTTCGGGCAAATAGAAATAGGTCATGACACCGCCAGGATGATTGGCCCCGGCGGTTTTGGTGGCGCCACGTCCGCCACCATCCATGCGATAGCTATCTAGCGGTTGGTAGAGTTTCCAGCTTGCAGATTTCGCATCGAGCTGATGCAGCACCGAGAGGTCGTCAATGATCCAGAGACTGCGTCCTTGGGTGGCCACGATCAGGTTGTTGTCGCGCACCGTGAGGTCGGTGATGGGCACAATCGGCAGGTTGAGTTGAAAGGGCGCGAAGCTCGCGCCATCGTCAAAGGAGATATACATGCCTGATTCTGTCCCGGCATAGAGCAGGCCCTTGCGGGCAGGATCGGCCCGCAACACGCGGGTGAAGTGATCTTCCTTGATTCCGGTCGTGATTTTTTGCCAGGTCGCGCCATAGTCCTTGGTTCGGTAGAGGAATGGTCGATAATCGCCAGACTTGTAGCTCGTTGCGGCTACATAAAGGCCAGCCGGGTCAAATGGGTCCACCTCCAGGCTGTTGATCATGATCCATGCTGGCATGATGCTTTCGGCGGGCGTCACGTTGGTCCAGGTTTTTCCTCCGTCTTTGGTGAGGTGAATGAGACCATCGTCTGATCCGGTCCAGATCACTCCGGCTTCATGCGGAGATTCTACCGCAGCGAAAATGGTGCAGTAATATTCCACGCCGGTATTGTCCTTGGTGATGGGCCCGCCGGAGGAAACGAGTTTAGCCGAATCATTGCGGGTGAGGTCTGGCGAAATGGTTTCCCAGCTTTGCCCTTCATCGTATGTCACGTGAAGCTGATTCGAGCAGGCGTAGAGTTTTTTGCTGTTGTGAGGAGAGAAGAAGATAGGAAAATTCCACTGAAAGCGATACTTCATGCCTTCGGCACCATAGCCCATAGGGTTGTCTGGCCACACATTGATGGCGCGGCTTTCGCCCGTGCGGTGATTTTCGCGGGTGAGAAATCCGCCATAACTGCCACCATACACGATCTCCGGATCTTCCGGATCGGGAGCGATGTGCGCACTTTCGCCCCCGGCGGTGCTTTCCCAGTCGTCTTCGGAAATGCTGTAGCCGTTGCTGCGGTGTGCGATTCTCACCGTAGAATTGTCTTGCTGCGCCGCATAGATGCGGTACGGAAAGTGACGATCGGTCACAACCCGGTAAAACTGAGCCGTGGGCTGATTGTAGTAGGTGGACCAGTTTTCGCCACCATCATAGGTGATTTGAGCGCCGCCATCGTCGCCGATGATCATGCGGGAAGGATCTTCGGGCGCGATCCAGAGGTCGTGATGATCGCCATGTGGAGCATTGTTTCGCACAAAGGTGCGACCACCGTCGGTAGATTTGTGGTAGGACACATTGAGCACATAGACCACATTTTCGTCTTGGGTATCGGCGTAGATGCGGGTGTAGTACCAGGCGCGTTGCCTCAGCGAGCGGTCCTCGTTTACTTTGCGCCAGGACTTGCCGGCATTGTCGGAGCGGTAGAGGCCGCCGTTGGCATGTTCGAGCAAGGCCCAGATGCGCTCAGAATTGGCAGGTGACACCGCCACCCCAATGATTCCGAGCGTGCCAGTGGGCAGGCCATTGTCCTGCCCGGTGAGTTGGGTCCAGGTGTCGCCGCCATCGGTAGATTTCCAGAGGTCGGAGCCTTCGCCGCCCGAATCGAGGCTGTAGGGGGTGCGGCGCACGCGCCATGTGCTGGCGTAGAGGATCCGTGGGTTATTGGGGTCGAATACCAGATCAACAGCTCCTGCATCTGCGTTGGCAAAGAGAACGCGTTGCCACGTGCTGCCACCGTCTTTGGAGCGATACACGCCACGGGTTTCGCTGGACTGATAGAGGTCGCCCATGACCGCCGCATACACGAGGTCAGGATTTTTGGGGTGAATGCGAATGCGGGAAATGTGGCGGGAATCTTCCAGGCCCATGCTGGTCCAGGTTTTTCCGGCATCCAGGGTTTTCCAGATTCCGTAGCCGTAGGAGACATTGCCGCGCACGGTTTTTTCTCCCCCTCCGGCGTAGATCACGTTGTTGTCCCATTCACTCACCGCCACGGCCCCGATGGAGCCGCCAAAAAAGCCATCGCTGATGTTTTCCCAGCTGCTCCCTCCGTCTTTTGTTCGCCAAACGCCCCCTCCGGTTGATCCAAAATAGAATAATTGGGGCTTGCCCGCGACGCCCGTTACGGCACAAGATCGTCCGCCACGGAATGGCCCGATCAGGCGATATTCAAGGCCTTGGTAGAGGCTGTCTGCATAACTGAGTGTAGCAGATTGTGCAGGCTCGGTGGTCTTCTTTTTTCGCTGGGCCATCACAGCATCAGGAGCCAACAAGACACACACGAATAGCATGAGGGACAGAATGCGGGAAGTCAGAGATGTCATACAAGGAGAGTTGGTGAATGGGACAAGCCGGAAATTCGGAACTGATCCCGGATAAAGCAAATATAGAGAATCTGATATGTGGTGTTTCCTTATCCAGGTTCTCCTCAATCCGAATTGCTCCTTGCCTTTTTCTGCCCTGATCAATTCCTTACCTTTCCTCTCCCAATATCTGGATATGAAAATTGCACTCAGTTGTTTGTTTGGGTTTATGATGGCTTCTATGGCTGCACAAGACCTTCCTTTTCTGCTCAAAGATGGGGAAACAGGATCTCTGTCCCTGACCGAGGCGGGCGCTTCTCATTTGGCGGAATTAGCGTTTCGCTGTGTGGGGCAGGAGTATCCCAACAAGATCTCCCACGTGCTCGATGATTCCACCGATATTGGCTCGCCAAGCGCGTTGCATCCGGCATTTTACGGCTGCTTCGACTGGCACTCCTCTGTGCACGGGCATTGGATGCTCGTGCGCCTGCTCAAAGAATTTCCCAGTCTGCCAGAGGCAGCAGAGATCCGCGCCGCGATCGATGAGAATCTTCAGCCGGACAAGATCCTCGCCGAAGTAGCCTACCTCGAGAGCAAAAACCGCAAAAGCTTTGAGCGAATGTATGGATGGGCATGGCTCCTCAAATTGGCCGAAGAGCTGCACAGCTGGGACGATGCCCAGGGGCAGAGGTGGGCCGGGGCCGTTCAGCCACTTGCCGATCATATCGAAACCCTGTATATCGACTTTCTGCCTCGGCAGACCTACCCCATTCGCACGGGCGAGCATCCCAATACTGCTTTTGGGCTGTCATTTGCCTGGGATTATGCCCTGGCGATGAATCGCACTGCATTGCAAGCAGCCATTCGCGAAGCAGCTTTTCGCTACTATGCTCTCGATGCCGATTGCCCCGGAAGCTATGAGCCTGGCGGTGCTGATTTTCTTTCCCCTTGCCTCGAAGAAGCGAATCTCATGCAGCGAATCCTCACCCCTGAGGCATTCTCTGAATGGTTTTCTCGTTTTCTCCCTACCCTCCCCGGCTCTCTCAGGCAGCCCGCTGTGGTTTCTGATCGCACGGATGGCAAACTCGTTCACCTCGATGGGCTCAACCTCAGCCGGGCTTGGTGCCTGATGAGCATTGCCGCTCATCTACCTGAGACCGACCCCAGAAAGCAGGCCTTACGGCAAATTGCCGCTACCCACATCGAAGTCACCCTGCCCAATATTGCCAGCGGCGGCTATGAAGGAGAGCATTGGCTGGCTTCGTTTGCTGTCTATGCCTTATCTGTGGCGGGTAAATAAATACAGGAGGAATTGACGCTCATGCTTCCTATACGACGCGTTTCGCCTACAGAATCAGCCTTGCTTGCCGAGTTTGGAGGACGACTGTTTTGGGAGGCCTATCAGGATATTGGAGATAGGGTCAAGCTTTTGTCTTTTATCCAGGAGCATTACACTGCTGAGCGATTTTCCGAGATCCTTTCTCATCCTCAAACCCAGGCTTATCTCTGGGAGGAAGAATGCTGGAAGGGTTATGTGATGATGGAACACGGGGCCACCTTTGCGGAGGCGAATACCCAGGCACTCACGAAGGTGAATTTGCTCTACCTCGATCGGCGGTGGCAGGGCCAGGGAATCGGGAGGCAATTGCTGCAACACGCAGAGGATAAGGCTCGCGATGCGGGAAGCGAGATGCTATGGCTCACGGTATGGCCCATCACGCCAGCGTTAGCATTTTACCTGAAGATGGGATTGCACAAAATCGGGGAGATTCCTTTT
>JANQTF010000181.1:0-5282 GCA_030731845.1 Bacteroidia bacterium | reverse complement strand
CGCCACACAGATACCAGCAACATGAGCAGCAGGGTGATCAGGAGGAATGGGAATCCTGACTTCATGATCGTTCCGACAACTTCATTCATATCTAAGGCAGTATCTATGTGGGGAATGGCAGCAAGGTAAGCAGGAAAATCTGCTATTCTTCTGTTGGAGGAACGCTTGCCTGCGAAATGAGTTTCCGACTCTGAAAGGGAAAAGGGGGAAAATTACCTTTTTCGCCATAGATCATCCACAAAACCGGCCCGAATAAAGGCAGAAAGATGGCAGCTGCTACCCAGCCGATTCTGTTCCAGCCACGCTCAGCGGCGATGATCCACCAAATGGTGAGAATGGACATCAGCCCCCAAAACAGGATGGCCAAAACAAGGAAGAAGGTCCACATGAAGATAGGGGATTAATTTCTCGCGAGGACTTTGAGCACCTGACCTACTTTGAGGGTATCAGATTCGAGGTTGTTGACCTTCTTGATGATCTCCACCCGGGTTCCGTATTTCTGGGAAATTTGCCAAAGCGTTTCGCCTGGTTTCACCTCGTGGATAACCCAGGAAGAGGACGGCTGATTTGGGGCTGTTGGTTGGGTGGTAGGCGAAGTAGTGGGAGTAACCGGTTGCGTGACAGGTGCTGGACGCGGAGGCACCTCTCTGGGAGTTTGAGGCTGTGGTCGGTTGGCGGCCACTGTTTTTTCCTCTTGATGCTGGAGAATGATGATCTTCTCGTCTTTGGGACGCTTGGCCTTGAGAAATAATTTTTGCCCGATATAAATCACGGGCTTGTCTTTTTCGAGCCTGTTGTTGCGAATGATCTTGCCCGTGGACATTTGATGGATCTTCGCGATAGACTCAATGGATTCGCCCGAAGCCACCACGTGGTACTCGGTATTTTTGGGGTTGCTGAGATAGACCAGAGAACCAGCAACGGGCCGCTGCGAAGGCGTGAGATTGTTCCAGATGAGGAGCTGAGAAAGGCGCACGCCGAGGCGTTCGGCCAGCTCTGGCAGGCCGATCACCCCGTTGTAAATGACATATTCCTTGCCGTAATCAAGGTCATAGATCGTTTCAAAAACCACATAATTTTCTCCCGGCATATTGGCAGGATCTAATGCACGGAATGCGCCTGCCATGGTACCGATGGGAATGGCCACCTGCCCGGTTGAGCTGGGGTTAGATGGGGTGGTCATGGGCCTGTCGGGAACTTGCTGTGGCTCATACACAGGGGGCTTATCCATGCCAAAGGCATCCATGTGACCCGTGATCTCGCGTGGGCGATACCCGGCTGGAGTCCCGCCATTGGCAATCTGAACCCTCACCGGATCCTCCTGATGCCCCGTGTAGAACTCCGCAGCCTGCGGAATATAGTAGGTGAACAGCACATCCTTCGGAAGCCTGCGCTGATCTTTGATCCATTTGTTGTAGAGGAAAAAAGACTCCTCGTCCACGCCCTGATGCCCTTCGAGAAGGTGCTTCACAATAGATTCTCCGTTGGTAGAATATGGAATAAGTGCCACCAAGGGGCGCTGACGCAGGTTCACAGCTTCTTCATAAGCAAGCTTGTGGGCAATGGCCTTGAGCGGATACCAATGCAGGTCATCGTTGATCACCATGCGCTTGGTACTGTAATACTTGGGATCGGTGTATTGAATGGCACCTGTGAATCCGTGAAAATAGGCCATCACAGCATACACCCAATTGTCAAAATCCTGGTTGGCGCGAAGCAGGTACTTGGCCGCTCCTTCAGAAGATCGGTATATGTGCATGCGCTCATCTACTTTGTCATCCACGATGAGGCCAAAGTCGCGGGCGGTTTCTTCCTTGAACTGCCAAAATCCCACCGCCTGTGAGGAAGACACCACATCGGGGCGGAGCGCACTCTCCTGGATCGACAGATACTTGAGGTCGTCGGGCGCGCCGGCGGCGCTGAGTGCCTCCTCAATAAAGGGCATATACGTATGAGCCCGTTTCACCATTTCATTGAAATAGCGGGGGCTTTTGAGAATATCGTCCACATAGCCTTGCACCTTGGCGCGGGAAGCATCGGTGAATTCTATTTGCATCCCGCAGTAGGTCACAATGCGTGGGACCTCCGCGGCATGTGCAAACAGGGAGGAGATCAGCAGGACAGTTGAGAGGAGGAGTTGCTTAGGGAACATCATGATTCTCTGTTTTTTCACCAGGAACGATTCGGACTACCTTGTGTTGATCAAAGGCGAATCAATTCTCTGGTGTTCGTCGTTTTGGCAGGATGGTTACAAAATTCGTCCTTTCTCTGACTCTATTCAAGCATTGGGCCGAAAACCGTGTATCATTTCTTATCAAAATTGATACAAGGATGTAAGGTGAATGGGGAATTGTCAGAAAAAACTTGACCAGAGGCGAAATCATGGGTATTTGCTCAAAAACTAAGCCGAATCTTCATGTTAGATCTTTGCCGAGATTTCAGCTGTATTCTTCTTTCTGATCAAAGAAAGGCCGTCGCGCATCTGTAGCATCAGCACTTCTACGCGTGGGTCAGCAGCAACCAAGTCATTAAACCTCTGGAGCCCAAGCGTTTCTTTGTCTTTTCCTTTCCTTGTCACCTTGCCCTGCCAGAGCACATTGTCGGCAATGAGCCATCCGTCCTCTCGGATCAGCGGAAAAACGAGGTCGTAGTAGGCGGGATAATTCGCTTTATCAGCATCGAGAAATACCAGATCGAAAGGGCCTTGCTGCTCAGCGATCGCCTCCTTGGCATCGCCAATCACGAGCTTGGCGCGGTCGGCGATTCCCGCCAACTCCAGGAAGCGCTTGATGCGGGTGGCCCGCTCGGCATTCACCTCAATGGTGATCACTTCCCCCTCAGGATCGAGGCCTTCTGCGAGACAGATACAGGAATAGCCAGTAAACGTGCCCACCTCCAAAATCCGGCGGGGCTTCAGCAATCGCGACCAATTGGCGAGCAAACGACCCTGCACGGGGTCCGTGATCATTTGGGGAAGAAGCACTTGCAGGTAGGTTTCCCGGCGCAATTCGTTCAAAACAGGCGATTCTGATTCGCTATGAGATTCCAGATACCGTTGTATCTCTTTGTCAATGAGGGACATGTGGAAGTACAGGTGAATGAAGCATCAAAAAGTGGAGGACAAAGTGCAGAGAATTGTTAAGTTTTTCAGCATCCACCCTCATCGGCAGGCAGGAAAAGAGCCTCGGCGGGGCTGGT
This sequence comes from Bacteroidia bacterium, assembly GCA_030731845.1. Taxonomy (GTDB): domain Bacteria; phylum Bacteroidota; class Bacteroidia; order J057; family J057; genus JANQTF01. Next base: position 2,084 of record JANQTF010000181.1, on the reverse strand, counting down.
TTCGAATGTTGCTATTGAGCGGGAGGTCTTGGTATTGTTCCTTTTAATAGAGGTATGTGTCAAGTGAAAAATGACGGGTATGAGTAGTAGTTTTTGCCAAAAACTACCTACACCACCTCCTATCTCCGCGATTGTGCCGGAGTAATAAATAATCCTTCCTTATGATCACCGCAAAGGCAGAAAGGGAGACGCGAAGCTCGGCAGGGGCTTTTGAAACGATGTTTCTTAGCGGCCTTTGCGCATTCTTCGCGCCATCGCGGTGAAAACAGTCTTTTCGAAAAAAAACACTTTGTGCCTCCCAAGTCATCGGCTGCGATCCTCTAACGAGATATGTGCAAAAGATAAGGGGAGATTGTACCAAAAAGATGGGGACAAAGTTCTGAGATTTATTAGATTTGTCGGTATCATTAACCGTAAGGATATCAGAAAAGAACCCGGAAACCCCGAGGTTCAATTTGTTGTCTATACCCTATAGAACCCGTGGCATGAATTTTATCGTCTCTTCCACCGCACTTCACCGTCAGTTGAGCCGCATTTCCGGTGCTATTCCGTCGCGGTCTGTTCTGCCGATCATCGAGAATTTTCTCTTTGATGTAGCCAACAATACCCTGACGGTTTCTACCACCAATCTGGAAACCTCTATGCAGACCAAGCTTGGGGTGGAGTCTCGGGGAGAACCGATTAAAGTGGCCATTCCTGCTAAAATCCTGCTCGATATCCTCAAGGCCTTGCCCGAGCAGCCCATCACGTTCATCGTGGATGAAAATACCTTTGGGGTAGAGATCGCTTCTCAGAACGGAAAATATAAGATCAGCGGCGAAAACGGCGAGGACTTCCCCAATATTCCCCGCCCGGAAGGCACCGACTCTGTGCAGATGCCGCTCCACGTGCTGCTCAAAGCGGTGAGCAAAACGATCTTTGCTGCCTCCACTGACGAAGACAAGGCTGCCCTCAATGGCATTCTTTTCGACCTCGGTGAAAATGGCATGACCTTCGTCGCCACCGATGCGCACCGCCTCGTGCGCTACCGTCGTGTGGATGTCACTGTACCCGAGCCGACAAGTTTCATCGTGCCACAAAAGGCCCTCAACCTGCTCAAGTCTTCGCTCGATCCCAATTCCAATACCGATGTGGTGATTCACTACAATGAGGCCAATGCCTTCTTTCATACCGAAAGCCTGCTCCTCGTTTGTCGCCTCATCGATCACAAATACCCTGATTACGAGAATGTGATCCCGGTCAACAATCCCAACAAGCTCTTCATCGCCAAGCAGGAGCTGATGGGATCGCTGCGTCGTGTCAATATTTTTGCCAATAAATCCACGCACCAAGTGCGCTTCAGTGTGAGAGGCTCTGAGCTCGAAGTGTCTTCTCAAGACCCCGACTTCGCCAACGAAGCCAAAGAAACCCTGAAGTGCCACTACGACGGCGCCGATATTGAAATCGGATTCAATGCCGCTCTCCTGCTCGATGTGGTCTCCAATGTAGAAACGGAAGAGGTCGTGATCGAGCTCTCTGAGCCCAATCGCGCAGGGATCATTCTGCCGAATCTTCAAGAAGAAGGCGAGAATGTGCTGATGCTCATCATGCCGATCATGCTGAATAGCTACGTGGGGATTTAGAGAGGCGAGATGTTGAGAAGCGAGACAGGAGCGCTGAGCGCTTGCCGGGGTGTAGCCGTTCGGTTAAGAAATGTGTCAGTCGCTATGCGCCTGATTGGAGAGCCAAATCGTGTTTTTCTACCAATGTGTCAGTCGCTACGCGCCTGAACAGAGAGCTTGAATTTACTATTTCAGGTTAACGAACCTCGGTAGAACCACGTGTACCCGTGGGGGTTGCAGGCGCATAGCGACTGCCACCTTTCCCAAGATCCTGCTACTCGAAGTTCCTTGCTTAAAAACAACAGGAGCTTTGACCTTAACCGGACAGTTATTGGGGGCTGAGGAGGAGGTTTCTTTACTATTTGCTGGGAAACGCTTGCAACTTTTGGAGGGAGCAATTCTTAAGCCCCTCCTTGTGTGTTGGCCTTTGCGCTGGCCGAATCCCGTTTCACGGGACGAAGCGGGAATAGGTTTGGGGAGGAT
>JANQTF010000180.1 GCA_030731845.1 Bacteroidia bacterium | reverse complement strand
GCTGCTGATCCATGGTTTGCGTTGTCCTCTATTCGCCTCAAAAAATATGATCCGCTGATTCTGGTTTTTGGACAGGCATTTCCGGAAGGCCTGGAGCGAAAAAAGCTGTGGCAGCAAGTCAACAAGCTCACGGAGACGACGCCGGTAGTGGTGGTAAACCTGGGAGGCGCTGCACGGATGGCAGAGCTACCAGCCTCCGTCACCTTGATTCAAGGCAATGACACTGGTGTGATGGGGCAATCTGTGGTCGCACAGATGATCGCCGGGGGGATTCCCATCACAGGGAAATTCCCACTTGCGCTCTCGGAGCGCCTATTCGTCGGTGCAGAATCGCAGACCCAAAAGATTCGTCTGGCCTATGGTCCCGCTGAATCAGTCGGTCTTGATAGCAGAATTCTCGCCCGGATCGATAGCATCGCATGGGAAGGAATCTCCGAGCTGGCCATGCCGGGTGCTCAGATCCTGGTAGCCAAAAATGGACGAGTGATTTATAATCAATCACACGGATACCATACCTACCTAAAACGTAGAGGGGTCTATCCAACAGATCTCTATGATATTGCCTCCATGACCAAAATCATGGGAACGACACTGGCTGCGATGAGTATGTATGACCAGGGTAAGCTCGAGCTGGATGTGCCGATTAGAAAATACTTTCGGGACCCTTATATCTGGCAGGATTCGGTAGCCTGGTCAGACACACTCTATGTTGGAGTGGATTCGTCTCAGCTTTCCTTGTCTGATACGGTATTGCTAGATCCCAGGGTCTTGATTAGCACGGCAGCATCTGATACGACCTTTTTGCCAGGAGATAGCATCCTTGTAATCCGACACGTGTCGGAAGGAAGGATCCGACGACCATCTCCGGTATTAGAGCCGACGATTGCAGAATTGATGACTCATACTTCTGGCTTGCCAGCCGGGATCAATATCCGCGAATTGTATCGCGCTAAAACTACGTGGAAGAAAAATAAGCAGTATTTTTCTCAGCGTTCAGATAGTGCATTTTCTATTCCTGTGGCTCGGGATCTCTATCTACGCACAGATATGGCAGACAGCATATGGGCGACGACGCTCATGATGAATCGCCGTGACAGTACCGGATATAAGTATTCCGATGCGAATATGATATTGGTGCAGCGGGTAATCGATTCGCTGAACCGGGAATCTCTTGATCGCTACCTGGATCGAACCTGGTACAGCCCTTTGGGATTACAACACACCACTTTTCGTGCAGCAGATAGTTACGGGCTCGATCGTCTGATCCCAACCGAGCATGATCAGCGGTACCGAGGTCAGACGCTTCAGGGATATGTACATGATCCCACCGCTGCCTTGATGGGGGGTGTTTCGGGAAATGCGGGTCTGTTTTCTACGGCAGAAGACCTGGCTATTATTGGTCAAATGTGGCTGCAACAGGGTAGATATGGAGGACAGCAATGGTTGAAGCCTCAGACAGTAGATCTTTTTACCAAGCGACAAGGAGGTCACAGAGGCCTTGGCTTTGATAAGCCGCCATACGAAGGCGATTATCTGATTGCACCGAGTGCTAGCCCGAATTCTTTTGGCCATACAGGCTTCACAGGAACGTTGATTTGGATGGATCCGGATGAAGATCTGGTATTTATTTTTCTCTCCAACCGGGTTCATCCACGAGCCAATAACTGGCTGCTCAACCAGATGTCGATCCGACAGCGGGCTCATGAAGTGGTGTATGAGGCCATTCGGGAAAGCAAAAAAAATCAAGGCATGATAGCATTGGTCAATGAGTAACCGTGCTGTCACTGACACCAAAAAAGACTACTTCTCGTTCACTTTCTGCAAAAACTTCCTGAAGACGGGGGAGGGTCGTGTCGGTGATAAAAATCTGGCCCCTCACCTTCGACTGGAGCAATCCAGCGATTTGTTCCAGTCGGGTTCTGTCTAATTTGTCAAATAAATCATCCAGCAGCAGGATCGGCGCCATACCTGTTTTTTCCTCCAATAGTTGATATTGAGCCAACTTTAGGGAAATCAAAAAGGTCTTTTGCTGGCCTTGTGATCCATAATGCCTCACACTGTGCTCGTCGATTTGGAATACGAGTTCGTCCCGGTGAATACCACCAGTTGTGTAGCCATTGGCCCGGTCCTTATCACGATTTTGCTGTAGAAATCTGCGCCAGCCTTCTGTTGTATTGTCTTCTACCTGAGATCGATATCGAATGGATGGTGTTTCTTTCTCAGAGACAATTTCGGCAAAATAGATGGCAAAAATCGGAGCAAAAGCTTCCACAAAAGAGTCCCGGCCATTTTTGACAGCTATTCCATGAGGAATGAGCTGTTCGTCCCACAGCTCAACCAGTTCTTCATCAAACCTTCTGTCCTCTGCCATCTGGCGAAGCAGTGCATTTCGGTGCTGGATGATTTTCTCATATTGGATGAGGTGATGGAGAAACTGATGGTCATACTGGGAGATGAGCATATCCAGAAATCTCCGCCGATCGGCGGATTGGCCATTGATCAGATCTGTATCTGATGGCAGGATGGCGATCAGCGGCATCTGACCGATATGGTCGCTCATTTTTGCCACAGCCTTCTGATTAATGAGCAGTTTTTTGCCCTTTCCCTTCAGGAAATTACAGTGTACTTGTCGCTTCTTTATTCCGTTAACCCATTCGCCTCCAATAAAAAAAAAGTCTTCCCCATCCTGAATGGCTTGCTTGTCGAGGTGATGGCGAAAACCGCGCGTGAAGGAGAGGTAATGGATCGCATCCAGGATATTGGTCTTTCCGGCACCGTTGGGGCCAGCGAAGCAGTTGATATGGGCAGATAGCTCAAGATTCAGATCTGTATAAGACCGAAATTGAGTCAACTGAATGCGTGATAGATAAGGGTGGTTCAAAGAGAGCGATCCTGATGTGGAATGAATTGACAAATATCGTGGGTCTGGTGGTTGAGAACAAGTATTGTCCAGTGCTTTGTTCAGTACTGGGGGCGCCTGGCGCCGGCCTAATCAGTTACCAGGACTGCTTCTGTCCCTATCAGACTTCCCGACCTCACGCGCCACCAATACATCCCCGCTGCCAGTGCTTCGGGAATTTTTACCTCATATATTCTACCTCCGGATCGATCGGTTGTCATCACTTGCCTTCCAGACATATCCAGAAGTTCTATCGTTGCTTTGGGCGCAGCGATGGCTGGCAACGTGATGGTGACTAATTGTCCTCTTTTTCCGGGATTGGGATAGGCCTTGATGTTGAAATTGGTAAGATCCTGGGTGACTAACACATCTTCTGGTGTATCATCAATGACGAACGCCAAATCCCAAATCATCGGCGGCACATTGATGGATACTTCACCATTCACGCCTGTAACCAGTTCATTTTTAATCACGGCTCCCGTGAGGCAATCAAACCATTTCACGAAGTAGCTGCTGTCCTTCATCCCTTTGATGGTCAGCATCGCATCGGTAACTGGTGTTGGGGGACCATGTTGTGGGACATTCAAGTAGTGATATTCGTTATTGAGTATCCAGCCTGCCGATACGTCACCGTCTGCAGATGTGAGAACGTAGAAATCGGTTGTCGATCCTAATCCGGAGAAGCTGTAAGAACTGATCGTGATCCAATCCATCCCCGTATTATCCACCTTGATCGTATGCGGCCCGGCAGAAATGCTCACTGAATAGGATTGGCTGGTGCGGGCAGATTTGTCAAGAACCTTGGTGCCATCGACCCAAATCGCGATTCGGGGAGAGGTTCCTTTGGTGGAAGCAGTGTGCACGGTGAATGCTCCAGCTTCCGGGTAATCGACGGTGAAAACCGGCGGACTTCTGAAGTCGGTATTAAATTGAGAACCGTAGAGATAGGTGCTAAGAGAAGGATTGGTGGGTGTGGTGCTGCCGTCGGGATTGACGGTGATGGAATCCGCACCGACGACGCCCCAGTCCCCCGAGGGAGACAAGTCAAGGTCTCCGGCTGCGCCAGTTACGGTGCCCGATCCCGGCTCCATATTCGACTTGACAAAAGGAACCCGGTCAACCACTTCTCTGATCGGCGAAAAATGATAATACAAATCCTGAGGATGAATGTAGATATCCCACCACCAACTCATAGCAGTACCGAGTCCACCAGCCATGAGAGAGCCCCACATACCATTGTGGATGTGAATTCCATCTGGATCGACACCAGCGAGGCTGCTTGATAGGCCGTTGCCAAATTCACCTGTCAGCGTAGGTTTTCCGTATTCATCCAGATACGTATGCACACCAGCTGCGAGCACTCTTTCCAAA
>JANQTF010000179.1:16175-17312 GCA_030731845.1 Bacteroidia bacterium | reverse complement strand
CCTCCTTGTGCGGTGGCTGAGGCTCTCGAAGCCGGCTTGCAGCGCAATGGCCGAATCCCGTTTCACGGGACGAAGCGGGAATAGGTTTGGGGAGGATGTTTTTAGCCCAACCCCAGCTCCCCTTTTTTCAACATTCCGCATCTCCTACCTCAATTTTTTCTCCTCTCAATCTGAGCAAATACCTCTCTGACACGCAAAAGATCAGGACTTGGCGCAGATGAAAACGCAAGCGACTTTCCTGCACTTAACCTCCTTATTTTCAACAAAATAAACAATCAAGGCTAATCCAGGAACCTCAAAAATCGAATCATGGAATAGCCATTGAGTTGCTTCAATTAGGCAGTTAGTTCCTGAGCAAAATCAAAAATTTCTGTTTTTATTCTCGTGATCGGGGGATGAACTTATCTGATTAAGTCAAACCCTATGCTCATCAAAGCCTTTGGGAGTGCCGTGGAGGGCATTCATGCAACCATCATTACCGTAGAAGTAAATGTGGCCCGTGGCCGCTTTGGCTATAATCTTGTGGGCCTCGCCGATAGCGCCGTGCGCGAGAGTAAGCAGCGCATTTTCACCGCTTTTCAAAACAACGATATGACCTTCCCGCGCTCGGAGGTCACCATCAACATGGCGCCCGCTGATATCCAAAAGGCGGGTTCGGCCTACGATCTCACCATTGCCATGGGCATTCTCGCTGCCGCAGGCGACATCAGCGACGAGATCATCTCCGACTATCTCATCATGGGTGAGCTCTCGCTCGACGGCACTTTGCGACCGATCAAAGGGGCCTTGCCCATCGCCATCGAAGCGCGCAAGCGCGAGTTCAAGGGCTTCCTGCTCCCGGCAGTCAATGCGGCTGAGGCGGCGATCGTGAGCGACCTCGACGTGATTCCCATCACCCACATCAACGATGCCATCGGTTTCCTAGACGGCAAGCTGCCGATTGAGCCGCTCGTGCGCGACACCCGCGCCATTTTCTTTGAGGCGCAGCAAAATGTGGACAGCGATTTTTCAGATGTGAAGGGGCAGGAGAATGTGAAACGCGCCCTCGAAGTAGCCGCCGCCGGTGGTCACAATGTGATCATGATAGGTCCACCCGGAGCGGGCAAGACGATGTTGGCCAAGCGGATGCCGGGCATT
>JANQTF010000179.1:10473-16075 GCA_030731845.1 Bacteroidia bacterium | reverse complement strand
GACAAGGATTGCGTTTGCGCTCCGGCACAGATACAGCGCTACCTCGCCAAGATCAGCGGTCCGCTGCTCGACCGGATCGACCTGCACGTGGAGGTGACTCCCGTGCCCTTCGAAGAGCTCGCCAGCCGTGGCGACGGGGAAAAAAGCACGTCGATTCGCGACCGCGTGATCGAAGCACGAGAGCGGCAAATGAAGCGCTTCGAAAGCCATCCCGGCATTTATTCCAATGCCATGATGCCGCCACAAATGGTGCGTCGCATCTGCACCATCGACAAACCAAGCGCCTCCCTCCTCGAAGTCGCGATGAAGAAACTCGACCTCAGCGCCCGCGCCTACGACCGCATCCTCAAGGTGTCGCGCACCATCGCCGACCTCGCCGACAGCGAAAGCATTCAAGCCGAGCACATCGCCGAGGCCATCCAATACCGGAGCCTGGACCGGGAAAGCTGGGGCGGATAGGGGCCGTAGGACCACCGCGATGCTGTGGCCCACGGGCGGGATTTGCCCATCCTAGGACCACCGCGCCGCTGTGGCCCCCGAGAGGGATTTGCCTGTGGGAAATCCCTACGGAAATTATATTCATCGTAGGGCCACCGCGCCGCTGTGGCCCGTTGGGGGATTTGCCTGTGGGAAATCCCTACGAGGCAGGGGGATTTGCTGCGAAATGAGCGCCTTACTTCAGTTTGTGTTCAAGATAGAACATGAACTCATTATAGCAGAGAGTCTGAGGATACTGGGGCAATCTGGTATATAATTTTTCTAACTCTTTGAGGTGATCAGTTTTAGGGCTTGCAGGAAGTTTTTGGAAGGTTTGAAGAATCAATTCTTCTCCTTCATTTTTCCTATCCCATTCATTGAGATATCGCTCGAGTGATCGAAGGAGCGAGAGCAATAAAAACTCGTAGTTTCCTAGCTCGTAATGAAAAATGAGCTGTAAAAAGCGCGCCTTGCTTCTTACATCATTTCTATGGTCTGATTTCTCATAGTTCAACACCAACCTAGACCAATTGAGCGCCTCTTCATAATTGTTTGTCATGAGAAACAGGAGGGTGATATTATGATAAAAAGCAAGAATCCGGGCACGATTAAACCTGGACTGATATTTATGAAGCGCTGATTCTATTTTCTCAACAAGGCTTAATGCCTTGCCTAATCGCCTGGTATTGAGGAATAACAGAAGACTAAAGAACAAATAGTTTTGGGATACTTCTGCTTTTTCATGGGTCGTAGCAACGGACAAATGCTCCATTTCCCGAAGAATACTCTCCATCCTTTCCCATTTCTGGCAAAGGAGTGCTGCATTCAAGAGGTTCGCCAGGACAATAATGTACTCGACTGGTTCATCATTCTTAAAATGAGGGTTCTTGACCCACAGCTCTCGCATCCGCTCTTGAACCATATACAGCTCGTCACGATTCCCTAGCAATTGACAAATATGAGCCCTGGCCTTCAAATATGAGATTTTGGCTCTCCAGCTTTTTGCATGCTCTTCCCCTTTCATCCACGCTAGCTCAAGTGTCGAGCTTAGGGTTTGATTTTTTTCCTCCTCGCTTAATTCATATTGCCCTCGCACCTGGACGAATAGGAGATCCGCTAAATTTTGGTACTGGTAGAAATTCGCTAATTGATCCAAAACTTCTGATCGCAACTTCTGATTGTGGGCGATTTTGTCCTTAATCTGAACCCGTTCAACTACAATCGTTTGCCTCTGTAGATCCAGAATCTCTAGCTCGAAATGGAATTTTTCATATTTCTGCGCGATCTCGAACGCCTTTTCCAAAGCCCTGGCTTCCTGTTCATAAAGACCCTTTCTTCTCAGAAAGGCGGCATCTGCAATCAAATACCTCACCTTTGCCTCTGTATCCGACCTTTCCTTATACCCCCGCATGGCTCTAAAAATCAGCTTTCTGAGGTAGTTTTTCTCGTAAGAAAGTCGATTCACAAATGAAGTACCCGCAAAATGGGTGCGAATCGCTGTTTCGTCATAGGATTCTTGGCGGGCTATTTCGTCAAACAATTCCACATAATTATTTTTCTCCCCTTGCACATGTCGGCTTGCAAAAATCTTGAAGGAGCGTTTCTCACTTTGGGTAAGTGATGAAATAAGTTGATGTAGCTGATCAATTACTGACATGACTTCAAAGTGAACATTGCCCTGATACTCATTAGCATAGACAAAATAGATATTCTCGTATAATTTTGATTCCCAAACTTTAATAAAAAGTTTGTCAGCAATGTTTTCATGTAAGCGTGAAGTTGTAGCATCAAACCAAATCGCTTTGCTATGAAATCAAATAACATGCTTTGGGACACTGCGAATTGCCCAGGTTGTAATGAGCAATTTGATGCTGAGATCGCATTCAAATCCCTAAGAAAAAGGTATCAGCAAATTTCAGCTATCCTGGTAAACTACATGGATGAAGCTGGGATTGATCGCCCTACGCGCAATATGCTCGCCCAAAAGAAGAAGGACGACCTGATCAGAATAATTGGTGGCAAAGAGACCGATCGATTTCCACAAACTTGCTTGATCGGCTCTATTCAGCAAGCAGGGGCTTATCCGATTCCAAGATGGTTTTGTAGCGGAATCCTTGTCCATGAGCGGCTGGTTTTGACTGCTGCCCACTGCTATTCCCCCGATCACCAATATGTGGTAGCGATTAATGCGACTCACCAAAATGACCTTGATGATGCAGTAGAAATCAAGCAAGTCAAAAAGGCATTGGTAAACGAGTATTACTTCCAAACCAAGAAATACCATGATATTTCTGCCCTCATTTTACGGGAGCCTTCCACTATTGCTCCAATTTCTATAGCGACAAGCGAGGAGATCAATTCGGCAGAAGAGGTGACGCTTGCAGGGTTTGGAAATAGTGATAGAAACAGCACAGTTGGATTTGGAATCAAGCGAGAGGTAAATGTTCCGATCATGAGCATTTTGAGGGACCGATCTACTGATCTCTCTGAGGAGGAATACACCTATGGATTTGAAGCCGACCTTGAGTTTGTAGCTGGAGGAGGAGGATTCGACTCCTGTAGTGGCGATAGCGGAGGGCCTGCTTTTATTAAGGTTGGAGGCGAATATAAATTAGCCGGACTTACCTCTAGAGCTACGCTAACCTCGGACTTTCTGTGCGGGGATGGGGGAATCTATACCCGCGTGGACCAGCAAAGATCCTGGATTAATTCGATCCTCGATTTTGATTTCATTTAATCGGATTCGCAACATCTTAATCACCTATAACCCCAATCATCATGGACCCCACACCATCGATCCAGCCCAAACTAAGACCATCCCTACGCACACCATCATCAATGTTATCTATCTTTTTTCTCCTTATTGGTTATGCTCAATGCCAGGAGCTGGTTATCAAGGGAGAGATGAGCCCAAACTCCATCTCCTGACTGGTGTCAGCGTTGTGCTAGGCAGGGAGAGCAACTGGAACTTCAATATCGGTGCCGCACTTGGCAGACAAACGCTTCTGGGTTCTGGATTATCAGTAGGCAGCGAATTAGCTTCAAATGAGGCATCTGTCCCAACATACAATGCCTGGCGAGCTGGACTTCAACTCGGGATTTCATACCAGCTCTTTGAGGTCGATAACTGAGCGTTTTTCTTCACTTTTATTTTACCCCCCCTTATCCATCCAATTATGGCGTCTTACCCTTTTGCATCCACAGATTTGTTGTTTAACGAAGACTTTACCCAAATTCATGTCAAAGACAATTCTAGCGGAGAAGTTGTTTCGTATTATTCTATCCCAAATGGAGATGATTGCACTGGCCTGGAAGTAAAGCACACAGGAAGCAACATCATCATTACTGAAGGGGTTTCCTTCGGCGCTCCCACACACATACCCCGTGTCCGCACAAATCGATCAACCGGAGAATGTGCAAAATTTGACAAAATGGGTGGTGGCGGACTTATCATTGGGGTCGGAGATGTCAGGTTCAGAGCTGGAAGCACGGGTTCTCCTTACTTCAGAAACAACTACTCAAGCTCTTCCATCATCTTGACCAAAAACGATGGTGTATTGTCACAGTATCTTGACGAGGATCCTGAAGAGTTGGATGCGGCTCCCTCTTGTCCATAACCTTCCATCATCACGAGCATGATACGCGCTATCACCAACTATAAAGGGCAAATTCAATCCGTTTTTGCCCTCATTCATCTGGCTACCTGCGATATCGATTCGGAAGATTTTCTGATTGATATTGAAAAAAATGTGAATCTGTTTGTTGGCAGTTTTTTGAGGGCTGTGAGCAACGAAAATATCAAGATTTTTTTGGCGATAGATTATGAGGAGGCGCAAAACACCCCTGGGAAGAGAAGCAAAATGTTTCATCTTCAAGAAGGACTTGCCACAGACCACAACCAACGGGTATTGAGTGAGTTAAATCTAGCTGGTCAAAGGTGGCAATCCATAGGCGAAGACCATGTGAATTTTATTCCCATCAAGTCAACACCTGATGAAACCAGCAAGTTATTTACCAGAAGCATTTCTATCGAATCCTTCAAACAGGAAGCACCAATCAAAATCATAGCCTTTTGTACCGGAGCCAATAAGAGGCTACCCGAATGGACACAGGACCTCTTTTGGGTATTAGAGGACACCTCAAATCCTGACAATTTGAAATTGCTCGTTTCCGAGGATTTGGTTCATGGTCGATCAAGGATGCATCAACGCCCTTCCTTAGAGGCCTTGCTAGAACAAGAGCGGTACTCCGTATTAACTACCGATCTTCCCCTTGAAGGTGGCAACATCTTGGTTGGGGAGGACTTTATGCTGATCGGGAAAGAACATATTACGCAGTATAGCGCCACTACAGGTGAGGCTTATCAAGATATTCTCGATTGGTATTGGGCAGCATTCAAATTCAAAGGTACTCCACGCAACGTTTTTGTCCCCGGACTCGATGTGACAGCAGCCTATCAAAAAACCAAATGGCCTTTGAATAAAGAAGGGATTGATGGGATTGCCCCCGATTCTGACCAACTCATTTATCACCTGGATCTCTATTTAACCCTCGGAGGGAAATTGGCCAATGGAAAACAGCTGATTTTTGTGGCTCAATACAAACCTGAGGAGTACCTCATTGGCCAAATTCCGGATTCGTCCAATATCCCTAAAGCCCTGGCAATCATCAGTGAATGGCTCGACCAACAAGCTGATTGGTTAGAAAACAGGACTGACGGATTCTTTCACGTAGAGAGGATCCCTATTCTCTATTTCGCCTCTAGTTCGCCAGGCTTTGCCTCCTTTAATAACGGATTGATTGAAAATATTTCACCTCAGGAGAAATATGCCTATTTGCCGGATTATGAGTTTACGTCGCAGGAAGAGAAAATGAGTAGCATGCGCGCTCTTGTAGAAAACGTATTTGCGAAGCATCAATTCAGCGTCAAGTGGATACAAGGTCGATTCGAAAACATGATCTCTGATGCGGGCTCCCTCCACTGTCGTGTGAAGGTGTTAAGACGGCAATAGCCTGAATTGAAACCGCCGGAAGAGGGATTTGCCTGCGGGAAATCCCTAAGAATAATCGATTCATCGTAGGGCCACCGCGCCGCTGTGGCCCGAAAGAGGGATTTGCCTGCGGG
>JANQTF010000179.1:2633-10373 GCA_030731845.1 Bacteroidia bacterium | reverse complement strand
GGAAATCCCTAAGAATAATCGATTCATCGTAGGGCCACCGCGCCGCTGTGGCCCGCGAGAGGGATTTGCCTGCGGGAAATCCCTAAGAATAATCGATTTATCCCAGGGCCACCGCGCCGCTGTGGCCCGAAAGAGGGATTTGCCTGCGGGAAATCCCTAAGAATAATCGATTCATCGTAGGGCCACCGCGCCGCTGTGGCCCGAAAGAGGGATTTGCCTGCGGGTAATCCCTAAGAATAATCGATTTATCCCAGGGCCACCGCACCGATGTGGCCCGCCGGAGGGATTTGCCTGCGGGAAATCCCTAAGAGCAAAATAAATGGTAGGGCCACTGCAATGCCATGGACCAATTCCGAGAAATCCTTATTTTAGGAATCAGACATGTTGAACGGACTACTCTCCCCACACAACACGCTACCCCATGAAAAAACCTCAGCGCAAGACCATCCGATTACAGGGATATGATTATGCATCAAATGGTGCGTACTTTTTGACGATTTGTGTGCATCGGCGAGAATGCTGTTTGAGCGATATCTTGGCAGGAATTGTACAGCTCACCCGAGCAGGAAAGATTGTAGAGGAGGAGTTGCTGATTTCGGAGCAAATAAGGGAAGATATTTTTATAGATGAATATGTGATTATGCCTAATCATGTTCACATGATCGTGTTCAAGGCCCGAGGACAATCTCCGGTTCTCCTTGAGCATACCCAGTTGCCCCAAACAGAAGGATTCGTGTCCAAATTCGGGCCTCAAAGGGATAATATTCCGGCATTTGTTCGAGCTTTTAAATCCATCGCTACCCGCAAAATCAGGCAAGAGACGATTCCCCATTTTTCATGGCAGGTCCGTTACAACGACCGGATCATTCGTAATCAACGGGAATTGGAGCGCACCAGAACTTATATCAAAAACAATCCTCGCAATTGGGACGAAGATCCTGAGAACAGGCCTTGGGAGTAGGGAATTCTTGATATCTGAATCTCAACATACGCTTACTCCAAATCCCCCTTGCCTTTCCCCGCCCTAACTCCGATCTTCCCACCATGGTTCGCCCTTATCTCCTTATTTCTGTCCTGGTCTTCATCACGCTGTTTGCAATGCAGTGCACGGTGCGGCCCAGCCAATTTGTGAGCCTCACCGAGCCGGTGGCTTATGCGGGCAGGGAGGCTTGCCAGAGCTGCCATCAGAAAATCTACACCGATTTTGTGGAGACAGGCATGGGAAAGTCGCTATATCGGCCTGATCCGCGATCTGCGATCGAACGCTTTGATGCAGGCCAATGGGTCGCAGATCCGGTTGAGAATTTCCTCTATAGGGCTTTTTGGGAAAACGGAGACATGTATGTCGAGGAATGCCGCGTAGCGAATGCCGACACCGTCTATCGACGGCGGGAGAAGGTCGATTATGTGGTCGGCTCGGGACATCAGACCCGGTCTTATCTCATGGAGCGCGACGGATGGATCTACGAAATGCCCATCACCTGGTACGTGGACAAGCAGCTGTGGGACCTCTCGCCCGGCTACGACGTCAACAACAGCCGCTTCGACCGCGAAATCGGGGAGGCCTGCCTTGCCTGCCACACCGGGCAGATCGACTTTGTGGCTCACAGCAAAAACCGCTTTCGCGCTGTGTCTCTCGGCATCGACTGCGAGAGCTGCCACGGTCCCGGACAAGCCCACATCGACGCCATCAACGGCGGCCAACTCATCGACGTAGGTCGAGAGATCGACTACACCATCGTGAACCCGGCCAAACTGCCCATCTCTCTGCAATTTGATGTGTGTCAGCAGTGCCATCTGCAGGGCATCAATGTGTATGAGCCTGGCAAAAGTGCCACGAGCTTCCGGCCCGGAGAGCGACTCGATCAGGCTTGGACTGTATTTTTGGCGGACTCGGGTCGTCAGGACCAATTTGGGATCGCCTCCCACGCCGAGCGCTTGCAGCAGTCGCGCTGCTTCATCGCCTCAGACGACCTCACCTGCACCACCTGCCACGACCCCCACAAAGCTGTGGAGCTGTCAAAACCCGACTATTACACCGCTACCTGCGAAGCTTGCCATTCTGGCACCAAGGCCATGGTCTGCGGCATCGACGAAGAATCCCAGACGGGCGACTGCGTGAGCTGCCACATGCCCAGCGGCGGCACGAGCGACATTCCCCACGTGAGCTTTCACGACCACAAGATCCGGGTAGTTCGGCCATCAGAATCCGACAATATCGCTGCGGTGAGCGACTACCTGCGCCTGCTGCCGGGGAATGGCACCGCCGCGACCGACGCCGACTTCGGCAAAGCCTGGCGCTACTATTTCGAGCAGCATCAAGCCAATCCCGCCTACCTCGACAGCGCAAGCAGCTATGCTTCTCAGGACGATTATATTGAACAAGCGCGCCTCGCCATGCTTCGGCAGGACATGGCAGCGGCTGAGCGAGCAATCGAGGCAGGCCTGGGCAAGTCTCCCGGCAATACCGCTCTGTTTTTTCTTCAGGGCGAATGGCTCGAAGCGAATGGAGAGCCTGGGAAGGCAGCCATCGTTTTCGAAGAATTGACCCGCCGACATCCCGATATGCTGGAGGCAGAGTTTCGCCACTACGTGAATCTCTTCAAATCTGCGCCCGATGACCATTCTACTCTGGCCCGCTGCGCGGCAGGATTTGAATCGCTGCGTCAGCGACGCCCCTTCGACAAGCGCATGCACACCAACCTCGCCTTTATTCGCATTCGCCAAAACCAGCTCCCGGAGGCAGAGCGCCTTCTCGTGCAAGCCCTTGCTCTCGATCCCGACGATGCCAAAGCCCTGGAGAATATGATTCTCCTCCACAGCATTCGCGGCAACAAAATCCTCCTGAACCAATACCTCGAGCGGCTCGAAACCGCGCATCCCGACCATCCGGGCCTGACGCAGATCAGAGACAGGACGAGATAGCAGCAAGAATGCTTCTCTTTCTCAGGCGATCACCTCAGCTTCCTTGCCAGAACTTCTTCCCCAATTCATTCCACAGCCCTTTGTCCCTTCCGGGGAATTGAGGACTTTTGCCCGCAACATGAGCATCGACGACCACATCAGGCAGCTCCTTGAGGGAGAAGCATTTCGCCAGAAAAGCTTCTCCGGGCTTGGTTTTTTTTCCAAACCGGTGAGGATCTCAGTCGAAGAGGAGGACGACTTCGTCGTGAAAGTATATCGCGCGGTGAAGGAGCAAACACGAGGCATCGATCTCCTCATTCAGCATGATGACTATGTGGCGCGCTTGCAAGAGATGGGCTTGCGCGTGCCCGAGACAGAGATGAAACTCATTCCCACAGACAAAGTATGGGTTCCGGTGATTGTGCAGGCGGCGTTTGCAGATCGCGATTTATTGAGAAATCGCATGATAGAAGCCTCTGAGGCAGAATACCTGCACTACCTCAAGGCCATGATGCTAGAGGTAAAAAAGTATCAGCGATACGTGGAGCAAGACAGCGCGCCCATTGGCTTTCACCCCACAAGCCGCAATTATGCCTGGCAAAATGGTACTCTTTGGTTTTTTGATTCCTTCCCGCCCATGTCTATGGATCAGCAATCCCTGAATCGTCTTATCTTGGATTTTGCCCCGGTAAAACTTCCGCTTGGCGGTCTGATTCCCACCTCGGTAGTCAATCGGGTGTCAGACGAATATTACCAACTAGACAAAATGATCCTCGGGATCGTTGGCAGCGCCTGCCGACTGAGGCCCGAGTATGTGGATGCCGTACTCGCATGGGCACAAGACTATGCGCAAAGCTCCCTCGATGGGCCGCTGCAAGAAGCTGTGCTAGCTGGCACAAGTGCCGCCCCCAAGCTCAGCAGCCTCTGGACCAATCTCCGCAAGATTCTCGGCAAAGAAGGCAAGCCCAATGTGGAATAGGGACTACATCCCTAAAAAGATCCTCTAAGGGTCTATCATCGAGCCAGACGAAAAGCTCGCTCCATCATGACTTGTTCGGCTGGTGAAATATTAACAGCTTTTGCTCTCGCTTTCCAACCAGATATCACTTTGCTTGCATGATTGAAAAAGGCATGGGCTTCTTGATCTTGCCACCGAAATTGAGCTGCAACCTCCATACAAAGGTCTCTGCTTTGGTTATTATCTATCGCAGAGATATTGAGACTCAATCCATTACCAAAGGGATTAGGGTTTATATCATAGGCTGGAGCCAGCCTCCACCCATCTGGAGTGAGCAAAAACCCATGATTGCGCAAGTGATCGTCGGTATTTGAAACCAGGACAAAGAAAACGACACGTTTCCAAAGTTCTCTAATATCCTCGATGGGCTTCGCCCCATATATCTCAATCAGCTCAATCAAATCAAGATAACTTCCCCCTTCCCGGTGTCCATATCCATCTTGATATCCCAATAGGGTCATCGCTGAGGCAAAATGTATTCTTCTTTCACCATGAAGTCGGTCAAATCGCCTCGACAGAAACGTATGCTGCTGAAGAGAAAACCGTTCGCAATTTGTTGCTGGCGTGCGAATTCCTATTTCTGATGCCATTTGACTCACTAAAAACTCCCAGGCACCTGAATCGAACTCATCACTCTTACTTGGAAATTTGGCAATCCAAAGGTTGCCTTCCGAGTCTCTAACGTTAGCTTTGGGCCTTGCTCCCCCCAAAGAAGATCCCGGAGCAATCAATATTCTGATCCACTTGAGAGCATCCTTGTCTTCGAAGAAGTTGTCATCTTCTACCTTGAGGCTAGCTTGTTCAAGTTCACGAATGCTGGTAAATGGTGGCGCTTTCATCGCTTGATCATCGGCTAGATATGCACCTTGATCGGACAATTGAAAACGGAGTCCACCCATTCTGGATTCATCATGAACGCCCAGCAAGTAATCCGATTCCATAAGGCTTGTTGCTGGCCTACCTTCATTTCGAGCTATGATTACTTCTCGGCGATCCATGAGCATTCTACCCCATCGGTCTGGCGAAGAATCCAGAAAGAACCCAAAGTTGGGCTTACTGTCAGCTAAATATTGTGGGCCGGCAAATAGGCTCAAGTCGGGATCTAGATGGACAGAATGATCCATTGCCAACCAATCGCTATCATATTCAAATGAAAAAGCCTCCTTTCCCCTTACGCGGTCAACACGTAGCGTGCCTAGTTTTTTAGGAGTTGGAAGACCTACCCAATCAGCTGAAATGATAATTTTTTTCATGATACGTCTTCCGATGTTCTCACATTTTTTCGCATCAATTCAATGTCCTGCAGCTTTCTTCCGAGGGCGTCGTCAAGCGCAATTCGGCCCAGTTCATCGGCCATTCCGAGGGAGTGTAATACCCTGACCAGCGTAACGAGACTCACATTCGCGTCTCCTTTCTCCAGGCTCCAAAGCGTAGTGCGGCCAATGTTTGCTCGCTCAGCAAGCAACTCTGCCGATATTTTCCGTCTCAGCCTCGCTAAGCGAATATTCTCTCCTAGTTGGGCGATGATTTTTCTTTCTTTTGGAAGAAGAACTGCTTTTTTCATCTATATGTTCAATATGTCAAACAAATAAATCATTTTTAACCAAGATAACAAACAACCCATCTCTTGGTGCTGCGCCAATCCTCCTACCTCCTAAGCAAGTGGCTCGTGTATCCTCCCCGATCTCCTATTCATTTATCCCGCTAAACCCCCTACCTTTGATACATGTCCCGCATCCCCAAGCATACCATTGACCAAATCTACGCCGCAACTGATATCGTGGACGTGGTAGGCGATTATTTGCAGCTCAAAAAGCGCGGGGCAAACTATTGGGCGCTGTCTCCTTTTGTGAATGAAAAAACGCCTTCCTTTTCAGTCAACGGGCAGAAAGGGATTTACAAGTGTTTTTCCTCAGGCAAAGGCGGCAATGCGGTGAATTTCCTCATCGAGATGGAGGGCTACACCTACATCGAGGCGATTCGCCACCTGGCGAAAAAATACAACATCGAGCTCGAAGAAGAGGAAGAAACCGATGAGCAACGCGTGTCTCGCGACCGGCGCGAGAGCCTGTTCATTGTCAATGAATTTGCCGCAGGCTGGTTTCACGATCAGCTCCTCAAGAGCGACGAAGGCCAAAAAATCGGCCTGAGCTACTTCAAGGAGCGCGGCATTCTCGATGCCACCATCGAGGCATTTCAGCTTGGCTACGCACCCGATGCCTGGCAAGCCCTGGCCAATGCCGCCGCCGACCGGCAATACAAAGAGGAATATCTCGTGGAGCTGAGCCTTGTGAGCCGCTCCGAGAAAAACGATAAGCTTTTTGACCGATTCCGCGAGCGAGTGATGTTTCCCATCACCAATGTTTCGGGCAAAGTAGTAGGATTTGGGGGACGAATCATGGGCAACCGCAAGGACATTGCCAAGTACATCAACTCCTCCGAATCCGAGATTTACCACAAAAGCCAGGTCCTCTATGGCCTCTATCAAGCCCGGCAGGAAATCAGAAATCTCGATCTCTGTATCCTCACCGAGGGCTACATGGATGTGATTTTGCTGGCGCAAAGCGGCATCAAAAACGTAGTGGCGTCTTCGGGCACCGCCCTCACCCTGGAGCAGATTCGGCTCATCAGGCGCTTCACCCAGAAGGTGCTGATGATCTATGACGGCGACTCGGCCGGTGTGAAAGCAGCCCTGCGCGGGATCGATCTTCTGATCCAGGAAGGCATGCAAGCCGAGGTGCTCGTGCTGCCCGACAATCACGATCCGGACTCCTATGTGCGCCTCGTGGGCGCGAGCGCCTTCCGCGAATATGCGAAGACGGAGGCCATGTCTTTCGTGGATTTCAAGATGCGGGTGCTCACCGAGGGCCGCAATGCCAACGACCCCATGGTGCAGACCGAGTTGGTGAGGGCCCTGGCAGAAAGCCTCGCGCTGCTCAGCGACATGGTGCAGCGGCAGATGTATGTGAAGCATGTGGCACAGCGCCTCGACATCACCGAGGCCCTGATGACCCACGCTGTGGACGAAGCCCGACGCGAGCATAGCAAGCAGGCCAAACAAGAGGCACGACGAGAGGAATTTCGCCAGGCACGGCAGCAGGAAACCGCCACACCCCAAACGCCCTCCTATGCCCCTGACGAGGATGGCGAAGAAGCGTTTTACCGCAACATGGGCCTGGCAGATGGCACGGCTTCTCCCGCCCCAGTCCTGATCCCGTTTGAGCATCTGGAGCTCAAATTGCAGGAAAAAGAGCTGCTGCGCGTGATGGTGAATCATTTCGATAAATCGATTCCCGAAGATCCCAGCGCCTTGCTCGAAGATGAGCAGGGCAACAAAATTGAGGTGGAACACATCCTTCTCATGGACTATCTCATGGCCGAGCTTGAAGGGCTCTCCTTTGAGAATCCCAGCTACGAAAAGCTGAAAACAGAACTCTTCCAGGAGTTTGACGAGCAGGAGCGCATAGATCTCAACAGCTACCTCAGCCACACAGACCCGGCGGTGTGTAGCCTCATGGCCGACTTGCTCACCACGGTGGAGACGAGCCCGATGTGGCTCAAAATTCGTCCAGATCTGCTATTTGATGGCGATCTGCGCAAAGTAGCCGATGGCGCGCTTCTCCACTACAAGTCCAAAAAAGTGAATAAGTTGATCCGCGAATGTCAGGACCAGCTCAAAGCCGCCCAAGCAGCGCAGGACGAGGATGCCCTCGACCGCACCCTTTCTACCTTCATGTCGCTCAAAGATATGCGCAAAGCTATCCACACCCAGCTCGGCACCGAGGGAGCCATTGCGGCGAGGGATGGGGAGTTATAGG
>JANQTF010000179.1:0-2533 GCA_030731845.1 Bacteroidia bacterium | reverse complement strand
CCTTCATGCCCAATGCCTCGAAGATTGGCAGTTTTATCGAAACATCACCATCCAAAATCCCTCTGCTACGCAGGCGCTCGCCGCTGGCCCAGCTTCTTTTATTCTGGATACGGATGCACTCGTCCAGTCCAGCAAGTTGCGCGAAGATGGCTTTGATATGCGACTGGTGAACAACAATTGTGAAGCAGTTGATTTTTATGTGGATACCGCTTTCACCAGCACTGAAAACAGAATCTGGCTCTCCCTCCCAGCCATCCCTGCTGGCGGAAGCCTGAGCATGAGGCTATACTATGGCCGCCCGGATGCAGACAGCAGTGTAGTGAATGGTGATGCCATTTTCACCTTCATCGACGATTTTACAGCCGACACTCTCAATACCCAAAAGTGGGAAACCATCGGAGAATATGCTGAATTGAGCATTTCAGACGGTATCCTCACCTATTCCAGCACCTTGAATCAGACGTCAAACAGTCGCTTCAAATTTATGCGGAGCAAGATGAGTTTTTCTGACTCCATGTGGGTGGACATGGCCGTATGGCAAACCAATGCGTCGCACTACGGATTCAGCAGCGCCGACTCTCTGCTCGAGCGCTTTCTTCTCCGCTACATTTCCGGTGCCAACGACACCATAGGCATCATCGCCGTGATCAACGATTCGCTTTCCAATGGCTACGCCACCGTGACCAATTGGCCGCTGATGTACATTCCCCGAAGCAAGATGAATCACCTCCGTCTCAAGGTGTATATTAATGCCGACAACAAACTCTATATCAAGGAAATCCATAACCTCACCCACGGAATCACGAGCAGCAGCGGTCATGTGTTAGAACCATTTGAGATGAGCGGCTGGCACTTTATCCTCAGCTCGTTTAGTCAGGGACAAAAGGTAAAACTCGATTATGTGCGCATGTGGCCCGTGAATGGAAACGACACCTCGGCTGTGTTTGCGCTTGATGCTGAAGTGATGCAAGCTGGCGGCAGCAATGCCATAGATCGTATGCTACCGGTGCTTTCTGTGCATCCCAATCCCGTTACAGACCAGCTCCTCCTGCCCAATATTCGCCATGACGAAGGATATCTCACGGATTTGTTTGGGCGAAAAGTGCTGGCCTGGTCCGGGCAAAAAGAAGGCCTCGATGTGGGGGATATTCCGGCCGGAATCTATGTTCTCCACCTGCTCGACCGCGGAGTGGTGCTGGGTCAGGCAAGAGTCGTGAAACGCTGATCAGAGGCGCTCCAGCCTCCAGGTAGTTTTTCTGTGAGCTGGGGCGCCATTGCTACCCGTGGTGGACCGATAGAAAACCCAAACCTGCCGATCCGGCAGGTTTTCTTCGATGGTGCCTACCCAGTCGCAGCCCAAAATGTCTGAACAGAAAAAGAAGTAAAAAAATACCCGCTGATTGGTATCATCTGTCTTGAAAGGCAAAAAATTCCACCGGTAGTTGGAATTGGTGAGGGTAAGCGAATACTCCAGATAGGTGGGGCTTCCATCGGGTTCTGTGATGGTGAGCTCCCCCACGTCAGTTTCTCTGCGCTCATCAGAAATGCTTCCATCGGAATTGATCACCTGGGTTTCTTGCACCGCAATGTTCCAGGAGCCGCCGATGCGTTTCCCAAATTTCACCTCCGGATCACAACCAGAAAGGAGGAGCAACAGCAAGGGGAGAAAATAGATGGGCGAATGTTTCATCCTGAATCTGCTTAATCTGTTACGCTATGCAAGTAGATCTCTAGTCCGATATTGATCCGCACGGATTGCAGGCTCTGCGCGCGCACAAACCCCGTGTCGAGGTCAAGGTTGGCAGGGTCATTGGCCCAGGTGGCGTAGTCTCTGGGCAGATCGGTCCAGCGCACCCGGCTCGCATCAAAATCGGTGAGGGTGATCAGTCCGCCATCTGAGAGCATGTTGCTCGGGAAGGAAATGCTCACGGGAATGATGACCTTCCACACGCGAATCATGGCACTGGCGCCAAAATCGATGGTGGTGGTAGAGGCCGTGTACACCCCAAGGATATCATACTCATTGCCAATGGAGTAGGACCCATCCTGATAGAAATAGCCGAGGTCCATCTGCGTGTTGCGAAAATGCCCGGCCATGTGGCCCTGCAAGTAGAGAAAGTGGAACAGATGCACGCCTACATCTATCTGACAAGTCCAGTCAGTGACATCAAAATCCGTTTGGGTGATGATGTTATTTTGAAAAGTGGCCTGCTGCGAAAATCGACTATTGCCCCGGGTGATGAACAAGCCCGTGGCCAGCCCGACGTTATCTCCTATACTCGCACGCACGCCCAACCCGTAATTGGGATGGCTAAACACCGTTGGTGAAAGCGTGTCGAAAGGCACTTTCATGTTGCTGCCATAGTAGGCATTATAGCCGCGATAAAAATCGTTGAGATCTATTTCCGGCATGGTATAATTCCCATAGTCCGCTCTAATCGTGAGCCCCACACGGCTTTCCTGTGCGGAGAGAAGAAGAGGGAACAGCAAGCAGAAACTGAGAAGCGTTCTTTGCATCGTGTTGGGTCTGATG
>JANQTF010000178.1 GCA_030731845.1 Bacteroidia bacterium | reverse complement strand
CGGGTCTTGCGCCCGCTGCGGGTCTTGCGCCCGCTGCGCGGGTCTTGCGCCCGCTTCTAGTCTCGCCTCTCACAGCGAAGCGGTCTCAAGCTCTCGCCTCTCACCGCATTTCCCCTTCATCGGCAAAGCTGTAGAATCCTCTGTGTGAAATGATGAGATGGTCGAGCACACGAATCTCGAAGAGTTCGCCTGCGTCGGAGAGCTGCCGGGTGATCCTTCGGTCGGCTTCGCTGGGTTGGAGATTGCCTGAAGGGTGGTTGTGCGCCACAATGATAGAAGAGGCGAGATGCAGCACAGCTTCGCGAAACACGATTTTGCAATCGATCACGGTAGCGGTCACGCCCCCGCGAAACAGGGCTTGCTCATGAATGATTTCATTGTTGCGGTTGAGAAACAGCACATAGAAAATTTCATGGTCCAGGTCCACCATTCTGGGGCTCAGATATTTGGCCACCGAGCTGGAGTCCGAAATTCTATTCACGCGGGTCTCAATGAGTTGCTTTCGGCGTGCGAGCTCAAATGCAGCTACGATTCCGATTGCCTTGGCCGGGCCTATTCCCTTCACCTTGGTGAGGTTCTTGACGGAGCAACGAGCGAGGCCATCGAGACCAGAAAACTTATCTAGCACGAGGCGAGCAAGGTCGATGGCAGAAAGGGAGCGTGTGCCGGAGCCAATCAGGATGGCGAGGAGTTCGGCATCGGTGAGGGCGTCCACGCCACGTTGCATAAGTTTTTCCCGAGGGCGGTCTTCGAGGGCCCAATTCGTGATGGGCTGAGAGGAGTAGGCAGACATAGGTTCTTGCATTTGAAGGCAAGAAACAAGACGGCGCGGCTACTTAGTTGGAAAACGAACGGGGAGAGTAACGGGAAAACAGGCTGTTTTCTCCGAATAGGTGTTTTCCAGATAAACCAAGTTCCCCCAAATAGTGACAGCCGCTGCGAAAGAGTGGTAACGGGAGAGAATGCAGCTGAACAACAAAAAAAGCCCGTCGGAATCGACAGGCCTTTTTCCCTTTCAGGAATATATGTTGTCAGACAAATCCTGAGGCGAAGCCTAGGAAAGTGCGTTGACGTGCTTGTTCAACTTGCTCTTGAGGTGAGAAGCTGTGTTCTTGTGAATGATTTTCACCTTTGCCACGCGGTCAATGATGCTGACGACCTTTGGAAGCATTTCAGTTGCTTCTGCTTTGTCTTCCAACGCCCGCAGACGCTTCACCATGGTGCGCATGGTGGTTTTCTTGTAGCGATTGCGCAGGCGACGCTTAGCGTTCTGGCGAATTCTTTTCTTTGCTGACTTATGATTTGCCATAGGTTTTTCGGCCTAATTCTTCGTTATCCAGGATTTGTCTGAATTTGTCTCAAAGAGATTTGAGCTTTCAGGACCGCAAATATAGCAGCTTGCGATCAAAGCACCAACATGAAATCGAAATTCTCCGGGAAGGAACAGATGTTTTTTCCTTCCCGGATGAATTTATCTGATAAACTTCATCACAAAGTCTTGTCTGAAGCGTGAAACCGCATCTTCTGTAGCCACTTCGAAGCGATAGCCTTCTGTCTCTTTTTGCTTCTCTGCGGCAGCCTGAAGCGGATAATTGTACTTGGTGTAATCCGAAGAGATGGTTGATACCACTTTGTCTTCGAAGTGGAAATACACCCAGTTGAACTCATCGATCTCCAGGTAGATAGTCAGGATATCAGGATCCTTCTCTCCCGAGGCTGCGATAGAGCCAAATTTGTACACAATTTTGGCATTCACAAGCTTGTTGATCGGGCGGCCAGAGATGCCAATCAGTCCTACCTCTGAGTCGCTGTAGAGCGCCTTGTATTCTGGGCTGAAGTTGAAGTTCACCCCAGAGAGCAGTACGGTATAGGGCAGTTGCTCCGACAGCTTAATGTCGTTATAGACCATCGAGTTGCGCAGGTTTTCGAGGAAGGCTGCTGTGCCGCGCTCCCCTGATTTACCTTCATCGAGCAATTCTGACACGCTCTCAAGGAAGGTGCGCTGCTGAAAGTCGATGTTTTCACTCGCTGTGGTGAGAAACTGGAAGTTGTCTGAGAGGGCATCAAGCGGTTCCTTGGGAATCACATCAAAGTTGACACCCATGATGATGTTGGTCGTGAGCTGACGCCTGCGAAGGTCTTCTTTCCACTGGCCCGCCATCTTCATGGAAATGGTCCGCTCAGGGAAGTCATACGGGAAGCGCAGGAAGCCCTGGGAGGTGATGGTATTCTCCGCATCGTTGAAGGAAACCGTGGATCCCTTAAAGGCCTGACCTTTGAGCTTCTCTTCAGAACCAATCTTGAATTCCTTTTTCCTTCTGTCGAAGGTCAATCCACCTGCGGCTTTCAAGACATTGATGTCATCTTCATCCTCTACTGCCTGAAGGAAGTTGGAGTAGAACACGCGGTTTTCAGGTACGAACATGAGGCCAACGGTGAGCTGCTCATTGGCTTCGTTTCTCAGATCCTCCTTGATCGGAATAAAGACCGAGTCTGGGTTTACAATGGTTTTTTCGAAGGTGAACCATGCTCCCTGGAAAACAGGGTTTTCAGATTCGATCTTTACTTCTCCACCAAAGGCGAGGAACTTCTCGGATGCGTCCAATTCAGCAATACCTCGGAAGTTGATCCGGTCGGTGAGGTAAAAATCAGCTTCATCAGGAATCGGGCCCGAGGCTGTGGTAGTCCGGTCGCTGTTCACACGGATATTGTCAAACTCGATGAACTGCTTTTTGCCGTTGATCTCGATGTAATCGTATTTTCCGCCGCCTTCATACTCATTTCTGGAGAAGATGTCGATCCGTGCGTCGTAGATGCGGTGAAACTTAGAGGTCTGATCGGCTTCAACAAGCGCATTCTCAAGCGTTTGCATTTTGCCTTCGGGCAAGAGAATGACTTTTTCTTCTGCCGGGGTGATCAAGGCATCGGCTACATAGATATTGGGCACTCCACTCACTACTACCTCTGAGCTTTCGAGGTTGTAGTAGGCTTCTTTGGCCTTAAATTTCAGGCTGTCTTGTGCCGGATCGATCGACACAAAGTAGTTGTCTTTGAGGTAGGCACTTGCCCCGGATAGCTTGAGGTCATTGGTAGAGCGCTGATAGACCCCTGTCACGAGGCTTGTGGAGTACCTGTGTAGCGGGAAGGAAGCCAGATCTTTTCCAATTTGCTTGGTCTCAAAGGAAGATTTGTGGCGAAATACATCATAGGTGATGTCCACATCCTTGGCGATGAAGTGAATCAGTTCAGGATCGTCTTTGTCCACCACCACAAAATCTGAGTGAGGAGCAGAAAACTCCATATCTCCAAAGTACATACTATCGCTCACCACCTTGATCTGACCCATGACAATTTCTCCGTTGCCTACCATTCCCTCTTTGGAGATGGAGAGTCGTCCGGTAAATTGGCCTTCGCCTTCAAATACCCCAATGGCTTCATATTGCGACTCGATGGCGAGGAGGCTGTCTTTGGTGTACCACCGATAGAGAGCAGAGTTGGCTTCTACTTTGGGGAAATAGACACCGCCCCGGTAGCCACGTTTCAGATTGAAATAGCTCACCTGCGCCATGACCGAGTCAAAGTGAAACACGAAGGAGTCGCTCTTGGCCACTGTGCCGAGATATTCAACACTTCCATTTCCGCGCAGGCCTTTGCCGTCGAGGGTCACAGTGTTGAAGAATTTTCCATTGCCGTCATAAATTCTGTATCCTTCTGGCGGTGCTTCCTGCACAAATCCCAGGGAAAAGTCTTCCATTACTGCGAGCTTTTGGCGGAAGGCTGGGAATATTTCAGAGGAAAAGAATTCTCCTTCAAAACTGAGGTTGCTCCCGGCAAAATCTTCCAGGCTATCTAGCACAAAAGGATCGAGGGAGAAGTGCATTTTGTCTTTGGTGTACACCCCCTTTTCCACATCGGATTTGTTCCAATAGAGATAAGATCTGCCATAGGAATCAAAAATCGGATACTCCGCTCTGTCTTTGATTCCTGATTTATTACTGGGGTGGTCGATATAGAGCGCCCCGGTTACTCCTTCAAATACGGTATTGCTCAATGCTCGCTCCAAAGGCGTAGGTTGATATCCTGGCGGTGGATTTCTTACCAGCACGAATCTCACCGAGTCGATCGAATCACAATAGATCTTGTAGGATTCATAGTCGAAGGTAAAGGTGCGGCGGGTGGTATCCATACCATATAGATTGAGCTTGCCGGCAGCCATCGCGCCAGCAAAATTCAGCCCCTGATCTTTGAGCACGGTCACGGTTTGGTTCATAGGAACCACCTGCACGAGCTGAGAATCGCTCAGGGAAAACGACTGTACCCCCCGGATGTCGATGTTCATCGTCTCTAGGTTCATTGAGGCGTGGTCGCCTGTGTCCACACGAGAGATCAGCTGAATCGCATCGTAGTCTTTTTTGCCACGTGCTGAGGCAGACCAATGAAAGAGCTTGTCTGTTGGAGTGATTTCTTTGCTTTGCTTGTCGTAGGTAATAAAACCAGAGCCTTCGAGCGAAGGAAGAATTTGCTCAAAAGCATTGTTTTTTTCTGGTAGTCGGTATTCTTCTGTAATGCTACTGGGATAAATAGGCTGGCCCTCATGTGTGAGCGCATAGCGATAGATAGCCCCGATCGGGTTGAATGGCAGCAGTGCCTTGAACTGATCAAATCGGGCCTTGTTGAAAAACTCGTATGACTCGATAGCCATGACTTTGTTTTCTCTGTCAACAAAGGCGGTGAAGGCCAGTTCATCGGTCCTCATGTCCCAGATGATGGTTTCGAAGTAGAGGAAATACTGGTGATAAGAGCTGGAAAACGGAATGCTCTTGAAGTTGCCACGTTTGGGCTTTTTCAGGATTACGGTTGTGTCGGCTACTGTGTAAAGCGCGTCCATGGCCGGGTGGAAGATGCTGTCCTCATCTGAGGTGTAGAGCACGGCTTCGATATTCTTGCTGACCATTTTATCCAAATCCAGGACAAATGCCTCTCCGCGTAGCTTCATCACGGTTTTTCCTTTGCGGAGGATGTCCATCTCTGCTGGAATGTGCCGCCTGATCTGGCTGGGGAATACTGTTTCTTCTTCGTATGTGTAGCTGCCCTCTTCGCCTGCAATGGCAGGGTCTTCATATTCCCAGGAATCAGTGCCCCAGGTTTCGTCGTCGGAGCTGAAAGAAGAGCCGGAAGCCGAGCTGTAGTCCCATTCCGAATCATTCCATTCGTCGGAGCTGCTTTCTTCGGAATAAAGCTCCTCTGATGAATAACTGGAATAAAAGTCGTCATCAGCAGATGCCCCTTCGGGGATGGTTGGGATATAGTCTTCCATCACGTCATAAGCTGTTCCGATTCTCCTCACCCCACGCAAAGAGAATCCTCCTTCGTAGCGCACATTGGGGATGAAGTTGTCGATCACAACACCTCCTTCATGGCTGGTGAAATAAGGGTAATTGGCTTTGTTGAGCGATTGATAGCCAATGTTGCGGTCTTCGAAGTTGCCCACGAGCACTTCGTTGATCAGGTTTTTATAAATGAAAAAAGCCGTATCAACTTTGATGAGGCTATAATTCAAATTGAGTTTGTAATCGCCAAAATCACAATATACCTCATCAGCAGGCAGGCCCATCTTGGACCAGTCAACCCGGCCCGATGTGCCAATGAAATTGAGCGACACCAGATTGAAATCTCCCTTGGTATCGTGAATGGTCGTACTATCCTTTGTGGATTTGTATTGCACATCGGTCTGCGAAAAACGAAGCACCGGCGCACTGTATTCGCCGTTGCTGTCTTTGATCTCGAGCATCATGAGCCGCGGGGTATTTTGGCTCGCATACCAGTAGAACTTATCCCGGGCAACCATCTTGCCCTCAGGCAGGAATGCCGAGAGGTTGCGCAGGTATTTGCTGCCTCGCTCTGGCACCATGGATACCGCGACCTCCATGGTTGTTTCCAAAAAGGTAGAAGCTTCTATTTTTACATACAGCTCCCCGGAATAAATCCTGGCAAAAATGAGGGCGAGGTTAGACAGGTCGGAGACGGTGCGATATCGCTTGCTCACCATGACATTGGCCACGGTAATAAACTGCGCTTTCATGTCTTCCCCGATTTCTCCAGAAACCCAGAGCGGCTCCAGGGCCAATGCGGCCACTTTGCCACCTTCGTTTCGGTCGCCATTGAGGGCTCCGGTGAATTCCCCAATGAAGGCAGTTGGCTCAGTAGAAAAAAAACTCACACCACTCTGAGCAAAAAGAGGCTGGATAAAGAGCGGAAGCCCAAGCATCATGGCAAGGGCAAGATGGATTCGTTTCATCTTCGTAAATATCAAACGTGTTAGTTCTATTCGGCATGCTGATCCTCAGATCAGGCACTGATTTTTTCAAATTGGATCGACACCCACCGATCTTCTTCCCACTGCCGGGAGAAGCGCAGGTCGGCCTCAGCGGCTTTTTGCAGGATGAGTTCTACATCCTCCGGGTGAAACCCACTGATGAGCAAAATCCCTCCCGGCTGAAGGTGGGTCGCATAAGCAGGGATATCAGCCAACAACACATTTCGGTTGATGTTGGCGAGAATCACGTCATAGCTGAGGTCTGGAATGTTCTCTTTGGTGCCAAGCATGACCCGGGTATGCTCGCAGTGATTCTCCACCACATTTTCTCCTGCATTCTCCATGCACCAGGGATCAAAGTCGATGGCATCTACAGCAGTAGCACCCAGCTTTTCAGCCAAAATGGCCAAAACCCCCGTGCCGCAGCCCATGTCAAGCAGGGTAGTGCCGGTGAGAGGAAGTTCTTTCATAGCCTTGATCATCAGCCGGGTGGTGGCATGGTGGCCCGTGCCAAAGGACATCTTGGGCGTGATGTGAAGGGTATATTCGAAGTCGGGTTCTTTCTCGTGAAACGTGGTGATGATCTGGCAGAAGGAGTCTATCCTTACGGGAGGATAATTCGATTCCCAGCTATTGTTCCAGTTTTGGTCTGCAAGATCTTTGACGGAGTAGGCGCTATCGGCTACTTCTGCAAGTCGCAATATGTCAATAAGGGAAGATTCGTCATACTGCTCCGCAGGGAGGTAGGCTTGAAATCCGTCTTCCTGTTCCCAAAATCCTTCATACCCGATATTTCCGAGTAAGGCAATCAGGACGTCCCGTTGATCAGGGGCAACCTGCACGGTGAGTTCCTTGGTGGAGCTAATTGTCATTCGACAGCGATTATCTGCTTTGATGATGAAGTAGAGACTGAATCAATAGGCAAATATATCAGGAATATGGAAGGAAAATGGGGCCAATGCGATGGCACCCGATGAGGCAATGATCATTTTTGGCAACCAGCTGCCGATCTGAAGTCTGTATAGGCGATCGAGAAATTGGCCATGCCTTCGTTGGTTTCAAATGCGATGGTAAAATCTGCAAATGCCTTAACATCAGTGATATACCAAAACCCGGGGCGATCGGCAAAGGCTTCGCCATCTTCTCTGAAAACGATCAGATCAGCAAAGGCTTCATTCTCCTGAAGGAAAACCCTGTAATTGGCAAAAGCGGCTTGCTGCTCAACATACACAGCGCCGTAAAGCTCGCAATAGGCAGGCGGGGTAGCCACCGGTGCGGGTGCTGTAGAAGCTCCCATAAGCAGGCCAAGCGGCAGCAAGAAAAAGAAGGGGCGGAGAGTTTTTATTGTTGAGATCATAATGAAAGATACAAAGACTTATGATATGAACGGAATCAATGGCCTTTATGGTCTGACAGGTTGCGCAAATATTTGCTATTGCCCCAGCCAGGCAATGACTTTGAGCTCAATCGCGATCGGTGTTGGTAAGGAAATGATCTCTACTGTCGTTCTGCAAGGCTGATTGTCGTGAAAATATTCTGCATAAATCCGGTTGTAGGTCTTGAAGTCGGCTTTCATATTGGTGAGAAACACCGTGACATCAATAATATTGGCCCAGGATGCGCCTGCATCTTCGAGGATATAGCGAATGTTTTGAAACACACTGTGGCATTGCGCTTCGATATCATAGGCGATGATGTTTCCCTGATCGTCGAGGGTCACACCAGGAATGACCTTGCTCCCGCGTTGGCGTGGGCCTACACCGGAGAGATACAGAAAATCTCCTACACGTCTTGCATGTGGATACAAGCCCACTGGCTCGGGGGCTTTGGAGGAGTCGTGTCGTTGTGGCGTATTCATTGGGTTTGGAGGATGGGATTCAGAGGAATGGGGGCGATTTCGCCTTTTTTCTATCTCGAAAGGTACATGAGGATTTAACGGAATAAAAACCTTTGTAGATTGCGCAGCAGGTAGCGGGTTTTTGGCCTTGAGTCAAAGTGAAAGAGGGTGAAAATAAAATTTCGATTTTTTTTCATCAGATGTTGCGAAAAAGTGCGGATGCTCCTTATCTTTGCTGCCCGTAATCGCAGAGAGATTCTCGATTAGCTCTTTGATTGACCGATGGTGTAATTGGCAACACAGCAGATTTTGGTTCTGTTATTCAGGGTTCGAGTCCTTGTCGGTCAACAATTCTTATGTCATCTCCAATCAAAATATTTTCCGGGTCTGCTTCCCGGTATTTGGCGGAGAAAGTATCAGACTTTTTTGGGTCCCCACTTGGTGAAGTTGATTTGCTGAAGTTTAGCGACGGCGAAATGCAGGTTCACTATAAGGAATCCATCCGTGGGTCTGATATTTTTATTGTGCAAAGCACATTTCCTCCGGCCGATAATCTGATGGAATTGCTCCTCTTGGTAGATGCTGCCAAAAGAGCTTCTGCCAATCAGGTAATTGTGGTGATGCCATACTATGGATATGCGCGTCAGGATAGAAAATTCAAAGCGAGAGTTTCTATCGGTGCTAAGCTCGTTGCCAATGTGTTGGTGGCTGCCGGTGCTGATAGAATTGTCACCATGGATCTTCACGCAGGTCAGATTCAAGGATTCTTTGATCTCCCCTTCGACCATCTCGACGCAACAGCCGTTTTCGTTCCTTACTTAAAGAGCCTCAAGCTCGATAATCTTGTCATCGCTTCTCCGGATATCGGAGGCTCGGCAAGAGCCAGAAAATACGCCGATTTCCTCGGCTCTGATCTGATCATTGTAGATAAGCAACGGGTGAGACCCAACGAAGTTGCTTCTATGCAGGTCATAGGAGATCCTAAAGGAAAGAATGTGATCCTTGTGGACGACCTCGTCGATACCGCCGGGACTATCAGCAAAGCCGGCGATATGTTGATGGAAGAAGGAGCACTTTCGGTCCGGGCAATGGCCACTCACCCCATTTTGTCTGGCCCTGCATACGAACGAATTATCCAATCTCAGTTGCTTGAATTGGTTGTCACTGACACGATCCCGCTCAAGCAGCAACATGAGAAAATAAGGGTCTTGAGTGTAGCACCGCTCTTCGCCAAGTGCTTTCGTAAGATCCACAACTTCGAATCTGTCAGTTCATTATTCCTCTGAGAATAACCGATACGATGAAAAATATCACAATTTCTGCAAACGCCCGCGAGACTGTTGGCAAGCGCAACACAAAAGACCTCCGCAACGACGCCAAGGTTCCTGGTGTGATTTACTCCAACGGAGTCGCTACTCACATCTTTCTCGATGCTAAAGAGTTGAAGACAGCCGTTTATACGCCTGAGACTTTCATCGTGAATCTCAATGTGGATGGAAAAATGATCTCTACAATCACTCGCAAAGTGGATTTTCATCCCCTCACCGAGAAGATGACTCACATCGAGTTGCTTGAAGTTACCAATGACAAACCTGTCGTGGTTACTCTTCCCCTCAAAATGAAAGGTACGCCCAGTGGTGTGATCAAAGGTGGAAAGCTCGCCGTGAAACTTCGCAAAATTTCTGTGAAAGGCATTCCTTCCAAGCTTCCTGATTTCGTTGAAGTACCTGTAGCTCACCTCGAACTGGGACAAACCATCAAGGTAAGTGATGTAGATTTTGGCGATCTCAAAATCATGACTTCTACCTCTGCCGGTATTGCAAGCGTTGAGATTCCACGTGCTCTTCGTTCTGCTACTGCCAAAGGTTAATTTTTTACATCTTCGGATGATCATCATACAGCAAGACCAATCCTCACGGGTTGGTCTTGTTATGTTTGTAAGGCACATTCGTTGTCAAATATTCTGTAAGCCCCTTTTTAATCCTTAGTCCTCCGGATATGAAATTCCTGATTGTCGGCCTGGGTAATATCGGAGAAAAGTATCATGAAACCCGCCACAACATAGGCTTCATGGTGCTAGACCACATGGCGGCTAGTCAGGATCTCCTATTTGCCACCGAGCGCTATGGCGATATCGCAACCCTGAAGCACAAAGGCAGGCAACTCGTGATGCTCAAGCCTTCTACGTACATGAACCTGAGCGGCAAGGCGCTACGCTACCACATGGATCACCACAAAGTGCCGATCGAGCGGGTGCTAGTCATCACTGATGACCTCGCGCTTCCTTTCGGGAAACTCCGACTCAAGGGCAAAGGCTCCGACGGGGGTCACAATGGCCTGAAAAATATTCAGGAAGTGATTGGAACCCAGGCATACGCACGGATGAGAATCGGGATCGGCAGTGAGTTTCAGGCCGGGCAACAGGTGGATTATGTGCTCAACCCTTTTTCTGTGGAGGAAAGGTCCTCCCTCAAGCCCATTTTGGAGGCTTGTGCAGCTGGTGTGTTAGATTTTTCGACCATCGGCCTGGAGAGAACCATGAACCATTTTAACAAACGGTGAGGTCTCACTCAGCTATTCTCCAATCGTTCTGGTGTTTTGTCCGTTCAAACAGAAACACTCGTGATCTGTAGTCCGTCGATGTAATTTTGATTTACATCCAATAGAACAGGACGCTCTTCCATTTCCCATTACGTTTTTCCTTGCCGGAGTAGGACAGTCCTGCCCCGGTGGTTTGGCGTATTTTAGCAACGGACGCATGGATCACAACAGTATTTCCCCCGATTTCTCTCCTTCGCATTATTCTGATTCTAATGGGAGCAACGGCTCTCATGTAGATCGCACCCCTTTGTATGAGGATACTACCCTCAAAGCTTTGCAAAAGCAAGTGGAACAACTCAATACGATCGAATCAGTGATTGCTGAGCTTGGTGAATCGTGTAGCAACATTCGCCGTGCGCTCTCCGCACTCGCCCCTGCGCTTGAGATTCACATGCATGGCTTGCAATCTGAAGCCAGCCGATGGAAGGCATCTACCCAACTCGCAGAGGCTAAATACACAAAGGTGTTTTCGGGTCTCGAAGGGAAGATGGATACCCTTCAAAATCACTTGGAGCAAACCGAGCACAGGCTCAAAGAGCAGCATCAACGAGAATTGAGCCAGCTCAAGGAAGAAGCCAATGAGCTGAGACGCACGTTGTCCAAATTTCGCGATTCAAGTGCTTCTACCTATCAAAACGGATCTCCGCTCGCGCCGCAGGCAGGAGAACAGGATTTTTTCGAACTCTAAAACGATCAAGCAGCCCGGAGGGCTGAAATAGAATCGCCCCGGGTGAAGCCCGGGGCGATTCTTGTATATTCTCCTTCGGGGAAGGGATCATTGCCAGGCATTGATCCAGAGATCGATGACATTTTATCTGGGTAGCAGGCGATTGCTACTGCCGCTTGATCTTGAGCTCCTGCCCGATCTTGATGACGTTGCCGGAGAGGCTATTGAGACGCTGAATATCCTGCACAGAAACGGAGTACTGCCGAGAAATGCTATACAAGGTCTCGGTTTTCCTCACGGTGTGGATCAGATAGCCGTTTTGAGTAGTGGAAGCAGGAGGCGGTGTAGCTGTCGTGCTGCCACTTGTGCCATTGGTAGGCCGATTGGGTGTGGCGGTAGAAGGTCGGGTGGGTGTATTGGCAGGATAGGTGGTCGTGGAAGCCATGTTGTCGGGCAACTTGCGGCTTTCCTCATAGAGCATATCATTGAGCTGTTGTGTCCGGTCGATCCGGTAAATATTGCCATTGGCATCTACCAGAAAGGTAGCCGGAAGCGAATTGTGCTGAAAGCCCTGCTTGAGGTACTCATAGTCTTCAGCCTGAGAGATCAACACGTTGGTTCCACCAAGTTGCTCGCGGTAAATGGTTTCTTGCCAGATGTCTCTGTTGGTGTCTCTGGATAGAAAGAAAAACCGGATAGGCTTATCTTGATAATTGGCGGCCATGGATTTGAGCATGGGAAGCTGATAGAGAGAGTTGCTGTTCCAACTAGCCCAAAAAGTAACCACCCACAGCTCTTGTCGGTTGCCACGGGAGAACTCCTGACACTGATTGAGGAATGTGGCAAAATCCAGGGTGTCGGGCCTGTAGGTGGTCTGTGCATGGCCAGATCCAACTAAAAGCAAGGAGAAGAAGAGAGATAGAAATAAATTTTTCATGATCCAATAGCCTGTTGGGCCCAGTAAGAATCTGAACCAAGTCGATCAATATACGAGCTTTGGGATTGTTTTCCCTGTTTATGGCAATAGATTTTGCAATCTCGATGCCACTAATGCATAAAGTTGAGGTGGTTTGATGGTGCGCCAAGGTACATCATCAAGCATTGGGCTCCAGAAAAAGTACTGATTGATCCCATATTTAATCATTTCCTCCTGAAGCTCTTCCCGTAGCCTGATGGCACAAAGCCACCCGTCTTCCAGCTCTTCTTGTAGAGCCTGATAATAGTCGTCGGTTTCAAAATAGCCGTGAAATACGTTTTCACAGATGATAATAAACTGCTGAATCCCGTTGTCAATCAGATAAGTGAGGCAATTCTCCGCTAACAACCTGAAGTCGTTGTCATAAAGATCATTCCATTCACCAAAAAGCTCCAGAATCGCATATCCATTACGATAATCTGCAAAAAGTATTTTGACCAGGAGACTTTCAGATCCAAAATCGTCCCAAAGGGGGTGAGCTGGAACGTTGTAAACCCTTCTGTCGAATTCGAAGAGGTTATGATCTACCCCATGAAAAGGTGACTTTGCATCCTGATCATGGCTATAGTGATCCAGCCAGCCAAAAAATGGCTCTATGTGTCGAAGCTCTTTTGACATTTGACCGCGAAACTCCTAAAAATAAATGTCCCGGTAAAACTCTTTTTGCAAACTTTTTTCAGAACTCAAGTCTAGGGGTTGAGATTGGAAGTTCTGGGAGCAGAGTAAATACGCAAAATCTAAATGAAGGATGATCTGCCATTCAAAATTTCATATATTAGATGTACAGAGATGCGATTTTGCTGTGTTATATTCGGCTCCAATTCGGTAAATGGAGATGAAACCCTTTTGACCCCTTGTCGTTCTATGGAGAGCTTCGATCTTATGGGATATGCGTGAGAATGAGTGAATTAGCTTCTCCGGAGCTTTTTTGTTTTGGTCGGGCACAGTTGAATACATTATTTATGAAGAATCTGATTGCTTTCCCTTGTTTGCTTCTCTTGGTCGTTCCTCATTGGGGATGGAGTCAGGAGTCTCAGGTGAGGGAAACAAATGTTCCCGGCAATGCCGCTGCCTCTCATCTTTTTTTGCAAGTGCACGTGTCCGGGGGTGAGCTGTTTCTGAGTGAATCTGGCAAATGTGGAGATGCTCAAGCCAGAATTTCTGCCGCCGATACCTCTACCAAGTGGCTGGTTTCCAATCGCCTCGCAAGCAATGGCAATGCCTATCAGGAAGCCATCGTGCACCGCAGCGGAGCGCTCGCAAGCAATGC
Source organism: Bacteroidia bacterium (assembly GCA_030731845.1). Lineage (GTDB taxonomy): Bacteria > Bacteroidota > Bacteroidia > J057 > J057 > JANQTF01. The sequence goes on along the minus strand of JANQTF010000178.1, from coordinate 3,659 downwards.
CGCTCCTGAAGCAAATCTCCGAAAAACCTATCGGGTGGATCCCATGGCTTCTCAGCGTGAAGTGGGTGCCGTACGTTCTGAATTCAGGCCCGATCCCACCATGTCCACCGACCTGAGCCTGCACCTCGGCAGTGGATCCAGCCTGTTGGATTTGTCCCACCTTACCCTGCACAATCTCTCTGTAGAATCAGCATTCTCCGATCTGGTGATCACCTACAGCAAGCCCAACCAGACAACCATGCAGAAAATGCATGTGCATGCTGCCAATTCCACCGTCGTACTAAAGCACCTCGAGCTTTCTCGCGCCAAGCTGGTTCAGGTCCAAAATGATATGGGAGATACAAAGCTCATGCTGGGAGAAAAACCCAAAGAAATCGCAGAACTCCCCATCATTGAGCTTAGAAATGGGGTGGGAGATTGCCTCGTGGTCGTGAGTAGCAAAAATCCAGTGAGAGTAGTAGTAAAAACAGGGGTGCTCGCAAAAGCAGAAGTTGGCGATGAGAGTGGGTTTTCGAAGCTGCAAAACACACCCGAACCCACCTTTGAGAATGCCGCTGCCAAAAATCTCCCTGATGCCCAGGTGACCATGATCCATTGCAATCTCGATTTTGGTGAGCTTGTGCTCATCTCCCGATAGAGCTCCCGCTCTGGTTAGGCGTTTTCGGCCACCTCCCAATCAGGTGATTTTGCCGGCTGTTTTTGTGTTGGTAGGTCGTCTTTGCGCTTAGCTGCGCATTCCTCAATCATTATTTTTGGCTCCATAACCGCCATTTCGTTCAGCGAGAGGCTCACCTGTGCCTAAAACAATGACAACTCTCATCAGAGAAGGACTGATTTTTCCTATCTTGCGGCCCGAAACGAACTTCTCCCATGGCGGAAAAAGAATGGAAGCATCAGCTTACCGAGATTCTCGATAAACTAAGCAAGCTGGAAGAAAAGTATAGTGGCCTCGGACAAGACATGATGTCCTATCTGGAAGGTCTTTATTACTCCAATGGTCTCACCTACTGGGACTACATTCACCTCGATAGCCTGCTGGGCCTGCAAAACCCCCGCACACCCTTCCCCGACGAGGTCATCTTCATCACCTATCATCAGATCACCGAGCTCATGTTTAAGCTCGTGAAGCTGGAGTTGGATGCGCTCACGGCTGACAAGGGGGAAAACAGCGAATACCTTGTCGCGGGCAACTGGATCAAGCGCGTCAAGCGGATGAACAATTATTTCCGGCATCTGAGCAGTAGCTTCGATATCATGGTCACGGGCATGGACAAAGATGAACTTCGCAAGTTCAGAATGGCCCTTCTGCCAGCCAGTGGGTTTCAATCGGTGCAGTTTCGCCATATTGAGCTCATGAGCACGACCCTCAGCAATCTGTTTCAGGAAGGAACTGAAGACGACGAGTCTGCGAGTCTCGAAGAGATGTATCAGCAGATTTATTGGAAAAAAGGAGGAATAGACCTTGAAACAGGCAAGAAAACCATCACCCTCGAAGCGTTTGAGGAAATGTATGACGAATCGCTATTGAGGTTCATTACCAAATACCAGTCTCGCAACCTGGCCTACCTCTTTCACCTGGCTTCACAGGAAATCAAAGAGTCGGAAGAAATCCGGCAGTTGCTCCGTGACTTTGATCAATATGTGAATGTGTACTGGAAGTTGAGTCACCTCGCTGCTGCCTCGCGCCATCTGATCTATGGAGAAAATAAGGTAGAAGGTACTGGCGGAACAAACTGGCGTCAATTTCTCCCACCAAAGCATCAGAAAGTAATTTTCTTTCCAAGCCTATGGAGTGAGGAGGAAAAAGCAGATTGGGGGAAAGCAGCGGTATTGCAACACTTTCAGCAGGCGGTAGCCAAAGAATGGATGAAGGCCGGAAAAACAGAGTGAAACCCTGGTTTCCCGCTAGCACCCCACGTATCCCCTCGTTTCGGGCAGACCTCAAAGCTCACGGAGCTTTGCTGACGGTAGCTTTGCTATATGGAGGAAACTATTTTGTAGCAAAAGGCGTATTTGATTTCTTGTCTCCCGCAGGTGCAGTTGCGATCCGCACGGGAGGAAGTGCCCTATTGCTCATTCTGCTAGGCACAGGCATGGGGCGGCTAGTGAAAGTGCCACCGCGCAAGGACATTTACCGATTGATACTTTGCGCATTTTTCGGGGCAATTTTGAACCAAAATTTGTTCTTTGCGGGTCTTGCCAGAACCACCGAAGTCAATGCTTCGGTGATCATGACTACCTCCCCGATCTTTGTATTTCTGGTTGCATATCTGGCCCGGGCAGAGGTGTTGAATCTTCCCAAAATCATTGGGTTGATCGTCTCCTTTTCCGGCGCACTGCTCCTCAGCGTGGCGGGCAGAACCATCGATTTGGAGGCCGATACCCTCGTTGGAGACCTCCTAGTGGTGTCAAACGCCTGTAGTTACGCCATTTATTTGGTATTGGTGCAACCATTGATGAAACGCTACGATGTGATCACCATCATGGCCTGGATTTTTGGGCTTGCGGCTCTGATCAATGTTCCCTTTGGCGTGCCTGCCATCATGGCAGCAGATTGGGCTGCCATGGACTGGACCGTGTATGGAAGATTGGCCTATCTCGTGCTAGGGGTCACTGTCCTGGCTTATAGCTTGAATGCCTATGCACTCAAGCGCGTTCCTTCTTCTCAGGTAGGGGTGTATATCTACCTCCAACCTGTCATTGTCTCGGTTTTGGCAGCCTTTTTGCCAAACAAGCACATCGGGTGGATGCAGATGTTATGCATGATGCTCGTATTCGTGGGAGTCGCTCTTGTCACCTACGGAAAAAAGACTAAATAAGCAATTCGCTTCCCTAACAAAGTTCTTATATATTTGATGAGGATGACTAGCGGAAGACGGATAAGAAATCGGACCTGATGCCATGGAAGGATCATTCGGATTTCATGATTATGAGGAGCAACATGCCAAGCAAAGCGCCCGCGAATTTGAGCGGATGCTGCGTGAGGATAGTTATGCCTTCCTCGATTTGGTAGAGGTCGATCAGATCTACCAATACTACCTGCGTAGCAACGACTTGAAAAAGGCGGAGCAGCTCATCGGGTATGCCTTGCAGACTCACCCCAGTAGCGCCGATCTGTATCAGAAGAAAGCGCAAATTGCGGTAGAGAAAGGTGCCTTTGAACAAGCGCTCGATTTTATCGATCATGCACGCCACCTCGCACCCTCTGAAATTGAGTTCCTTCATTTCCATGCCGATATCCTGGCACAGGTGGAAGACTACGAAGGGGCCATTCAATTACTCAAAGATCACATCCTTCAGGCTGATCAGCCTGAAGAGTTTCTGTTGCAAATGGGCAACATTGCCCAGATCGCAAGGCTCGTCGTAGAAAGTGAAAAGTACTATCGCGATGCCCTTGAGCTCGATCCCGAGTTTGAAGACGCACTCTATGAGCTTGCCTTCTTGCTCGAATCTGAGGACAGAACCGTAGAAGCCATTCAGCTGTATCATACCTATCTCGATGATTATCCCTACAGCAGCGCTGTATGGTATCATCTGGGAAATCTTCTCCGCAAGATTGGGAATTATGAAATGGGGCTCGAAGCCTACGAGTTTGTGCTCGCCATCGATGAAGACTTTGGGCCGGCACACTTTGCCCGTGGGCAGGTGCTCATGGAGCT
>JANQTF010000177.1 GCA_030731845.1 Bacteroidia bacterium | reverse complement strand
ACCGGGATTCCTTTGTAATTTGCATGGATCAACATTTTAGAAATACTTCAATTACGCTTATGAATCAATTCTGGATTCGCCGCCTGTTCATTGCCGTGCTCATGTTGCCGGTACTGGGCTTGGCGCAGACAGTAGAACAGGCACGTGTACGTCCCAACGAAGGGATGTGGTTGCCTTTCAAAATCGAGCAAAATGCTGAAGGAATGAAAGCCCTTGGCTTTGAACTTTCCGCAGCTGATGTGTACAGCGACAGCAAAAACAGCCTCCACCAGGGAATTGTGAAGCTCAATGGCGGCAGCTGTACGGCAGAGATGATCTCCGGACAGGGCCTCATCCTCACCAACCACCACTGTGCCTACGATGCCATCGCTACCCTCAGTAGTGAAGATGAAGACTTCCTCACCGATGGTTTCTGGTCTCAAAGCTTTGCAGAAGAACTCCCCATCCCGGGCTCTACCGTGGCCTATCTTGTTTATTCAGAGGATGTTACAGGCAAACTCATGGAAGATGGGCAGCCTGTAGAAGACATGGAAAGCAAAATGGCAGAAGTAGAATCAGAAGTAATGGAGCGCCTCGGCTTTGATGCTGATTACTACGAAGTAGAAATCGAGCCAGTGTTTGAAGGCCTGGAGTACTATCTCTTTGTGTACAAAGTGTATAGCGACGTGCGCCTCGTAGCTGCTCCCCCCAGCTCTATTGGAAAATTCGGTTTTGACACCGACAACTGGATGTGGCCACGCCACACCGGCGACTTCTCTATGCTGCGCGTGTATGCCGGCGAAGGCAACGAGCCAGCAGAATATTCTGCCGACAACAAGCCATTCGCTCCTCCGGTTCACTTCACCATCTCTCTCGGTGGCGTAGAAGAAATGGATTACGCCATGATCATGGGCTACCCCGGCTCCACCACCCGCTACCTCACCGCTAGCGACATTCAGCTTGCTCTTGACCAAACCAACGGCGACCGCATTCAGCTCCTTGGCGACAAAACTACCATCATGAAAAAGGCCATGGACCAAAGCGACAAGGTGCGCATTGCCCTCGCTTCTGACTATGCCAGCCTCATGAACTATTACAAGTACCTCATCGGGCAAACCACCATGATGAAGCGCTATGACGTAGTGGGCGAGCGCGCTGCAGAAAACAAAGAGTTTCAGGCCTGGGCTGATGCCGATCCTGACAGAAAAGAAAAATATGGCGCGGTGCTAACCGATATCAAAGACCTCAACGCCAACTATCAGCCCGTTGATCAGTTCATGAGCTACCTCAATCTTGGGGTTTTCTCGGCTGATGCCGCCACCTATGCGCTCGACTATCTCGGATTTGCCCGCATGTTGCCAATGGCCGACGAAGCCACTGTTCAAGAAGCGGCAAACGAAATGAAAGCAGGCGTTGGCGAGCACTTCGAAAAGTACTTCTACGATATCGACAAAGATATCTTCAAGGCTTCTGTCCTGAGTTTCTACAACAATGTTCCTGAAAACATGCGCCCGCCCATCTTCAACGACATCATCAACCCGCCAGTAGTGGAATTGGTAGAAGAAGTGGTAGAAGAGCCTGTGAAAAAGAAGAAGAAAAAGAAAAAAGACGTGGCTGAAGTGCTGCCCATGGTGGTTCCTGAAGTAGTCATGACCGATGAGGAAAAACTCGCTGCCTGGGCCGACATGGTGTTTGCTACTTCTATCTTCACAGATGAAGCGCGCAACATGGCATTCCTCAACGCACCAAATGCTGATGTCCTGGGCGCAGATCCATTGATGTCTTACCTGCAAAACATCATCGTGTTTTTCAGAGGCAATGTAGGCATGGCCTACGGCGGCTACCAGTATCAAATCGGGGAGCTTCGCAAGACCTACATGGAAGGCCTTCGTGAAATGAATCCAGACAAAAATTTCTACCCTGATGCCAACTCCACCATGCGCGTGACCTACGGGCAAGTAGTGGCCTACGAACCCGCCGATGGCGTTTTCTATAACTATTACACCACCCTCGCTGGTGTGATGGAAAAAGAAGATCCGACCAACGAAGAGTTCATGGTTCCTCAAAAACTGAAAGACCTCTACGCCGCCAAAGACTACGGTCGCTACGCAGCTGAAGATGGCACGATGCACCTCTGCTTCCTCTCCAACAATGACATCACCGGTGGTAACTCCGGCTCGCCTGTGCTCAACAGCAAAGGACAGCTCATCGGTTGTGCGTTTGATGGAAACTGGGAGTCTATGGCTTCTGACATCTACATCTTCCCACAGTTCAACAGAACCATCTCTGTGGACATTCGCTACGTACTGTTTGTCGTGGACAAATTTGCGGGAGCCACTCGCCTCATCGAAGAGATGACGATTGCAGAATAGAGCTTCGCTCTTTTCTCGCTGAACATACAAAAGCCGCTTCCGAGAGGAGGCGGCTTTTTTGGTGATTCACCCCTGCTACAGGCTGTCTTAGAAGTCCTTTAATCAATCACCGCAAAGACGCCAAGGCTTCGCCAAGAGCGCGAAGGATCTATCACTGCCAATTCCTTTGCGGCCTTGCCGTTTTCTTAGCGTCATAGCGGTAAAAAACTACGCTATTGTGACAGCCTCCTGCAGTGCTCTCCACATTTCCCGGCCCAGAAATCCCCTCATTGCAGATGCCCTGTTCCGAGCTGGCTATCTCGACTTGTGGGGGTACGGCACCCTCAAGATTTTCAAAGCATGCCAGGAAGCAGGACTGCCCGCTCCTGAATTCAAAGAAGCTTTTGGTGGAATGATGGTGGTGCTATACCAAAAGGTCACCCCCCAAGTTACCCCCCAAGTCAAACAGCTTCTTCAGGTTTTGGAGGGAGAATTAAGTAGATCAGATTTGCAAGAGAGGCTTTCTTTGGCTGACAAGAAAAATTTTTCGGAGAATTACTTAAAGCCAGCCATAGAAGGGGGCTATGTAGAAATGACCACCCCTAATAAACCCAGAAGCTCCAAACAATCTTACAGATTGACTCCCACAGGAGACCACATTAAAAAGCAACAGGACAATCCTCCTGGTATCTAAGTTCTTAGGAAGCGGAGAAAAATAACCTCCCGATTTTGCGTAGAGATCTTGTGCGAAGACAAGGAAGGAAAACCGAGTTTGGCGAGCCAAATGAGGATTTTTCTGACGCCGGATTCGTGCAAGAGCCTGTCCTGAGCGCTTGCCTTGAGCGGAGTCGAATGGAAGTCGAAGGGATCAAGTCAAAAGCGGATATTATTTTTTGACGCTTCCTTAGAATCCCGCATCCCTACACCAACGGCAGCAAATCAAATTGTTGACCGAGGATGGCGGCATCATCTACCTTGAGCCATTTGTTGAGGATGGTGGCATATACGCGGCGAAAATCAATTTCCCAGTTCAGGTCGCCATCGTCGAGCTTGCCGAGGTTAGGCGAGGCATTGAAAATGCCGGGCTTGCGCAGGTCGCCTCCCATGAGGAAAAGGTTGTTGGCTTTGCCGTGATCGGTGCCGGCACCGGCATTGTCTTCCGCCCGGCGGCCAAATTCAGAGAAGGTCATGACGAGGGTGTTGTCCCATTGCCCGGCGGCTGTTAGGGTATTGCGCAGCGCCGCCACTGCCTCAGCATATTGCTGCAGCAATCGCTGATGGGCAGGCTGCTGCCGCACGTGGGTGTCGAAGCCCGTCATCGACACATAGAAGACCGAAGTCTCGGCTCCGGCGAGGATCAGTTTGGAGACGAGCTGAAGCTGTCTGCCGAGATCGTTGACCGGGAACCCTGTGGGATTGGGCGTGCGACCCACTTGCTCCAGCAGGTATTCTGCCGAGCTCATGGTTCCGGTGAGGGTTTTGTACAAATAGCCCAGATCGCTTGCCGGATCTGCAGGGTGATGATTGGCGCTAGCCTGAAGAAAAGGGTCATGCGCACTGCGCGCAAGGGCTTCGGAATTGCGCATGGCGAGGCCATTGAGGGTCTTGCCTTTGAGCGCAAGGCTCAGGCTGTCATCGGTTTCGATGGCATTATGTGGCTGAGCGCAGCCCGTGCAGGCATGGTCGAGGTAGCGGCCCAGCCACCCGTCGTCCCAGTATTGATCTGCGGAGGAGGCGCTGTGCCAAATGTCCATCGACCGGAAGTGCGACCGGTTGGGATTGGGATAGCCCACTGAATTAAGAATCGTCATCTCCCCTTCGCCGAATAGCTTTTCCAGTGGCTCCAGGGCCGAATGCAGCCCTTGCACCTTTCCAATCTGGATCACATCCGCCTCGGGGATGGCGATGCGGTTGCGCAGTTGGTAGTAGCGATCGTCGCCATAGGGAATGATGGTATTCAACCCATCATTGCCGCC
>JANQTF010000176.1 GCA_030731845.1 Bacteroidia bacterium | reverse complement strand
ATGGCCTTGCGAAAAAGGTCCATCTGTGCCATGCCGATGGGCCGGGTAAATGAGCGCAAGCCACTCGGGCACTCGGGGCAGCGCAGATTGCAAGATGTTGTGGGCTCAAATCCCACCTTGATTGGATTCCCACGGTGTACGGGCTTTTTGAGCCATTTCGAAACATAAAACGACAGCCAGATCAACGTGAAGTTCCACACTTTCCTCATGGAAAGCGTTTGCAACAACAACCTTATTTTGCGAATATGAAGCACAGAACAACCTTTGGTACACACCAAACTTACAGCCTTATCCCGCATTCACCATAGAATTGGTCGATTGCGAAAGAATTTTCCACAATTTGCTTCATGAATCAACCAACCAAATTCTCGCAAGTCACTTAATCATCGTCCACAATGAAAGGTTTCTCCTTCCGAACCACACTCTTTCTCTCCCTATTCGGTTGGCTTTTCCCTCTCACCTTTCTAGCCCAGCCCACGATCATATCTGGCTCTATCAACACCTTTGTCTATGCCCAGAGCGTGGACACAGCCGATAGCAAAATCATGGTGGCCAATGCAGCGGTCGCCAGCACATTCGCCTACGACGACCTCGTGATGATTTATCAGACCCAGGGAGCGCAGGTCAATGAAAGCAATTCAGCCTCCTTTGGCAACATTACCAACCTCCGTGGGGCAGGCACTTTTGAGCTTGCGAGAGTATGCGCTGTCAACAGCAACGAACTGTTGCTCCTGACCAAACTCACGCAGACCTACTACGATACCAGCGTGGTGAAAAGCCGCATCCAGGTGATCAAAGTGCCCCAATACATGGATGCCAAAGTCGTCGGCACCCTCACCGCTCCAGCATTCGACGGGCAAAAAGGGGGCATCGTGGCGCTTTATGTCCAAGACACCCTCTATCTCGATGGCCTGATTGATGTATCGGAAAAAGGATTTCGAGGCGGGGAGCAAACCTTGAATACTATGGGAGGCTCTTGCGTCCCATTTACCAGCGCCCCCGCCTATTTTTACGCATCGGCCGTAGCAGCGAATCTATCGGGAGGGAAAAAAGGAGAAGGGATAGCTGTTTCCATTCCCGGCAAAGAACACGGCAAAGGCGCACTCGCCAATGGCGGCGGCGGCGGAAATGGCCACAACTCCGGCGGTGGCGGTGGCAGCAATGCTGCACAAGGTGGGCAAGGTGGCAACAGATCTACTACCATCTTCAATTGCTCGGGCAATAATCCTGGTCTCGGCGGAAAAACCCTCGGGGCTTTTGGCTACAGCGCCACGCAGCAGCGTGCCTTCTTTGGCGGCGGCGGTGGCGCGGGTGACGACAACAACAACGAATCAGGCGATGGCGGAAATGGCGGCGGCATGGTCATCATTTGGGCCAATGTGATCACCGGCACAGGCAGCATCCGTAGCAACGGTGGCTCTGTCGCTGTTATTGGCTCCGACGGAAATGCCGGAGGCGGCGCTGGAGGCAGCATTCTGCTTCATGCCAACCTGATCGACGGCGCTACCCTCACATTTGAAGCCAAAGGCGGCAACGGTGGCAGTACCAAGATCAATTGCGAAGGCCCCGGCGGCGGCGGTTCCGGTGGGGTGATCTGGAGCAATGTGGGTCTTGGCAGCGCCACAACCACCCTCACTGCTGGCACGGCAGGAGTGGCCCAGGCCTGCTCCAATGCTACCCAGGGAGCTACCAATGGCTCCGGCGGAAGCGCGATCACCGCCGGGCTCGCTCCTCCACAGGGTTCCACGCCAGGCTCTTGTTTGCTGCCTGTTTCTATCGTTTTGGAGGGTAAATCTCAAGAGGATGGCTTTGCTATCTTTTGGAATCGGCTTGATGAGCGCGTCAACGCCTTTCGTGTTATGCGCAAAGAGCAGACCTTTTGGCAACAGATTGCCCTGCTTGATGGCGAAGAATACGCCTTTATCGACCGGGAACCCGGTCACCTGACTGCCACATATCGGCTAGAAGCACAGCTCGAAGATGGCCGACGCATTCTCTCCAACATCATCGAAAAATCTGCCCTGCTTGCGCCAACTGGTTTTTCCATGCAGGTCCTTTATCAACCCGAGCCTACCCTGGCCCTGTCGGGCCTCAATCCCAACCTCGACATTCACATGGAGTTGATGGACCTAACCGGAAAAATCGTCAAAGAAGGATCTTTGAAGCAGGAATCAACCGAAGCGACGATTCACCTCCCCGTGGAAGGATTGGCAGCAGGAATGTATGTGATTCGGGTAAAACACCAGGGTCGCTCTCAGAGCTCTCGTTTTCTGATCCGAACTCTGAGATAAATCCCACCCAGCAGGGCCAATAACACGGCAATCACGAGCACATAAGGCCACAATGGCTGTTGAGGCGAGAGAGAAATCTCGCGAGCATCGCCCCACAGCAGATAAGGCGCCCAGGCATAGGGAGGACGATTTTCGGCAATCATGCTGAGCATGGTTTGCTGCATAGTGACATCCTTGCTGAGGCCTTGTTCCAGATTGAGGTAAAATCGTTCGGCAAATCTTAGCGACACGCTATCGTCGATTTGCCACAGGGTGGCCACGACCGAAGAGGCGCCTCCGTACAAAAATGCCCGGGCAAGGCTACTGTGGCCTTCGCCTTGATAAAATTTGCCCCGGCTGGTTTCACATGCGCTTAAAAACACCATCTGAGCCTGCATCCGGAGGGCGAGAATTTGTGGTTGCCAAAAAGGGGCAAAGGCATCGTATGACCCTGCCTCCGCTTCGAGGGCCAGAAAGTTCCACAAGCCAGTGGCGCTATCTGGCTGGGCATGACCAGAAAAATGAAGGAGGGAATAATGCTCCACTTCATCCAGAAATTGAGGCACGGTGGCCTTTGATTCGAATAAAAACCCACCACCATAGCGGCGATGAAGGTAATTGGCCTCCTGAAGGTGAAACACCAACCTGACACCTTGGGGCACTGGCAAAGCCAACTCAGTACCCACGGCTCGTGAGCCTCCTCCCCCCATACTCTGGTAGGATGGCGCCACACACAGCAATTCGGCTTCTTCAGCTGATACTGTGCCGTTCATTTGCAAAAACAACAGCGTGAGATTATTGGCCATTCCCAGCGCCATAGATTTGACCAAAAACGGTTCCTCGGCATAGTATTTCCCAGAAAAGGGAGCCGTATGAAGCAGGGCAAATGGCACCCGACCGATGATTCCGTCTGGAATGATCCAAAGCCGGGAAAGCCCCGAAAAAGCAGGTTGGGAAGTCAGGGGTTGAAGGACTTGCTCATACAAATGGAGAGAGAGCCTTCGTCGGATATCATCATATTTTCCCAGTGAAGAAGGCTGACCCATATAAGGAGACGTGACGGAAGCATATAGCTCATTGATCTGGGCAAGGAGATCCTTTTCCAGCGGAATGCGCAGGAGGTCGGTGTGGTCATGGCTGATTCCAAAGAGGAACATTTCTCCCTCCCCAAGAAAATAGGAAGCCACCAAAACCCCTTCGGGCAAGCCGAGCTGCAAATCCTTGAGCGAGAAGGTAAGATCCCCAAACCGGGCGGAAGCATAGAGAGGCGATGCCAGAGACAGGCTGGCTTTCAGTTGTTGTTTACGGCTGACAAGGCTATCAATCATGACCTCTTGCTGCAAATATCCGATGGAAGCGGGATCGAGATCGCGAAGAGCCACTTGGGCCACAGCCATGAGTGAATCCACCTCGTCGAGAGAAGATACCAAGACAGGATCTGCCTGTCGGCCTGCCATGAGGTCGAGCTGCCGCTTGCGGTCTTGAAGCATCAGGCTTCGCGAACGCTCCGCAATAGACAGCACCTTGAAGTAGCGCTCTGGGCTGGGCTGTAGTTGCCACAGGCGCCAGGCGATGGCTACAGCTTCATTTTTCTGCTGCCGATTGGATGCCAGGAGGTTGAGCGAGGATTCATCATAGGCCAATGCCCGGAGTTGAAGTGCCTCTACTTCCATGGCAGCCTCATGGGCACGCAAAGCTGCGAAGAGATAATCTTCCCGATTGGCTTTCTCAAACCATTGATAGAGCAGGTTTCCTTGAAGGGTAAAAGTCTCCCAGAGGCGGTTTTCGGGAGAATAATACCGGGCATCTCCCAGGGCCAAAGGCCCGGAAGACTGGTAGCCGGGTAGAATTTTTTGAAGGGACAACTGGCAATCACGCAGCGCCGACTCCAACTCCCCCAGGCGGCCCTTGATGCCTGCTCGCTGGAGATACCACCCCGAAAGCTCCCTGGAAAAAGGCTCCGGGCTCGCCAGGAGCCCCGCTTTGATCGCAGTGTCTAGGGCCAATTTAGCCTCTGTGTATTTTCCTTCGGCAGAAAAAATGGCTCCGAGG
>JANQTF010000175.1:3017-4330 GCA_030731845.1 Bacteroidia bacterium | reverse complement strand
CTTTGGCAGTGACTTCGGGTTCGAATCCGAAGCGTTTTTCTCGCAAATCCAGGTTCTGAATAATATCTCTGCGAAACATTTTGTAGCAGGTCTCCATATCGGTGAGATTGAGGCCTGTCATGATATTGGAGAGAAGTGTCAGGAGTTTATTTCCTCGTGAATGCCAGAAAAAGAGAATTCTGTGTGGTTTACCGCCCAGAAATCTGGAGCCATACACCACATCGGCATACCCTTCGATCACGGGCTTTAGCAGGAGATTGTACTCTCTGGGATCGTATTCAAGATCAGCATCCTGAATGATGATATAATCACCACTGGCGTGGCGGATGCCTGTGTGCAAGGCAGCCCCTTTTCCCTGATTGGTCTCATGCGCCTGATAATTCAGGCTTGGATCCGGATTAGCGATTTGCCATTCCTTAATCTTCTGCTCCGTCTGGTCAGAAGATTTGTCATTCACGACAATCAACTCCTTTGTCACCTCACCGATCAACTCAACCGAGGCCACACGATCCAGAATGGTCTGGATGGTCGCTTCTTCATTATAGGCTGGAATGACAATGGACAGTTTCATAGGATGCCAAAGTTGGGGAGAGAAATCGGAAAATGAAACAGCGAGCTTCGATATCACAACAGCGAGTATCCCAAGTGAGGTTACGTAGCGATTAAACCACAGGGAATCACAGAGGTTTTGCACAGAGTGCTCAGAGTAATCGGCTGAATAATAGAGAACTCTGTGTATGCCTCTGTGACCTTTGTGGTAAAAACAATATTGGATTAAGCCCAAGGCCCGCTGAATACGACATAGATCATGAAACAAGTCAGGGTAATCCACAATTGGCGAGGAAAGAATTTTTGTCAGATAAAACCATTCCTGCCACTTAGCCGTTACCCTAACATTCCGTTTCTCCGAAACTTTCAGTAATTTTTGGAGAGTTACTGAGAACATGACACAAAACATTGGAAGTGCTGTTCTCATTCCTGAAATTCAACATAGAATATTTACCCTGCCTCATTGATCGAAACCAGCATTATGCAACTAGACGAAGCAAAAGATAAGTTTATTCAAGCCTGGGGCGCACTCGGCTCCAATTGGGGAATCAACCGTACCATGGCGCAGGTTCATGCACTACTGCTTATTTCTCCGGCATCCTTATCTGCTGATGAAGTCATGGAAGCATTGAATATTTCCAGGGGAAATGCCAATATGAACCTCCGGGCCCTGATCGATTGGGGATTATTGAGCAAAGAGCACAAATCCGGAGAGCGCAGAGATTATTTCTACGCTGAAAAAGACATCTGGCAAGTAGCCCAGC
>JANQTF010000175.1:0-3007 GCA_030731845.1 Bacteroidia bacterium | reverse complement strand
ACTCCATCAACAATCTCCACTCCATCGTCGGCCAGGCCGACAAGTTTCTCGAAATCGCCGTCAACGCCGACCGCAATTGGTTCTTCGAAACCCTGTTCAAGATGTTTAATCGGAAGTTGCAGGGGTGATGGGGAAGGGTTGGAGGTATGGAGGTATAAAGGGGGAATATGGGAAATAGGGGGGAATGCTTATCGTGTATATAAGTTTATTAAGTGTGCCGCCTTCCGGAAGAGATCCTAAGATGTAGGACTGCCCGGCAGGTGCAGCCCTTCCTGAGGTGCAATCAATTTGCCTGGGAGAAGCTTTGTGGTATCTGGGATTTTTTGAATCTTAATTGGTGAAATACATTCATCCGATCAGCTTGTCTCATGATCTGACCAGTGTCATAATCCTCCTTCGTTACGAGTTGCCTGGAGAAATCGGGGGATAAGCGGAATCGAAGGTGAATGCGAATAAGAAATACACGGAATGGGTCAGTGTATATAGTTTCCAGCCAACATATTGATGAAACCGAAAGACCTACTAGCAAAGTACAGGAAGTATTTTATTGGAACTGCTATCGTATTGTCATCCATAGCCATTTCAATCAGATCAAATGATGGAAAAGTCACCTTAATCCTAGGCGAATTCCCAATCGTTATTTTTTTGATGGTAGTCGTTAGCTCCTTCTTAGTGGTCATATATATTCAAACCAGCAACAGAAAAATTTCAAGTCTTTCGAATCAAATTCAGCAACAGTCGAAAATGAATGGGGAAGAAATGGATTCTTTGCTCAATGAATTGACTACCAGGCAGCGAGAAGTGTATGATTTAATCATTTCGGGAAAGACGAATAAAGAAATCACTTCTGAGCTATTTATCGAACAGAGCACGTTAAAATCACACATCAATCAAATATACAGAAAGCTAAACATCAAAAGCAGAAGGGAATTGAGGTCAAAGTTAAAGGGCTGATAGTCAGTTCAATAGAGAAAAATCAACCCTTTTTCAACCCTTCATTTCTTGGCTAAATGAATCAATGAATGGAAATTGCCACAATGAATTACTCATCAAAACTAAATTAACATGAAAAGTTATTTATTGTACATCGCCATGTTTTCGCTGGTTCTTTGTCTGCCATTCAGAGGCAATGAGCATGAAGTTCGCTGGCTATGGGAGGACCTCCCCGGGATACCTCTGACATTGACTGTTACTTCATTGATCTGTCTCGGATTTTATTTGTACAGGAAAGAACGAATCGAAAAAACAACTATCGCCAACAAAAACTAAACTGTATCAAAACGTAATTGAACTGAGCCCCAGGGAGAAATTCCCAACCCCAGCAGAAGCGTGAAATATGGAAAAAGGGAAGTGCAGGCTAAACGAATTACTGCAAAAAATAGTAACTTCTGTCAATCAGAGCCATTCGTCTCAGGCTGCCGAGTTCTCCTGGGCGCATAGCTAAACCGTTGTGTAACATTTGAAACGATAAAATGACTAAGACGAACAATTACCCCATTATTATACTTCGGAATATCTTCTTTATTTCTGGATTCTATCTCGCCTTTCTCTCTCAGATGGAACTGTCTGCCTCAAAAATTATAGGCTTTATTTTGATCATTATAGGCTTCAATATTTGGACTCTTGATCGACAAAAGCAAATCCTGGATAAAGACAGGAAGCTGAATAATTAACATACTTTTTCTGTTGGCAAGGCTCTGCGCAGTTTGATTTAGGCTGTCAATCGCGAGTAGGAAAATATGAATCATGCAATTCTATGAAGCACACATCAAAGTACTGAGATGAAAAGAACATCAACTACCTTCATTTTATTGGCCCTGTTTTTTCTGTTCTCGTCGCACGAACTTTTTCTAAAGTCCGATAGCTACTTTTTTGAGGAACATAGCCAGGGAGAACTCTACCTCTTGAACGGAACATTTGACGAGAGTGAAAATGTGATCACAAGAGATAGGATTATCAATCCCCAAATCCTGGGTCCTGATTACGCTTTCGTACCCTCCGCAGACGATTTCTACGATCAAGGGGAAATCACGTTTTTAACATTCAAGACAGGGAATACGGGTACTTATGTGGCCGGGATTTCAACAAAGCCAAGAGCTATCGAACTCAGCGGCGAAGACTTTTTCAACTACCTGGAGCATGAAGGCTTGACAGAGGTGATTTCGGACAGAAGAACCAGAGGGATTGCTAACCAGGTTGCCAATGAAAAATATTCCAAACATGTGAAAGCCATCCTGCAGGTTGGTGAAAGCAGAACAGACAACTTTTCTACCCGGCTGGGGTACCCCATAGAATTTATTCCTCTGACAAACCCATACAGCCTTTCACCCGGAGATATGATGTCCTTCAAGCTCCTGTATTTGGGAGAACCGCTAGGCAATCAAACAGTACATGTCAGCTCACGCAAAAACCGCGAAGAGAAAGGAAAAGAGGAGACTACCCTCAGAACAAATGCCAACGGAGAGGTCAGTTTTCCAATCAGTAATGTTGGGTATTGGTATATCGCAACCATTCATATGCTCGAAAGCAAGGAGGAGAACTTCGACTATGAATCAAACTGGGCGACGCTGACTTTTGAAGTAAGATAGCGTCATAGCAATGATCCAATTAAGCCTTGAAAGCGCAGCTAGCCAGGATCGAGTGGGACTGTCCGGCAGACATCGCCGCTTTACCGGATAAATGAGAAAGCACATCAGGCAAAAAGCCAGAGGAGCAGCTTTGCGGTATGAGGGATTATATTGATCCTGATAAGTGAACCCTTTTCACCTTATCATCCTGATGTCTCATGACCTGACCTGACCTTATCCTGCCGCTCGTTCGTTACGAGTTACATGGAGAATTGACAAGCTGCTTACCAGACAAAAAAGGGAAGCCAACATTGGATCCACACCTTAGGCGATGGATGCTTCTTCTTCGTCTGTCGCTCACGCTTCGTTTTTTGCAACGGATGAAATGCAATGGCTCGGAAATGTCATACATTGTATGCCCAAACTGCTTGGTATCCGAA
>JANQTF010000174.1 GCA_030731845.1 Bacteroidia bacterium | reverse complement strand
CTGGCTGAGATTGGTGAGCCGAAGCTTGTAGGCGTGGAGAACCTGATGCATGATGGCTCAAATTACAAAACCATCCTGATTTTGGGCCTTTGTCCCGCTCTTCCGGTTGGTTTTTTTAGTAAATCCCAGTGCCCCGGATGTGGCTATATAAATGGGCGTTTTCTTGTGAGACAAGTCATGAGCCAATCTGATTTTTTGGGGTGACTCCTATTTGTCTCGATCAGGTTGATGCGTCACGAACTACCTCAGCAATGTCACCGATCCAGAAAATGGCACAATCCTGCCATCCAAAAACCTGACGTAGGCTACATACTGATACACCCCTTCTGGAGCCAATCGGCCCATCATCCTGCCATCCCATCCGGTTGAGGGTTCGTTCAGGCTCATACTGCTTCGCTCAAACATCACTTTTCCCCATCTATCGTAAATCACAAATCGATCCACTTCCTGGGCGCTGGGCACGTTGCCATACACGGTGAAAAAGTCATTGCTTCCGTCTCCATTAGGCGTAAAGCCACTGGGGATGAAAATATTGCGGAGTTGTGTCACCCTTACGAACAGGGAATCAGTAGCTATGCAGCCATTTTGAGAGATAGCCCTGAGGCTGAGTTGCATACTGCTCGGTGGAATCCATGCCAGAGAATCGCAATCGGTCTCACAATTGATCTGTCCAGAAGGCTGCCAGTTAAAGCGGCCTACCGGGAAATTAGAGATTGTCTTGAGGAGCAGCGTGTCACCTGCGAGGCCTTCCCAGTCTGGACCGATATCAATGACAAATGGTTCGGGGAGGTTAAGTCTGAGCAGCGTGTCGAGCCGGCAACCGTAGCGGTCTTCTATCGAAATGGAGTAGGGGCCTGCCTGAAGATTGGACTGGGGAGTTCCTTGGGAAATAATGCGTGAGTTGAACAAGATCTTGGTGGGCTGTGTAGCCCGCGCAATGGCTTCCAAAAGAACAGTTCCATCCGTGAGATAGGAGCAGCTGGGATCTTGCAAGCTGAAGATCGCGTCTATTCCGGGGTCGGGAGTGACCGTGAGCAGGAGCGTCACGATGCTGTCGCAGCCAATCGAGGTTTTCAGGCTGTCGATATAGGTGCCGGAGGCGCGCAGCAATCCATTATTGAATGGATAGGTAAGTCCTTCGCAGATCGTGTCAATCACCGTGTAGAACTTAGGGATCACCCTCACAATTTTTTCATTGGACACAACCCGGCATTTGTCATTGAGCAGGTTGGCAGGATCATTTGCCAGGAGATACCGATAGTAGTAGTCGCCCCCTGAAAGAATGCTGTGCGGGTAGATGGTGTCATTGGCACCGGGAATATCTGTCCAGGTAGCACCCTGATCAGCGCTTCGCTGCCATTGCAACACAGGCGTTTCATACTGGTTGCCAACGATGGTGGCAAATAGGTTGATGGAAGAGCCATCTTCGCAAATATTGGCGATTTCTGTGGGCAATATCAGCGCCTCGGGCCCACAAGGGCGAAAAGTGATGTTGTCCAGTGCCAGGTCATTGCCAATGCCACCCGCTGCGTTATTTCTCAGAGAAAGTGTCACTGTGGTTTGACCCGGCAGGGTAGAAAACCCAAATCCGTAGGTATTCCATCTTTGATTCTCCGGGATCAATCCTGTACTATAAAATTCAACTCCGTCGATCAGAAAAGACACATTGGGCTTGAGATTGTTAGACCCCGATCGAATGAGATTGTACACATCTGCGGTGAAAACATAGGCAGTATTTTCACAAAGGCCCTCCACTGTTTGCTCATAGAAAAGGCCGGGATCGTAGCTGGCATTGACCACCATCATGTATCCATTTGGGTCGGGGCTATTATCCTGGATCTGCATCCAGCTAAAAGAGCTTGACCATCGGGCAATGTTGTTGGTCAGGCAATAGCTTCCGTCGTAGGGCGGTGGCGTAGGGTCGTAAAAGTAGCCTGGGGCAATTTGAGGGTCTGTTAAGGGGATATTAGCAGCCCCAGACCCGAAATCGCCTTCCTCAAAAATATTTCGGCCCAGATTTCCCGAGCAGATTTGCCCCTGGGAGTAGATGGGAGCGCCCAGCCAGAATAAGATCCACGCAAGGGAGCAAACAGTGATTCTAGGCATATGGCGCAAATATCATGGAAGAAGGCGATCCCTTTGTTGAGATGGGGATCGCCTTCACCCGGGTGAATCAATATGCTGAATAGGCTGTGGGATAGAGAAAAGTGATGTCGATGTGAGAAACATTGTGTTGATACTTGGGATCACTTTTGAGGGCAATCCACTCTGGAGCCTCTACAAACAGCTTCCAGTTGGCATCTCGCGCCTCTTGATTGGCGTGTGTGGTCATGTACATGAGGTTGGGCATGTGCGCGCCAGAGATCACCTCACCGTAGAAGACGGCATTAAAGCCAAGTTTGTCAAACAGGGTCACCTCTCCACCAGCATTAAACATATCCACCTTGTTGCGATAAATGGCTTCAGTAGCTGATTCGTAGCTCCGCAGTTCATACACTCGCTCCTCCCTCGGCCCATCGAGCTTTGGCGTGGCCATCATTGGCATATCTTCGAATGCCAGCAGTAGCACTGACTCTATCCGCTGATATGGAGGCAGATCGTGAGGAGCATTCAGGTAGGGAGCGCCCCGTACGAGATAACTGCTATCCTGGGCCAGGGATTGCTCAAATACGGCAAATTCTTCCAAGGACCTGAATGGCATCAGGACAAAAAGCCTTCGGGTAGTATCTTCTGTATTGGGCCGAGGTTTAAAAACGCCTACAGGCCCCATCCCCAGCGCCTTGGTCGCGGGGAGCAGTGCCTGCTCCAAATAGGCTTCGGTCGCAGCCACCTGCGAGTCAGTATCAAAGGTGTAGGTCTTCAGTTGGTAATATTCCCTGGCGGGAACGGATGCCTCATCTGCGGGCTGTTCGGGCGCAGGAGCACAAGCGTTGAGAATGGCAATTGTGCAAACGAGGAGGGCGAAGTTTCTCATGTAGATAGGATGAATGGATAATGACTTCAAGTTATACAAATAGCGCTGGAAACCTCTGTCTCCAGCGCTATGCTCCATGATGGATATATCATTCTCCGAATACCTGGAGAAACTTCTCCACTTTGGGCTGGATAATCACCCGGCAATAGGGTTGATTCCCATTTTCGTTGAAATAATTTTGGTGGTAGTCTTCAGCCGGATAAAATTCAGAAATAGGGGTGATCTCTGTCACAATGGGGTCGGCGAATATGCCCGAAGCATCCAACTTTGCCTTGTAATGCTCGGCGAGTTGCTTTTGTTTTTCATCATGATAAAACACAGCCGAACGGTATTGGGTTCCTACATCATTTCCCTGACGGTTGAGTGTAGTGGGGTCATGGGTTTTCCAGAAAATTTCCAGCAGCTTCTCGAAGCTCACGATCTCGGGGTCGAAGCTGATCTGAATCACCTCTGCATGGCCGGTGCGGCCATAGCACACCTCCCGATAGGTAGGATTTTTGACTTTGCCTCCGGTGTAGCCAGATACCACAGTGTGCACACCTGCGATGCGCTGAAAAATGGCCTCTGTACACCAGAAGCAGCCATTGCCGAAAGTTGCAGTTGACAAAGCCATAGAGATTGATAAAATAATGGGCGGGTAGAATGACAGAACGGGAGTTATTCTTTTTTTCTGCCACCATCACAAACGAAACGCCTGCTTCAATGTTTGCCTCACCAGGCCAATAGGTCAGCAAGACGACGCTCCACCTTGTCTGCGCTGGGCAACATGCGGGCTTCGAGCGCAGAATTGAGAGGAATGGCGGGCACGCTTTCTGCGCCCATGACCTGCACCGCGGCATCGAGATCGGTGAAGCAGTGCTGCGAGATGCGCCCGGCCAATGATTCAGCAAAGCTGTTTTGCTGACATTCTTCGCTGAGCACCAGCACCTTGCCGTGGCGCTTTACAGATGCCACAATGGCATCCCAGTCCAGCGGTTCCAGCGTGCGCAGGTCCAGAATCTCTACCTGCCCGGGCAGATTTTTCGAGGCGTTGCGCGCCCAGTGCACCCCCATGCCGTAGGTGATCACGACGCAAGATTCGCCGGAAAATATTTTTTCTTGATCTGCTGCCTGATAAATGCGGGCCTTGCCCAGCGGAATCACATAGTCGTCGCTCGGTTCGGTGGTTTTGGCTTCCTTGCTGCCGGGCACTTTGCTCCAATACAAGCCTTTATGCTCCAGCATGATCACAGGGTTGGGGTCGAGAAAAGCCGCGCGTAGCAGCCCTTTCATGTCGGCTGCATTGGAGGGATACACGATTTTTACACCGCGTATCGTGAGAAGCGCCGACTCCACACTCGACGAGTGAAACGGTCCCCCACTGCCATAGGCACCGATCGGCACACGAATAAGCGCCTGCACGGGCCATTTCCCATTACTCAAATAATAGGACCGACTCAGCTCTGCATACAACTGATTAAGCCCTGGCCAAATGTAATCGGCAAACTGTATCTCCACAATGGGCTTGCAGCCCACTGCCGACATGCCCACGGTGCTGCCAATGATATAGCCTTCCTGAATCGGCGTATTGAAAATGCGGCTATCGCCATATTTTTTGGCCAGCAAGGCTGCTTCCCGAAACACACCGCCCAATTCGCCGCCCACATCCTGCCCATAGACAAGTGCCTCTGGAAATTCTCGCAGAATCACATCTACCGCGTGGAGCCCTGCATCTACCATCACCACCTCCTCTGCTCCCGCAGGACTTCGCTCACCTTGCTCTTCTTTGACGGGTGAATCTTGATACACAAACTGAAACAGGGACTCCGGATCTGGATCTTTGGCAGTGCGGGCTGCTTCAAGGTCATGGGTCACCACTTGCTCACACTCCCGATCAAGATCATTCAGGTAACTTTCCTCAATCCCCCGCTCGGTCAGATAGTGACGAAATTTCGGGAGCGGATCTTGCAACCCATGCTCCTCCAGATCGCTGCGATACCACTCCTTGCGAACACCCGAGGTGTGGTGGCTAAGCAGAGGCACAGTGGCCCGAACCAAAAATGGCCTGCGTTCCTGCCGAATGATTGACAGCACTGCCTGCAGTTGCTCGTAGCAGCCCACGAGGTCGGTGCCATCGATGTCGCGGGTCTCAATCCCCTTGAATCCAGCAGCAAATTCCACTGCATTCTGGGCATACATCTCCTCTTTTTGTGCGGAGATGCCCCAGCCATTGTCCTGAACAAAATATAGGATCGGAAGCTGATGCAAAGCAGCCATTTGCATGGCCTCAGATACTTCGCCCTCGGTCATGGCGCCATCGCCGATAGAGCAGACCGCAACGGGCGGCACATTTGCCTCGTCATATTCCACCAACTGCTGGCGCTCCAGGTATTTCATGCCCTGGGCTACGCCGGTGGTTGGAATGGCTTGCATGCCGGTGGAAGAAGATTGGTGAGGAATCTTGGGCATGTCCTCCCGTCGCAAGCTGGGGTGACAGTAGTAAGTGCGGCCACCAGAAAAGGGGTCGTCGGCTTTGGCAAAGAGCTGGAGCATGATCTCGTATGGAGACAACCCAAAGGCGAGGAGCATCGCATCGTCGCGGTAATATGGTGCTACAAAATCCTGCGGAAGCAACTGCATGCCCAAGGCTACTTGTATGGCCTCATGTCCGCGCGCAGTGGCATGCACATATTTGCCCGTTTGCTCCTTGCGTAATTCATACGTGCGAGACATGGTCTCGGCGGTTTTCATGAGCCGATAGGCTCGCAGGAGCAATTCTGGTTGTTGGGACACAGGCAAATGAGAGAAAACGGATGAATTCACGGGAATTAATCTATCGGGGTGATGGCTTCAGCCGTGTAAGTTAATAAAAACAGGTAGGGCATCCAGAAGGAAGCTGACAATGTTTCACACAGAAAAATTGCGTAGGGAAAAACTTCCTTCTAGTTTCGCCGTCTGATTGAGAGAATTTGTGATGATTCTTGGGTTTTTCTCGAATAGTTTCATCATTTTCCACCTACTTCTCCGAACATAATCACCAAGGCAATGAGAGACGAAAATATTGATTCCCAAGCGCTTCTCGACGAAGTAATTTCCTATATCGACGAAGGCGAATTTGAAGCAGCGGAAAACAAGGCCCGTGACCTGCAAAAGCTGGGAATTACCGATGGCTGGCACCTCCTTGGGGTGATATTGCTACATCAGGGCGAAGAAGAAGCAGCGCTTGCTGTGCTCGATGAAGGTATCGCTAAATTCCCCGATGATTTTGGCCTTCCTCTCGAAAAAGCCAATATCTATATGGCACTGGAGCGATATGAAGAAGCCCAGGCGCTCATGGAAGAAATCAAGCCCATGGCCGGCGACATGGCCAGTGAAGTAGAAATGATGCAAGCTCGTGGGGAGTTTATGCAAGGAGAGGTAGATAGCGCCCTCAACAGACTGCAAGCCATAACTGAAGAGGAGTATGTGCTTGATGCCTTTCACCTCCAATTTGAACTGCTCGAGGCCGTAGGCCGCACCGACATGATCCTCGAAATCGCTACCGAAGAACTCGAATCCCTGCCAGTTCCGAATAACGAAGAGGATTTTGAAACCATGGCCGGAATCCTCGCCAAAGTAGCTAATGCCTACTGGGAGGAAAAAGACGATATCAGTACGGCGCGTCATTACCTCAAGCTAGCTTTCCACTACTACCGTAATCATCTCGATGCGCTTTGGTTGTGGAGAGAAATCGAGCCCGAGTTTGCTGACTCGCCTACCGCTTTTACCATCGAAATGAATGGAACCTTCCTCTCACGAGAAGACCTCGGCGAAGTGTCTGGAAAGAAGTATCACACTCACTATGGTGTGATCGCCGATACGCTTGATGCGGCCCTGGCATACATCAAAGATTTTGATATCGATGCAGTGGACAAATCTGCCTTCAAAATTTTGAGTATCGAAGAGGAAGAAGCGGAAAGTGATGAAGCCATGGGCGTCTATTGGGCCGGTGATATGTCCGTGATCGATGAGGATTTTATTTCTCCAAACGGCATTTCGCATAACTAAGGCACGCGAGAAAAATCCCTTCCCGGGTTTTGCGCAGAGATCTTGTGCGAAGTCAAGGAAGGAAAACCGAGTTTGGAGAACCAACACCATACAAAGCTCCTGGCAAAAATGCCGGGAGCTTTTTTTGTCCTCTCCTTAATCTACTTTCATTAAAAATTGAAAGTTATGAAACCATGGTTCTTCCCATTCGTATTCAGAAGTAATAAACGAATAAGATCATGGCTAGCAACAACACCCTCCTCCGCCGCTTTTACTCTAAAGAAGTAGGTGCTGGTCCGCGCCTCATCGCCCTCGGCTTTGCCATTGCCAACATTCCTACCCTGCTTCTGGCATTGGTTGCCTTCTTTTTTCTCCCGATCACGATTCCCGGCATCATTCTGTATATTTTTTATTGGCAATCTGCACGCGACAAATTGAGCTGGGAGCGAACCAAAGCTCTCTGGGTATGGACCCTTGTCTATAACCTCATCCTTTTTGTCGTCGGAGCGGCCATTGTGATTTCAGATCCTGACCCCGGGGGCCTGATCTTGCTATTGCCCGGATTGGCAGCTGCGATGGCTGGGATCGCTATCGTGTCTCTGGACGAGCACAAAGAACTGCGGGAGGAAGGCGATAGAGCGGGCAGCATCGCAATCACCACCGTGAATGACATATTTGTGGAAGGAAATCGAGAGGATACCCTTGAATGGGAAGGGGCTAATAAGAAAATTGTGGAATAAATGAAAGAATGAACAGGAATTGCATAGGAAAAATTAGCCAATCTGGACATCTTCGGGTTGGCTTTTTCCGTTGTAAGGTGCAAGGAACCCGAAGAGAATGAAGCGATTGACCCAAGCAACCGGCATATTGGAGGACATGGTCCTTCTCAACTTTCGCACAGATGCGGAAGTATTACGCCGTTTGCTGCCCCAGCCTTTTGAGCCACGGCTCGTGGATGGCTTTGGCTTGGTCGGGATCCTTCTATTCCGGATGCGGGATTTGGAGTGTGAAACCACCATGGGTCTGCCCTCCCCGCCATCAGAGCATGTACTCTATCGCATTGCTGTATCATGGCAGCAGGGAGCAAGAACCCACCATGGCATGTATATTCTTCGCCACGAGGTGAATGCAAAGTTGCCGATTCAGCAGCGGAGGCGTGGCCTCTTTCCCGTGGCGGGGCGGCCCGTGCGCTGGATCAGAAGGCCCTGGGCAGGAAGTTTTGAATGGACCATTAAGACCAAAAACAGGCTTCGGCTCAAAGTAGGAGGCAAATTCAGCAAGAAATTTCCCGGCGAGTCTGTGTTTGAATCCTTGGACAATGCCTCAGATTTTTTTGCCCGGGAACGGTCGGTAGTCGCACCACGCTATCAAAAATCAATTTTCACAAGTACTCATTTTCTGCCTTTACACTGGAGCATAAAACCCTTGCATATCCATACCCTTCAAACAGATTTTTCGCAGCTTGAGAACCTTTTTCCTAAAGGGATGATCTTTTTCGATTCTGGGCTCATCTGGCCACAAATGCCTTGCAGGTGGCAAAAAGGCCACGAAATTCTGGCGAGTCGCCCCTTTATAGATGATCTTTTGTCCGCATCAAGGCCTTCGGCAGTACCTGAATAGCAAAAAAAAGTATTGCTAGCCAAGAGCAATGATGCGAATGTGTGAAAGATTTCAGGGTTGTTGTGTACCTTTAGCCGAATTCCAAGAAAGAACAATGACAAGAATATTTTTGCTGTTGGTGATTCTCGGCACTGGTTTCTCCTCCATAGCACAAGACACCACTGTGGTTGAGAGAGGAATGCGCAATCCCGAAGCAGGCATGGAATATGCCCGTGGCCCACTGCTCAATAGCGAGCAACTTGAGCGCAAAAAATGGTATTACAGCGTCGAGGAGGGGAACCGCGATCCCGAAAACGTGTATAAAATCTCCCTCAGAGACC
Source organism: Bacteroidia bacterium (assembly GCA_030731845.1). Classification (GTDB taxonomy): domain Bacteria; phylum Bacteroidota; class Bacteroidia; order J057; family J057; genus JANQTF01. Next base: position 8,585 of record JANQTF010000174.1, on the reverse strand, counting down.
AAGATCTTGAGTTTTTTCCTTTAGAGGTGGCTCGGTTTCCCAATCTCCAGGTGCTCAACCTGTCTGCCAACAAGATCAAGGTAATTCCTCCTGATATCGAGGAACTAAAGAATCTTCAAATCCTGATTCTGGCAGACAACAAGATCAAGGTACTTCCCCCACAACTGGGCGAACTTGAAAACCTTACCCAGCTATATCTCGGAGGCAACAAGCTCGTGGTCGTGCCAGCTTGGGTGGGTGGCTTGGCCAAGTTGCGCAAGCTTGACCTTACCTTCAACCGACTCACTCAATACGAGATCGATCAGTTGCAAAGCCGCCTGCCTCGTTGTGAGATTACTCACTAGACACTTGCCACTCCCCTTCCTCTGTGGTAATTTTATCGTCAAATCTGCCAATTCATGCTGGAACAAATCAAGCAACTGATGGCGGAGGTGCAAGCCTTCGCTGTATCGACTGAGGAAGAGCTCGAAGAGTATCGCCGCAAGTTCACCAACAAAAAAGCGGTGATCAATCAGATGTTCACCGATTTTCGTGAACTACCCGGTGAGATTAAGCGAGACGTAGGCAAACCCCTCAATGAGCTCAAGCAAATGGCGCAAACGCGCCTCGATGAGTTTCAGCAAAGCCTCAAAGGTAGTCAGGCAGTAGCCAACCGCCCCAACGACCTCAGCCTGCCCGGAGATCCCGGGCTGCCCGGCGCGCGTCATCCCCTCAGCATTGTACTCAACAAGATTGTGAGCGTGTTTGAAGGCCTTGGCTATACCGTAGCCGAAGGCCCTGAGATTGAGGATGATTTCCACAATTTCACCGCCCTCAATTTCGAAGACAATCACCCGGCTCGCGACATGCAGGATACCTTCTTCGTGCGTCGTGATCCTGATTTTTTGTTGAGAACGCACACCTCATCCGTGCAGGTGCGTGTGATGCAAGAAAACCAACCGCCTATTCGGGTGCTTGCTCCCGGGCGCGTGTATCGCAACGAGGCCATCTCGGCTCGGGCACACTGCTTTTTCCATCAAGTGGAAGGCCTTGTGATCGATGAAGGCGTAAGCTTCGCCGATATGCGTCAGGCATTGCAATACTTTGCCAATGCCATGTTTGGCGAGCAGGCTAAGATTCGTCTTCGTCCCAGCTATTTCCCTTTTACAGAGATCAGTGCCGAGATGGACGTGTGGTGGGGATTGGAAACCGAAGATGATTATCGAATGACCAAAGGCACCGGATGGGTAGAAATCATGGGCTGCGGGATGGTCGATCCTAATGTGCTGAGAAACTGCGGAATTGATCCTGATCGATATAGCGGATTTGCCTTTGGAATGGGGGTAGAAAGAATTTCTCAATTGCTCTATCGCGTGCCCGATTTGCGATTGTATTCACAGAATGACCTGCGTTTCCTTCGCCAATTTGAGAAGATAGACGCATAGCGAAGCGAGCTCGTCGCCGACCAAATCCGTCCTTGTTTCGCTACAAGGGCGGATTTTTTTGTGGGAAAGACAAGGCATAAAAATAGGGGACAGAATTGCTTTCTGTCCCCCGATTACAAAGGCGATAACGAGAGTATAAAGAGCTTCAGGCTAGGAACCTGAAAGGCTTTTTGGACCAAGGGAGCCCATTGAGCCAGATCTGATATACACGTTATTAAACGATAAAATCACATCGTTGGTATGAACAACACGAGCGGTTGTTTACCCCAACAAGAACGTGATTGAAAATTCGCTTCTATCTGGAAGAAAACCAAAGGGGAATTTCACTTTTTCGCAAATCGCGATGTGGCAATGCCTCCCGCTCAGGGAAGCATAGCCACATCTGCCTTGTGAGGCGCTTGGCACAGCTTCTAGCGCTGGAAGCGCTTCATCAGCTCAATAAAGCGAGCCTGGTTTTGATAGGGCTTGAAAGCGGGATCGTTTTCAAGCTCGATGAGGGGATAGTCCTTGCTCAGGGCAATTTCTATATTTTGATAGAACAACTCGTCCTTTCCCTGGCGGGCATACACCTTGGCAAGGAAGCCATACCTCAGTCCATCATCGGGATCAAGCTCCAATGAGCGACGGATGTCCGGGATGGCCAGATCAAATTTTTGCTGAATCGCATAGAGAAACCCACGGCTATAGAATGCGTCGGCATCAGTAGGATCGAATAGGATGGCTTGCCCATAGTCGCGAATGGCAGAGTCATACTCACTTACCTTGCGTGCAAGATCGGCCCGATTTCTATAGGCTCTGCCAAGGCCAGAGTCCAGCTCCAGAGCTTTGGTAAAATCGGAGAGTGCCTGCTCATAGGATTCGAGTTTGAAAAAGACCTCCCCTCTCCTGTTATATGCTTTGGCAAATGTGCGGTCGAGCTTAATAGCCTGATCAAACAATGGCAAAGCTCTGTCGTAGCTGCCCGTTTCGGCAAATAGTACGCCCTGGCTGTAATAGGTAGCAGGGTTTTTAGGCGCGATTTTGAGCGCAAGGCTAAAGTCTTCCTGAGCCTGATTCACCTTTCCCATACTTTGATACAGAGTGCCGCGTGCGCAGTAGGCATCCACAGAGTCTGGCCAGCTTCTAATTACCCGGTTGTAGTCGAGCAAAGCCTCATTGTCGCGGCCAAGGGCTGCAAGGCTATTGCCCCTGAGCAAATAGACCTCAGGCGATGCATCTGGATTGAGAGAAATCACCTTTTCAAAATTTTTCAGGGCCTGCTCGTCCCGGTGAAATCTCTGGAGATACGTGCCTCTCGCCAAAAACACACTCACCTGTGTGCTATCCAACTCTAAGGCTTTGGCATAGAGAGCGAGCACAGGCTCAAACTCGCGTGCCGCAATATGCAGGGAAGCTCTTTGCAAGTAGGCACGAGGATCCTGAGATCGCAGTCGAATGGCATCGTCGAAGTCGGCAGTGGCCCCGGGGATGTTCTTAAGTCTTACCTTGATTTCTCCTCGGGCTACATAGGCATCGGCAAGGGATGGATTGAGGCGGATCGCGCGATCAAGGTCAGCCACAGCCATATAGATCTGGCCACGGGCCATCTGGATCTTGCCTCTCATGAAGAATGCCTCTGCCGTAGGGGTAATTCGAGCCAGCAGATTGTCAATGTCGCGAAGCGCATTGTCTAGTTGCCCGATTTGGAAGCGGGTTTCTGCCTGATATAAAATCGGTTCTATTTGAGTGGGGTCCAGCTCAATGGCACGGTCGAGTTTCACCAGAGCAGAATCAGCCTTGCCCGTCGCAGCCAGGCTTCTTCCTATCCAGGCATAGGCAAGCGCATGAGCAGGCCTGAGCCTGAGCACCTTGTTGAAGGCTTCCTCTGCTTTTGAGTATTCTTCTTTGCTAAAGAAAACTTTCCCCTGCTCCATAAGGGCTTCGTAGTAGGTCGGGTCTGATTCTACGGCTTTGGTGAAATCGGCGAGGGCCCGGTCGGGCTCATTTACCCGAAGGAGAAGCAAGCCTCTGTCATAAAATGCTCTGGCCTCCGGGCTTTTTTCCAGCAATTGGTTGAGCTGATTGAGCGCCTGATCGTAGGCACCATTTTTTAGATTGGTCTCAATCACAAAGTATTTTCCTCCTAGAAGAGCAGGCTGAAGGCTAAGGGCCTTTTCGTTATCGGCAAGTGCCTCTTTGGTGTTGCCCAACTCTCGCTGTAGCAGCGCACGGCTTTGATATGCTTCTGCATATTGAGGATTGAGAGCGAGCGCCCTGTCATAATCGAATAAGGCGTTGGCGCTTCGGCCCATTTTTGCATAGGTGTCTCCCCTTCTCACAAGCACAAGCCCTAACTCGCCTTCTCTCTGGATCATTTTTGTGTATAGCTGGATCGCCTCGTTGTATTTGCCCAGCTCTGTGAGGGCCATGCTCAGCCCTAATGAGGACTCAAGATCATTGGGCGATAGCTCAAGGGCACGATTATAGTCATCTATTGATGCCTGGAAAAGCCCCATTCTCCGGAAAATATCCGCCCGCTCAATGTAGGCATTCTTTGACTGTGAATTGCTGGCAATCAGGTTGTCATAAAGTCGCTTTGCCTGTCCATAATACCCGGTAGCCAGATAGGCATTTTTCAAAAACTGGGTTCTTTGATTCTCTCCATCTTCTCCGGGAGGCGACATCGCCTCCAGATATCGGGTCGCTTCTGCCGGATTGCCCAGCTCTTGTTGCTTGAGCGCTTCATACCAATACAAAAGATTGGATACCTGAAGCAATGGAAGATCGCCCGTGATCTGGGTAGCGGTCATGCTGACAGATTCCTCGTAGGCTTGCTCCTTCATGAACAGACGCGAATACTTGGTCTCAGCCAGATAATAATGAAGTGTTCCTGTGCTATTGGATTGAACGGGACTTGAATAGGAAGCCCAGAGAATGAGATCTGCTCCGCAGGAGGCAGCAATTCCTTGTGCTTTGCCTTCCCGGTTGTCACAGTCTTCAACCTCCAGCAACCTCACATCGGTGTGAATGCCTTCTTGTCGCAGGGATTTGATCTGATTCACCAATACAGACTCGTGTACAAGGGATGAGGGCTTACATTCTCCTTCAGGAATAAAGGAAAGAACAAGGACCCGATAGTCACTACCATTGGATGGGAAAGGACAAGGATTTTCCGGACGACTGGCACCGAAGCCAATGGCTGAAAACACCCCAGGAAAAAATATGCCTACAGAAATGATGGAGGCGAGGCCCACCATGATTGCCAGAACCAACCAACTTCTTCTACGAGGTTTGGGAAGGTTTTCTGTGGGTTTTACCGGCTTAGGCTCTGCAATGGCAGAGGGTTTCCCTTTGGGTGTTTTCTCTCTTTTGGCTGGTTGAGGCTGCTTGGTTTCCGGATCTCTCTCAGCCAAAATTCCTTCTGGGCTTCCCTTGCGGGTTTTGGCTTGTTTTTGCGTAGGACGGCTGGCGGGTTTTGGCTGCTTGGGCGTGGTGTCTTTTTGGGCATTGGAGCTCAGCTCTTCTTGCTTGGGCTCCGATCTCTTGACAAGAGAATTGGACATCTCAGGTGCCGTATGATTCTTAGTTGTCGCTTGCTCAGGTAGTTGGTTGGCCTTTGATTCTGGTTGTGAGGGAAATAACGGGGCAACCTCCTCAAAAGCGGGAAATAAAGGCGGCAACTGCACCAAGGTGGATGTATCCGGCTCTGCTGGGCTTGTTGTGTCTCCTGTTTCTTCTTTTGCTTCTATTTTTTCAACGGCAGAAGTATCAGTCGGGAAATCGGTCGCAGGTTCCTGATCAAGGGGAACAATCGTCTCTGGATCAGCTTTTTCGACGAATGGAGAATCGTTTTGGGGCTGGCTCTCCTGCGCTTCTGATTCACTTTCTTCCGAAGGAATCATCGGCGCTTCTTCTGGCTCACTATTGAGAAAAGGAATCTCAGGCTGATTCTCCTCGGGGAGGATTTCCTCTATTGGTTCCACTTCTACCTCAGGCTGAGCGATGGTAGCCATGTTCTCAAGTGCTTGAATCACAGGCACTTCTGGCTCTGGCACAGAAGGGGTTTCGGGCTTGATGGGTTCGGGTTGATCCTGCTGCACAGGCGCTATCAGGTCTGGCAGGTTGGCAGGTTCTAGCACCTCCCTGGCAGGTTCAGTGACGATCGGGGGCTGGTCGGCCAGGATTTTCGCGTCAGATGCGCTTTTTTCTTTGTCCAGCTTAGCTTCGAGATTGGCGGCATTTCGACGGGCCTCTGGGCCTCGCGGCGCCTGGGGAGTTGTTTCGATGGCCTTATCGCGGCCCTCCTCGTGTTGTCTGCGGATCTGCTGGAGAAGCCATTGCTTTTCCGAAGAGGGAATCAGAAGCGGATTGCGCATTCGCCAGGAAAGGGCCCTGGTTTTGTCTTCCAGATAAGCTAGGGCTCGCGGCTTGAGCTGCTTGGGAAAATTGGTCCAAAGCGCTCCTTCTTCCTTGAGAGGAAGCATGCCTTGAGGATCATCTACAAATTGGACGGCAGCCTCGAATATCGGGCTTCCCGACATGAGGTATAGATACAGCTCCATGGCGGATTCTGCGGCAAGGCCAGTAGAAAGCACCATCGGGATTCCCTTTTGAGGGAGGTCGCGTAGCCATTTGCTGGCGTCAGATCCGGTGAATACCACAGCCCGGAGAAATGGCCACTCTTCCCTCGCCCACATCTCGTGCGAAGAGGAAATATAGCCGTTGCTATTTCTGGCTCGTACACGGATTTCTCCATTTACGAGTGGCCCGATCACATGAATGATGGTCAAAAATTGACGCGAAGGACGTTGCGAAAGCACGTCTTCGAGATATACCCGCGAATCCGGTTCTTCAGCCCATAAATCAATCTGCCCCTGTTCTTCAAGGGGTTTGAGAAGGAGATATAGTTGCCTCAATACTTCGAGCGCCTCTAGATCGGACTTGCCTTCGGCATTTTGAGCGCAGACGAATAGAATCCTGGGTTTGGGCTTTGCTTTTGCCATGAAATAATTTCCGGGACGGCGGCAAGAAGAAGGTGGATGGGAATAAAATTTCCTTTATGACCCAACAGGACATCATCATCTCCTACCCCTACCTGTCAAAAAATGAAGGAAACACGAAAGTACTCATTCTTCCCGCGCTGCTTTGAAATCCTTACGCAAGTGGTAAATTCCTGCGGATATTCCGCTATATGCCGGGAAGTTCTGTTCAACTGAATTTATTTACTGAATACGAAGGTGAATAAACTCCGTATAAGCTTTCGATCCTCAATTTTATTATTTTCCAACCCGAAAGCACTTTCATCTCTCATTCCTCCTTACCTACGAGACCGAATTTACCTAATTATATGTCAGACGAGCAAGCGACCCCTTCAGTGATCGTACCCGAATGGGTACAAGAAATCAAGCGCAAGTATCTTTCGCAAAACGTTTCTCAGTTTATCCTACACGGCAATATCAACGACTATGTGCGTGTAAACCGTGAGGAGAAAAATACCTACTACCGGATCAGAGAATTCCTCAACGACGAAATGTTTAAGCAAAAAGACGTTGTGATCTATTTTGACCGGGCGGCAGGTCTCCGATTTCGCGACGACCGAACCTTTGGTGGCGATAGCGCCACCCGCAAAGAGTTTATCTCTGTGATGAAACTTTTTGATGAACTCACAGATAATAATTTCGCGGAGCTCACCCGCAACCCTGCGAGGTCTTTTTTCACCCTCGATACCTACTTCAACCTCATGCTCAATCGGGATTTCATCGATGCATGGTTTAAGGAAGTAGATAAGCAGATGAATCCCGCCCCAGTCTCCAAAGAGAAGCCACAGGAGGAAGAGTCCAGCGACCTCATCGACCGATTCATCAAAATGACGCTCCCTGAGTTTGATGACGACAAGAAAAAGAAAACCGATTCGCTCAAAACCATTAAGGAACGGCTCAATCAGCTCAAGGCTAAGCTCTCCAAGCCCAAGTCCATCGCCTTTATTGTGGACTATGCCGAGACCCTGCTGCCCGCTGGCGAAAATACCAACGCCAGACCCGACGATGCCATGCTGCTCGTCTTCATGCAGAAATGGGCCAAAGAAAAAAAATTCCTCGAGTCCGATCTCACCATCATGGTTTTGACCGAAAACCTGATGGACCTCAACACCCAGTACGTCCGAAATCCTTATACCCATGACGTAGCCGTTCCCTATCCCGACGAAGATGACCGCTTCACCTTCATCGAGGATTTTTATGGACGAATGGAAGGCGCGAGTACCTACTTTGAGATGAGCCAGTCTATCCTGGCCAAAAATACTGCCGGGCTTGGCCTTGTGCATCTCGACATCATCATGAGTGAAGCCGTGCAAAACAAAACGGCATTCACCAACGATGAGCTGACCAAGAAGAAGAAAGAGATGATCGAGAATGAAGCCGGAGGCCTGCTCGAATTCATCGAGACAAAATTCAACCTCGAAAGCGTCGCAGGCCACGCACAGGCCAAAAAGCACCTCATGGATGCTTCCAGAGCCTTGCGCAACGGGCGCCCCGACGTCATGCCCATGGGCTACCTCGTTTCGGGGCCTGTGGGGACAGGCAAGACCTTCATGATCCGCTCTTTTGCCAACGACATCGGTGTGCCCATGGTGATCCTCAAAAACTTCCGGGGAATGTATGTGGGCCAGTCCGAAGGAAACCTGCAGAAGGTGCTCAAGCTCCTCAAGGCTATGGCCCCGGTGGCCGTTATGATCGACGAGGCCGATGCCTACCTCGGCAGCCGTGGTGGCGACGGCAGCTCGGGCGTCAACAGCCGCCTCTTTTCTATGTTGGCTTCTTTCATGAGCGACACCGACAACCGTGGCCGCATCATTTGGTTTCTTGTCACTGCCCGTCCCGACCTCATGCCCGTGGACTTTAAGCGCCAAGGCCGCGCCGAAGAGCATATCGGCCTTTTTTATCCCGAAACCATCGAGGAGAAAAAAGAACTGCTCGAAGTCATGCTCAAAAAAACAGGGCTCTCCTACCTCGATACCTCGGAGCTCGATGAGGATTTCTTCGAAGACATCCCCATTCGCTCTGGTGCCGACATGGAGTCTGCCCTCACACGCGCCAAGTTTAAGGCTGCCAGTCTTGGTCTCGACAAAGTGGATGTGGACCTGCTCGTGAAGGTATTCAACGACTTCCTGCCGCCTACTTACCC
>JANQTF010000173.1:1720-17591 GCA_030731845.1 Bacteroidia bacterium | reverse complement strand
TCGGAGTCGAGGACCGTGGCGGAGTGGAAGGAAGAGAAGTATTTGTAGGCGCGGGGTTTGTGGCCCCGTTGAGCAACTCACCCTAAGCTCATTAGTTGGTAGGCGAGAAATGCCCCAACATAGGCCAGCACAGTAAGATAAACGAGCATCACGATGGTCCACTTCCAACCGGCTTCTTTACGTGTTACGGCCAGGGTGCTCATGCACTGCATGGCGAGGGCGTAGAACACGATCAGCGAGAGGACAGTCGCAGCCGTGTAAACGGGTAGTCCCGTGTCCGGGTGCTTTTCCTCCTGCAGCCGCTCAATGAGCGACATTCTCCCGGCGTTTTGTCCGTCTTCGTCGTCCATCGTTTCGGGATCATCCATTTGGTAGATGATGCTCATGGTTCCTACAAACACTTCCCGTGCGGCAAAGGAGGTGATCAGGCTGATGCCGATTTTCCAGTCGTAGCCGAGGGGGCGAATGACGGGCTCGATGAATTTGCCAAGACTGGCCGCATAAGAGGCATTCAGTTTTTCAGAATCGTAGGCAAGGGCGAGAGAGTCGGAGAGGGTGGAGGTCTCGGTATAAGGGGCATATTTGGCCTCGATGGGGTCCATCTTATCAGAAGGGCCAAAGCGAACGAGAACCCAGAGAATCAGGCTGATAACGATGATCACTTGCCCGGCTTCAACGACGAATGACCTGGATTTTTGATAGACAGTAAGTCCCACATTGCGCCATCTTGGGAACCGGAAGCTGGGCATTTCCATGACAAACATGCCTTTGCTCTCGTATCGGAAGATTTTTTTGAAGACAAACGCTACCAACAAGGCCGCGACAAAGCCAAGGAGGTAAATAGCGGTCATGAAAAGCCCCCGTTGGTCGATCCCCAAAATATGCTTTGCGGGTAAAAACATGGTGATCAAGAGGGTGTACACGGGAATTCTGGCGGAGCAACTCATGAGCGGCGTCACAAGAATGGTGATGAGGCGCTCCTTTCTATTTGGGATGCTGCGGCTCATCATAATGGAGGGAATGGCGCAGGCCATGCCTCCCATGAGCGGAATGATGGATTTGCCAGAAAACCCAAAAGGGCGCATAATGCGGTCCATGAGATAGACGACCCGCGCCATATAGCCAGTTTCTTCCAGCAGGGTAATGAAGAGGAATAGAAAGGCGATTTGTGGAACGAAAATCACGATTCCACCCAATCCAGCAATGAGACCATCGGTGAGCAACTCTGTGAGCCAGTGGGCGGGAAGGGTATCACTGAGCCAGGTTTGGAGCGAGCCTGTGGCACTTTCTATCCAATCCATGGGGACGGTAGCCCAGGCAAAAACTGCCTGAAAAATCATGAGGAGGATCCCCAGAAAAATGGCGTATCCCCAGATTTTGTGGGTAAAGATTTTGTCGAGCCGTTCGGAAATCTGCTCGCGGATGGTAGGCGGATCTTGTAGCACGACAGAGAGCCATTCGTCGGCGCGGTCGAGGCGCACGAGCAACTCATTAGAAATGAGTTGATGAGCGATGGTCTCATCTATTTTAGCCTCCCGTCGCAATCTCTTGATGTTTTCCTGATCTAGTGCCGGAAAATTAGTTGGAGAAAGCAGGGCCTGATAGGATCTGTAGGGCTGATCAGCGCCGAGTTTGAGGCTGATTTCGGAGAGAGTAGGGAGAAATCCCGGAGGAATTTGAAGGAAAACGTTGGAAGAGGGGGGTTGATGCCGGAAGATCTGGGCTTTGAGTTGATCGATACCCTGATTTTTTTTTACCGAGATCGGCACCACCAAAATATCGAGCAGAGAGCTGAGCCGCTGGGTGTCGATGATAATGCCTTCTTGTTGAGCTTGATCCATCATGCTGATGGCCAAGATGGCGGGAAAGCCCAGGTCGAGCACCTGTGTGCAGAGCATCAAGCCACGGCGAAGCTGTGTGGCATCTGCTACCACGACCACGAGGTCAGGGTAGTCCTTGTGCGCTACATTATGGAGAACATCGAAGGTTACCTGCTCATCGTCAGAACCTGGGTACAAAGAGTTGGTACCTGGCAAGTCAATGAGACTGGCGTGTACCCCTTTTTTTTGAGAAATGCGGGCGATTTTTCTCTCTACCGTGACGCCGGCAAAATTTCCTACCCGCTGGTTGAGGCCGCTAAGTGCGTTGAATAGCGAGGTCTTGCCACTGTTTGGCGTTCCAACTAGCGCAACCTTATGTCCTGACTCCTCTATCCCTTGTTGATCCATATATGGCTTGCATCGTCACGTCGGAGCAGAAGTTTGGTACGGTGAACCCGGATAGAAACTGGATCATTTAGCGGGGCAGTGCCTGCAAAGGAGATTTCATCGCCAATAGATACTCCCATTTTTAACAAAGCCATTTCCAACTCTGGTGCATCGATTTTTGCGATCCTGGCGTATTCTCCAGGCTGCATAGAAAGCAGGCCACTTTCACAATGTGAGGCTGTGTGAGAAGTCAGTTGGGTGGGTGTGTGGGAATGCAGCATATATTGTATCAATTGGCAAGAGGTGCAAAATTTACACTTATTTAGAATTAGTCCAAATTAAGTACCTCAAAAGTACTGGGACTCCTCAGACTGTGCAATACCTTTGGTTAGGTAATTGTCATGACTTTTCTACCTATGTTTAGGTATATAGGCCCTGATTTTGAAGAAAGAATCCTGATTGAAGAGGTATTTCCAACGCATAAGCACTTCCAAATGGCCTTCTGGCCAATTGGAAAAGAATCCTGTCCTTCGTTGAAATCCTCAGGGAGATGCCTCTATCTTTACGCCGTATTTCCCGTAAAAAGTTCATCATCAATCCCCAACCCCAATCGTTGTGTAGCCGCGAGTTATGAGTGATAACTTTATTTCAGAAGCCCGTCAAGCCTTGGAGATCCGCCCTACCTGGATGGCCTACGGCCTCTTTTTTTTAAAATTGGCATTGCTCGTGGGGCTTATCGTTGTTCAAACGAGTCATCCGGAAATTTTGCTAAAAACTGGCATTCCGGCTCATTACACCAGTGCTTTACTGTTTTTTCTCACTGGGCAATTGATTGTTAGTTTTGGCAGAAGCACGCTGGCAGCGATCTACCGCCGCCGGAGAAACTGGTCTAAGCACCGTCGCGACAACTTTATTCTGGGCATCAACCAGATTGCAGGTATCGCCAGTTTCATCATTTTTGTGTTTTCTGCCTTGATGGTGTTTAACATCGCCATCAGAGAGGCTCTCACAGCCATCTCCATCGTTGCAGCTGCCATTGCGATTTTGTCTAAAGATTATGTGTCCAACATGATCAACGGCATGATCCTGATGTTTTCCAACCAGATTTCGCTAGATGATATGGTGCAAATCGGGGAGCACCGAGGCAAAATTATTGATCTCACCTTGCTCCACGTTCACCTGCTCAATGACGACGACGACGTGATTTTCATTCCCAATAACCTCTTGCTCAGTGAAGGGATCATCAATTATACACGTAGGCCGGTGGGGAAAATCTCTGTGGAGTTTGATCTTTCTACCTCCAGGGTAGAATCTGTTGAACTGGTGGAGGCTTATCTCAAGGAGGTGCTTCTCCCATTTAGCGAGAATATCATAAAAGGAAGCCATCACCTCAAGACTGTGGAGTTGAACAAGGACACTGTTTCCTTCAAGTTTCAGTGCTTGCTGAAGGAGAAAAGTGATCGTGACATCGAGAAAGCTGTGAGGAAGGTGATTCTACGTGCTGCGGTGAGGTTTAGCAACGGTAGCGTGGTATCACATCAAGAGTAGGGGATATGCGTAACCAAAGCCTGTGCGTAAGGTGTCAATTTTGTCGAACTACGTCCAACAAGCGTGGGAGTGTCTTTTTCATGTGCGAAAAGGCCCGGACTGACGAGGCTTTTACCCGCTATCCGATTCAGCCAGTTTTTGTTTGTCGGGGGTTTGCTCCTCAAGATGCGGAGATTGCCCAAGACCAATAACAAAAAACGCCTGCGATGAAGCAGACGTCTTGGGCTAAAAAAGGAACTTGTCTGGACGACAATATACTTGGGTGTACATGAGAGCAAAATAACCTTCAGGCCCACGCTCACATTCCCACCAACTTCTACATCATCTGGCGGGCCTGAAGGATTGAGTACACGCATAAAGAGATCCTGAAAGCAATCGTATTCGAACAGCCAGACCAGAATGCCTTCGAATGCCTCTTTGCGCGACCTAAGAACCAAGAACGAAAAGAACGAATGGTGTTTGTTTGGTCGTAGTCTGTGTTTGTTTGTTGTTTGCTTATTCATACGCCGGTACCTGAGGGTAGTTTCCCTGTATCGCCCATGCGTGAAGGGCGGGTGAATAAGCGTGTATTTCCTTTCTCCTGATGTGCAGTGGGCTGAGAGGCTATGGTCAGGCAGTTTGCTTTTGCTGAATAGGTGTTGGAGGAAAGTTTCTGAAAATAGCCTCACGAATGGATTCAAGCTTCACGGGTTTGGTGATGTAATCGTTCATGCCGGCGTCGAGGCACACCTCCCTGTCACCTACCATGGCATTGGCCGTCATCGCGCAGATGATAGGCCCCTTGTCATGGTAATTAATTCTGATTTGCCTCGTTGCCTCAAGGCCATCCATCACAGGCATTCTCATGTCCATGAAAATCAGGTCGAAGTGTCTTCTTTCTAAGATTTCGACGGCCTCTTGTCCATTCGCTACGATCTCAGGCTCATAGCCCAGTTTTTGGAGCATTCTCCTGGCAACCTTCTGATTCACGAGGTTGTCTTCAGCAATGAGAATGCTGATCTTGGGCATGTCTTGTGTATAGTTGATAACCTGCGCTTCAACCGTCGCTTTTGCGGTTACTTCGGATGGTTTCAAAATGCGGTGAATGTGTTTATACAATTGATCCCTACGAATTGGCTTGTGCAAGAATGCGGCAAACAGGTCTTTTTCAGATCGTGTTACCGATTGTCCGAGAGAGGTGAGCATGATCAAGGGAGGCATTTGTTCACTGAGCTTCTGATGAATTTCTGCCGCGAGGGAGAAACCATCTAGCTCTGGCATGTGCATATCGAGAATCATGAGATCGTATTGTCCTGATTCTGCACTTTCCAATGCCTTTATCGGATTGTCAAACGCAGTCGTGGTAATTCCCCAGGCATGTAGCTGCGTTTTGAGAATTCGCAGGTTGGTATGGTTGTCGTCCACGATCAGTGCGCGACAGTTTTGTAGGCTAGCTTGCGGTATGGTTGATACATAGGTTCCAAATGTGGAGTCAGAATTGGAGACGACCCGCAGGGTAAAATGGAAAATTGACCCTTTATCCTGCTCAGATTCGACCCAGATATCTCCTCCCATGAGCTTGACCAATTTAGCTGAAATAGCAAGCCCCAATCCGGTTCCGCCATATTTTCTGGTGGTAGAGGCATCGACTTGAGAAAAGGGCTGAAACAAGCGGTTGAGTTTTTCTTCGGGAATACCGATCCCAGTATCGCGTACAGAAAACTGAATTTGCGACACTTTCCCAAGCCTTCGTACTTCCTTCACAGTCAAGGAAATTTCCCCTTCACTGGTAAATTTGATGGCGTTTCCGATCAGGTTGAGAAGGATTTGATTGAGGCGGGTAGGATCAGAGACGATTTGAGTGGGTACATTCGAAGCGGCCTCATAGGTGAGTTCCAATCCCTTTGCCATGGCCTTGGAAGACATGAGGTCCAGGACATCCTCGATGGTTTCGGCTAACGAAAATTCTTGCTGCTCCAACTCCAGGTGTCCTGCATCGATTTTAGAGAAATCGAGAATGTCATTGATAATGGTGAGGAGGTTGTCTCCACTGATCCGGATGGTCTCCACGAAATCGCGCTGCTCTTCGCTGAGTGGGGTATCTAGCAGAAGTCCTGTCATGCCAATGACCGCATTCATGGGGGTGCGAATCTCATGCGACATGGTAGCCAGAAACTCAGACTTCGCTTTTGCGCCTTGTTCGGCCTCTACCTTCGCTTCTCTGAGCTGCTCTTCATTTAGTTTTTGGGCAGAAATATCAGACTCAATGGCCACAAAATTGAGTACGTTGCCCTCCTCGTCCAATATGGGAGTGATCTCCATACTGATCCAGTAGGGGGTTCCGTTTTTATGGTAATTGAGAATTTCAGTATTCAGCGCCTGCCGATCCTCAAGCATTCTCTTTATATATGCTTTGGTCTCAGGGGATGTGTCAGGACCCTGCAAGAGGCTACCGGGAAGTTTTCCGATCACCTCCTCAGGTGAATAACCAGATATCCTGGTAAATCCTTCGTTCACCCACTCGGTCCGGCCAAGAGCATCTGTGATGACTACCGCATTGGAGGTGTGGCTAGCCACCAATGAAAGCTTTTTGAAGTCGAGTTCTGCTTGTTTGCGTTGTGTGATATCAGTTATTGATCCTGAGATCCGCAGCACCCATCCTTGCTCATTTCTGACAGCTCTGCCCCGTCCTCCATACCATCCCCATGATCCGTCTTTCCGAAGCATTCGAAACTCATCTGACAGCATGGTATTGCCAGATTTGATGTGTTCTTTAAATATCTTCAATACACGCACACTGTCTTCTGGATGCAGGAGTTGGGCAAAGGCTTCCTGAGAAAACTCAAGCTCCTCTTTGTGATATCCCAGCATTTCTTTGCCACGATCGGAAAGATATACTTCATGGGCCTGAAGGTCCCATTCCCAGATACCGTCGTTGGCACCTGCGGTAGCATTTTCAAATCTCTCCTTTGCTTTTGCTATATTCTGTTGTAGCAAGATGGTTTGGCTAATGTTTCTCCCAAATCCCGATACTGCTACGATTTCATTCTCTCGAATAATGGGGTTCAGCGTGACCTCAATGGTGCTACCATCCGAAAGTGTCGTAGTAAAGCGCTCGCTTATCCCATCAAAGGCACGTTTATATTCTTCTTGATACTTCTCAATTGGAAACCTATCACCTCCCATGAGTGGCGCACCCAGGATTTTATTCGTCTGGTGGAGAAAAGATTCGTTGGCAGTAATAATCTCCTGTTTCCGGTTAATGGCCCAGATCAGGTCGTTTGTGCTTTCCAAAAGACCCGTTATAAGCTCTTGGCTTTCTTTGAGTGCTTGTTCGCCAGTAATCCGCTCTTTCTGCACAGCCTGTTGCTGCCAGCTTACCAGACTACTGGAAATAACGATAATGCTGAACAGAATAAATGCTGGCAAGGCGTTGAGGCCTTGTGGCTCCGGCCCTGTCCACAGTAAGACTCCTGATATTACTAATACCAGGGGAGACAATATGAGCAGTCCGTAGATATTCCGAATGGCCAGATAGGTGAGCATGACGCTCACAATATTCGAAAAGAGGAATATGGAGGCCCAATCATTGAGGTCGCCGATCACAAGATTGCCGACTGGAAAGAGGTAGTAATGAACCTCCAATAACCGAATTCGTGCCTTTTGAGTGAAAGCAGGAAGGTAGCTGAGCAAAAGACTTGCGCCCATGAGGATCGGTATGATGAAAAAGAGTACCAGACCATTTGGCCAGGACTCTTGTTCTTCATAGAAAATGCCCAGGAATAACATCGTACCTGCGATGGCCAATAGGCTATAGGCCCTGGAAATGAAGAGATGTCTTGTTGGGCCAAAGAGGTTGCTGATGTCTCGCTCGAGTTGCATAGGATTCTCATGTTTGATCGGGAGTGGTTCAGAATTATCCTGATCTTTTACCCTGACAAACTTGGTCCATATAGTGGAATATATGTGTTTCCGATGTGAACTTGCCTTACATGTGTTAGGTTTTGATTCAATTCATTCTTCCGGGCGTTGCCAATCCAATCACGGCACATCCTTGATCATCAACAGGGAATATGCGGCGGGTTTTCCGCCAAATAACAGTTTGGTCTGTGGCCACACCACGCGAAAGAGGTCGCTATTCTTGTAGGCTTCCAGATCCGTGGTAGATTGCCATTTGCTATGAGTATAGCGAACAAGCGCTGTGTCAGGATCTTCGTGAAGTTGTAGGGCCACACAGCCCGGAAAATGGCGAATCTGATCCTGATATTGGGAAAATAGCGCATCAAACTGAACGATGCTATCCTCCCGAAATTCCATTCTGACAATTCTTGTGATCATGTCTTTCATTTCTTATGACAAATTACGGCTGATATTCGTTATGCCATCGTCATTCTTCCTGCTAATTTAGCTTCCCAAATACTTTTCCTCTATGAGAGTTTTCCTGATCCTGGTCCTGACTTGTTTATCTACTTCTTCGGCATTTTCCCAATCCCTCTTTTGGGTGTCTTTTACCGACAAAGGCACGGCCATCTCAGAGAGGCTTGCAGACCCTGCGGCTTTTCTCGGCTCAGAAGCGATTCGTCGCCGCCAGATGTATGGGATTGAGATCACAACCCAGGATCTGCCAGTTTGCGCGGACTATCTCTTTTCGGTAAAGGGCCACGCTCAACAGGTGCTCATGTTTTCCCGATGGTTCAATGCTGCCCTCATCAAGGCGCAACCCTCCGAGCTTCATGAGCTCAGGGCATTGTCGTTTGTGAAATCTGTAAAAGAAATATCAGGAGCCCCGGGGCAAATCGCAGAAATAAAGGAGCTAGCCCAAGCCGAATCCTTTGGCAAAGCAGATGTGCAAAATCGAATGATTAACATCCCTGAGATGCACAGCAAAGGCTGGAATGGCGCTGGCATCCGCATGGCGATTCTCGATGCAGGCTTTCCAGGGGTCGATACACTCTCTGGGTTTGATTCCCTCAGAAAAAGGAATGGCATTGTGGCAACCTATGACTTTGTTGACGACACGAGCTACGTGTATGGCGCTGCCTCCCATGGCACAAGGGTGCTCTCCACCATTGCAGCGTATTTGCCAGGTGAGATCATAGGTTCTGCTCCTGGCGTGGATGTGATGCTCTTTCGCACCGAAGATGCACGCAGAGAATTGCAGGTTGAAGAATTTTACTGGCTCGCTGCGGTAGAGATGGCCGATAGCCTCGGGGTTGACATTATTCATAGCTCGCTTGGCTACAATGCCTTTCAGGATTCGCCCGGTTATCAGTATGAGGATCTCAATGGCGACCGGGCCATTGTGACACGTGCAGGGGACTGGGCTGCTGCACGAGGAATACTTGTTGTGACAAGCGCCGGAAATGAAGGAAACAAGAGCTGGCATTACCTCACAGCGCCCTGCGATGGCGATTCCATCTTGTGTGTGGGATCTGTGACAAGGTGGCGCGATCTGAGTGATTTCTCCTCAGTTGGCCCTTCTGCCGACGGGCGTATCAAGCCAGATGTGGTGGCCATGGGCACCGCTGCGGCTACCTACGGGCCTGCACCCCGGGTGCAACTCTCCAATGGCACCTCATTTGCTGCTCCCATCGTGGCGGGCCTGAGTGCCTGTTTATGGCAAGCGCACCGCAGCAGCAGCAATATGGAGATTCTCCAGGCCATTCGTCTCAGCGCCGATCAGGCTGGACTCCCCGACTCTGAAGTCGGATACGGGATTCCCAATGTTATGCAGGCAGATTCCCTCTTGTCCACTGAGGTCGACCTGTTTTCTCTGACCATTGCCCAGCGGCAAAAACCAGTCAGAGGTCGCGAGGCCATGGAGGCTAGAAGTGCTGCTGCGGCTTCTCATGCCTCCTCAGGACTGGTTTCATGGCGATGGGATGCCAATACCATCATCATTGTGCTCCCTAGTGAAAATATTCAGGTGAGCAAAGTCTCCATCAAAAAAGGAGACCTCACGGTGCTTTCCAATCCCGATCAGATGAGCCGCACAGGAAAGGAGATCCGACTCAACACCGAGCGTTGGCTCCCAGGAGAATATGAGATTACCATCGACGCACTTACTTTGAAAGACAAGGTGATTGTTCAGGTGCCACGCATGTAGAAACCGGGACATTTTATCCCAACTCTTCGATAGGGAGTAGGTCTTTGATGGGAAATGTTGGCTTATTTTCCGAACTTTCCTCTTATACCTGCTCCCTACTTATGATCAAGGCGTTCGTCACATCCGCTACCACCTATTCCGAAGCTTTTCAGGCGATGAGCAAATATCGCCTCTGGAAATACGCCATCATCCCCGGATTTCTCTCAATGATGGTCGCAGGAGCCGTGCTCGCATGGGCCCTGCGCTATGCCGATGATCTTGCCTCCTGGATCATGAGCATCTACCCATTTGAGTGGGGGCAAGACCTGATTACGAGCGTTTTGAGTTGGTTTTCTGGTGCCATTATGATCGTATTGGGGCTCTTTATTCTTCGCTATTTGGTGATGATTGTGGCTTCGCCCTTCATGGGGAGCTTATCAGAAAAGGTGGAAGCTGCCATGACTGGTCAGCTGGCTCCCTCAGTTTCGATGGGGCAAATGATCAGAGATGTGATCAGGGGGCTCAGAATTGCCCTGCGAAATATTTTCCGGGAAATTTTTCTTACCCTGATCATCACCATTGCCGGATTTGTGATTCCGATTTTTGGGAATATGGTTGCTGCAGTGTGCGTGCTTGCTGTGCAGGCTTATTATGCGGGCTTCGGTAACATAGATTACACCCTGGAGCGGAAGCGATTTTCGGTCAAAGATTCGGTCAGGTTTGTGGGGGCCAACAAAGGAATGGCCCTGGGTAACGGTGCCGGATGGTTGGTACTAATGCTGATTCCGGTGCTGGGCTGGTTTTTGGCTCCTGCACTCGGTACAGTAGCGGCCACAAAAAATGCGCTGGAACAATTGGACCAGCGCACATATTCGTTATTCTGAGGAGAAGATTAGTCCTGAAGCACGGAGTGCTCGGTTTTTACTTTTTCCTGAATGCTTTGAAGAGCGTGAATCACAGTTTCAGGGCGCGGGGGGCAACCAGGAATGTAAATGTCAACCGGAAGAAAATTATCTACCCCTTGGACAACGCCATACACGCGGTGCATACCGCCTGTGGAGGCGCAGGCCCCCATCGCGATACACCATTTCGGATCGGGCATCTGATCCCAGATTCGCTTTATGGCGTGAGACATTTTGAAGGTGGTCCACCCTGCCACGATCATGAGGTCGGCTTGTCGTGGCGAAAAGCGAAACACTTCACTTCCAAATCGTGACGCATCAAAGCGCGGTCCTGCGAAGGCCATCATTTCGATGGCGCAGCAAGCGAGGCCCATGGGCATGGGCCACATGGAATTTTGGCGAGCCCAGTTGGTGAGAAAATCTACAGAAGAAAGGAGATATCCTTGTTTTGCCAGTGCTTTTTCGAGTCCCATAGGAAGATATGCCTTAATGCGATGAATCTAATTGCATGAATGAGTAACGCCGGAGCGGGAAGAGTGTTTGGCTACACCCACTTAAGTCCGCCTTTTTTGAATACATAGATGTATCCTACAAAGAGGATTCCAATGAAGGTGAGCATCTCATAGAGCGGAAAGAGGCTATTTGTTTCCAAAATCAGCTCTTTGTAATTCACAGCCCATGGATACATAAACACCACCTCAATATCAAAAAGGATAAAAAGCATGGCCACGAGGTAAAATTTCACGGAGAAGCGATCGTGGGCAGATCCTACGGGGTCCATTCCACTTTCGTAGATCAGTCCTTTTTTGGCTGAAGGGCGAAAAGGTCCCAAAAAGCGGGAGAGATTGGCCAGCAAAAACCCAAGGCCAATGGCCAGCGCAATGAGGACGAATATGGGAAGATAGGATACCATGCGTGTGAAGATAGATGAATGACGCAGGAAAACCTCCCCGACATCTTTTCTGGGGTAAATATATTGCTTTCCATTGGATTCCGTCAAATAAACCAAAGGTTCTTTTGAGTTGGAGGAGCTGCAATCGCAGCTTATTTTCTGGAGAATAGGAGATTAGCGGGTTTTGTTTGGCAACAGTTTTTGCTTTGGGTTGCGAGGCGGTTTCTTTGGGCAAAAAGAAACGAGGCTTTCTCGTGTGAGAAAGCCTCGTTTGGTGTCATCTGACTACGAAGGGATAGCCTTAGTTCAGTGAAGTTCCAACTTGCTCTTCGAGCTGTGAAATCATTCTTGTCAACTTACGGCTTTGAGTTTCACCCAGGTTACGAACTCCCACACGTTCGGCTTCGTGGATCATATCCATGCGAATACCGATTTCGCGAAAGTTGAGGACTGACCCGTCCTCCTGGTTACGATTGCGAACGAGTTCGCGATTCAAAAAACTCTTCGTGGCCAAGATTTTTGCGTGCAACTCTTGACTTGACATAGACCTAGAATTAATAAAAGACGTGATTACCCTTAATTTGAGGCAAGTATATGAACTATACGTTAATTTTGCAACCAAGGGTGTCTAAAATCAGCATAAACGGTCATATTTGGTGGGGAATGGTCCGAAATCGATTTCGAACGGTCTTTATTTTTTTTACAGTTCTCCTTATGTTATTACATCAAACAAAAAGTCGCTATCTGCTTTTGTTGCAAACAGCGACTTTTTGTCAAAAAAGGCATTACTTCTGCTTGCCGTACTTCATCGGATACGGAGCCGCGACTTCGCCTTTGGAGATTTTGGCCAGTCGGGTCCGGATTACTTGTCGGCGCATGGGGGAGATATAGTCAGTGAAAAGTGTGCCTTCGAGGTGGTCATATTCGTGCTGCACAATCCGGGCTTTCATCCCTGAAAGGGTTTCTGTGACTTCTTCAAAGTTTTGATTCTGATACCTGATGGTAATGAATTCTGGGCGTTTCACGGATTCTCTCACATCCGGAATAGAGAGGCAACCCTCTTCATAAGGCCAGGGTGCGCCATGCTCCTCCACCTTCACCGGGTTGATGATCACACGCTTGAAATCTGTGAGGTCATCTTCCTCGTCGCCGGGTTCCATTGGGCTTCCATCCACGACAAATAGCCTAATGGCTAGCCCGATCTGGGGAGCAGCAAGCCCTACGCCCTGGGCGTTGTACATGGTTTCGAACATGTTGTCGATCAGGGCCCCAAGATTGGGGTACTCAGGTGTAATCTCCTGTGTTTTTTCCCGAAGTACCGGATGTCCTAATCCTATTATTGGCAGAATCATAATGTCTTTCTACGATTGGACTGGCAAAATTCCTCCTTTCCTGTGCCATTCCCAAATCTTGCGAATCAAAAGGTGGTCAAATATTCCTGAAGCATCATGGTTGCTGCCATTTGGTCCACAAGGCCCTTCTCTCGGCGTTTCTTTTTAGATACGCCGGCATCGATCAGGGCGCGGGAAGCCATAGAGGAAGTGAGGCGCTCGTCCCAGCGCTTTACCGGGATGGTGGGGTGAGTTTGCGTGAGCCATGTTTCAAGATCGCGCACGGCCTGCGTCACATGTGTGTCGCTACCATCCATGCGTGTGGGAAATCCTAGCAGGATCTGCTCGATGTTTTCTTGTGCGATGAGCTTGTCCAAATGGGCGCGTAGGATGGTTTCCTCAATTGTGGGGATGCCCTGTGCCGTGAGTTTGAGCGGATCTGTCCAAGCCAGGCCACATCGTCGGGCTCCATAATCGATCGCAAGAATTCTTCCCATGCACAAAGATAATCAAGGCCTGTTGGCGAAACAATTACCACTAATCACTTTGCCCAATCCCCCTCAGTTCGCTCCAATTGCTTGTTTTGCGCCTACGGATGACTTAATACCACTGCTGAAAATGTCTTTGTGGGGAAAGAACCATGGAATAAATCATGTGAACTGGTGATCGGGGACATCTTTTCTCAGCTAGATAGGGTGGACCTTGAGTTCATGCTTCAGAATGAATGTTCTCTCCTGAAGTCTTTCCCATACAAACTGTAACCACTTTAGTCATGCTACGAATTATCACTCTTCTAAGTCTATGCGTAGCGACTGGCTTTACGCCACTCGGCCTGCGTCCGACCACCCACACCCTCGAGGCCTCAAGCTCCATCAAAGTCCATGGCACCTCTACCCTCCATGACTGGACCATGGTGATGAAGCAAGCCAGCGGGGAAGCCACCTTTGAGATGAATGAAACGGGACTCACCATTTCCCGGGTTTTCATTAGCCTCAATGCCGAAGATCTCAAATCTGAGTATGCCCTCATGGATAAGAATGCCTACGAGGCACTCAAAACAGAGAAGTTTCCTAAAATTACCTTTGACCTAAGCCAAGTGCACGGCATCACGCACAGTGGCTCCGCCTATCAGGTAGATGCTTCTGGTCTGGTATCAATGGCAGGGGCTATGAAAACCGTCCGAATGACCGTAGTATGCCATGTGGGCAAAGACGGAACCATCCAAATTACCGGAAAAAAAGCCATGAAAATGACCGATTTTGGAATCGAACCACCTGAGGTCATGTTTGGGACCATCACCACCGGCGACGATATCGTCATCGACTTTGATGCCCGCTTTCTGCCTAACGGCCATTCTTGAGAATCATTCACTCACCTTCACCATCTGACTTTTTTAGCAAGTTAGTGGACCCCCTATGCCACATCACAGCCTGAAAATAACGCTTTACAATCCCCATCTAAGAACTAAGAATATGAAAACGAACCAACTCCTCAGCGCATTTCTGACAGCTTTGCTGCTTACTGGAATGGCCACCATCGGGTTTTCTCAGGATATGAAAATCCAGAACTGGCGAGCATAAGATCAGAGCGGGATCAATGTTTTTGAGCCTGCCAAAGATATGACCACTCCTTTTGATGGACTCAAAGTCCGCATCGGGGGAAGTTTCACCCAGCAATTCCAAGGCTTGAGCCACAGCAACGGTGCCAGTTTCGACACCATCATGTACAGAGGCGCTGTGCAAAATGGCAATGAGCTCTATGCACTCGCTCCTGGATTCAACCTCGCTACTGCCAACCTGTATATCGATGTGCAGCTCGCCGACGGCATCAGGATCGCACTCGAAAACTATATGTCTTCCAGGCACCACTCCGAGTTTTGGGTAAAAGAGTACAACTCAGGCCCGATACCACCGCGTGAGAATGTCGCGGTTGCGGGGATTGGGGGCCTTATGTACCAGGGTCATGCCAAGCTTTTCTGCAATCCGAAATGACCCGGGATGATTGTCCGGCATATTGGCCATGATGTTGGGATGAGAGAGCTCCTGTTTGGCATACTGGAGAAGAATACTCCCCACTTCCAGGCCAAAACCTTGTCGGTGGGAGAGATGATGAATGATCCAGCCAATATCGAGCATGGGCTCGCCTTCAAATTCCTGGGCCATGAGCCCGGCATCGCCGATGATGGCCCCGTCTTCCCGGCGGATCACAGCCATGCGGCCAATACCTTGTTGATATTGATCCATTGCGCGTGCGAGCCACAGTTCCGCACCAGCATGATCATAGGGCTGTGGCCAGAACGACATGGTCACCGGATCGGAGAGAATGCCATAGACCGTATCGATCTCGTCCGCTTTCCAGGGGCGCAGCTCCAGGCGCGGACCAATCATAATGGGGGTTCGAGGCATATTGCCTTAAAATTGGGGCATGTGGCGACGCGTTTCAATCTCGGCGCCCAACTGATTGAGGATGGAAAACAACCCAAAATAAGTCCGATTTACATAAATTCCATCTTTATCTCCCCTCGGGGTAATGGAAGTGCGGAGCTGTTTGTTTTTGCCCATTCTCTCTCCATACTCATAGATTCGCCCAAAAAACGCCTCATCACCAAAGTCAAAGGTTTCAGCGTGGAAGGGTTGGCAAATCATAGCAAGGGCTTCTTTGAAGATCTCCAGAAACAAGGCTTTCTGCTCCGGAGTATCGCTGTCGAGCAGAATCTGCGCGGCTTTGGCCCCGGCGAGAAGCGAAGCGTCATCTTCCAGCACCTTGGGGTTAAGGAGTTGGAAATAGGTTTGGTAAAACTCTTCTGAAATTTCCTTCACACAGCCAAAATCGAGCACAGCCACCGTGCCATCTTCCTGAAAGAGAAAATTGCCGGGATGGGCATCGGCATGGGTGATTTTAAGCTGGTGAATTTGAAACTGATAAAA
>JANQTF010000173.1:0-1620 GCA_030731845.1 Bacteroidia bacterium | reverse complement strand
ATGGGACGCACGAGGTTGAGGTCAGAAATCACGCTGGCAGCCACACCGGGATACTGGATCTTGATCGCGAGGGCTTGCCCGTCTTTGCTGGCACGATGTACCTGCCCGATCGAAGCAGCATGGCTGGCTTCCATCTCAAATTCGTCAAAAATCTCTCGGGGAGACTGGCCAAAATACTGGCGAAACGTCTTGACAATCAGCGGGCCAGATAGGGGAGGCGCTTTGTGCTGAGATTGAGCAAACTGCGTAGCGAAGGCTTCTGGCAAGATGCCTTTGTCCATGCTCAGCATTTGAGCCACCTTGAGTGCAGAGCCTTTCAGCTCAGAAAGTGCGTCGTAGATGTCTTTTGCGTTGCTTTCGTCCAGCTCAGTGGTGTCGAGATCGCGCTGTACAAGCTTTTTGGAATAATGCTTAAGGTAGTTGCCACCTACTTTGACACCTGCTTTCGCAAACTTTCCTACACGCTGTATTTTAGAACTGGGGATATGAGACTGAGAATCTGCCATTATTTTTTGACGAAAAAGGATACGAGGTCCCAACCAGAATCGAGGGCATTAGGTTGGATCAGATCGAATAAAAAGGTGATACTTTTTTCTATGAGGGCATCGGTGCGGGCGAACTCTTCGCTTTTGTCATAGAGCCAACTGGAGAGAATAGCCATGGCCTGCATCCAAATCACATGCTTATACCAGGAGGAAAGCACAATCCTACCCGCAATTTCGCGGTTTTCTACGCCTTCATCTATGATCTCTCCGATCCAATCAACAAATGCTGGCTTTACCTTGTTCCATAAACTCGCGGTTCTGGCC
Source organism: Bacteroidia bacterium (assembly GCA_030731845.1). Lineage (GTDB taxonomy): Bacteria > Bacteroidota > Bacteroidia > J057 > J057 > JANQTF01. The sequence continues at coordinate 811 of JANQTF010000173.1, read as the reverse complement.
CATGGCTGAATTTTTTCCAAAGTCGTGAGAAATTCTCGCTCTTGACCCAGTATTTCAAACCAGGTATAGAAAATGGCAAGGATTTTCTCGCGGGTGCTGTATTCTTCGAATGTAGGATCCGTGACCAGAAGTGCTTTTGTTTTGAGAAAAAGGCCCAGCATTTCGGCTTGTTCCCATTCATCCAGGCTGGAGTGAGGAAAATTTTCATGCCAATTTGATGAATTAAGGAATTCTGAGAGTGTGGCCGGGCGTTTGCTCCTCTGGATGAGATATTCGGAATAAGAACTAAACAGCGGATGTTTCATTTTTTTTGCTAAAGTCAGTCTGTTTAGATTTAACGCACCAAATTAAGGGGCGTTGAGGGCTTTGACCGGAGCTTTGTGATACTATTTATCCCAACAAAGATTAAGAAGTAATGATTTCTACCAAAGTCGCCTTAAAAGCTCCCGTGACTCTCATAGGTTTGTATGTATCGAATCAACCCTTGGATTCATCACTTTGCTCTGAAATAATTACCATCATGCGGAAAATTACTTTCCTGTTCTTCATCCCCCTATATTTTCTGTCAGTTTCACAGGCTCAGTGTGTGCGCGGCGATTGCGTTGCTGGCAAAGGCACATTTGAGTACACTACCGGCGACGTTTACGAAGGAGAGTTTCTCCATGGCAATCGTCATGGCAAAGGCCATCTTCACATGCCCAACGGTGATGCCTATGACGGGGAATGGAAAAACGACAAAATGCACGGGCAGGGCGTCTATAGCTACCGCAATGGGGATGTATTGACCGGTGAATTTTCTCAAGGAATGATC
>JANQTF010000172.1:1971-4412 GCA_030731845.1 Bacteroidia bacterium | reverse complement strand
TAAAAGAATGCGGAAGGTCTCCAAATGCCTGCCTCAGCGATTCACCATGAGCCCAGACCTGTTCAGATCTCGAAGGATCCAGGCCGGGAAGTTCCAGGAAATTATGAATGTGTAATTGAGGCGTTCGCGTCTTGGCTTCAACAGTAATATTCGTATTACAAATGTCTCCAATAGCAACAGTACCGCTTTGAATGACTTCTTCAATTGCCTGATAAAGCGCTTCTTCCTGCACTTCCTCAGAAAAGGCACTTCTCAACCTGAATACTTCCCGAATAAACGGTGCCATCCCATTACCGGCTTCTATCTGACCTTTCAGATGGCTTAATTCCAGATGACAATGCGCATTCACGAGGCCGGGAATAAGGTAGCCCTGAAGTTCCTGTACCTGTTCCTGGTCCGTACGCTTCCTCACGGAGACGACAAAGCCTTGCTCATCTATTTCAATTACATGGTGCTGAAGCCATCCTTCGGGGTGAAAAAGGTATTCGGGAGCGTATATGGACATAAACTATTCTTCCAGAATTTTGAATTCTACCCGGCGATTTTGCGCCTGGCCTTCCTCGGTGCTGTTGTCGGCGATGGGCTGAGACTCTCCATAGCCACGGGGAATCAGTCGGGAGGCATCTGCACCGCGCAGCACCAGGGCCTGCACCACAGACGCCGCACGTCGTTCAGACAAATCCTGATTAAACTCAGGCGATCCAACATCATCCGTATGGGCTGCTATTTCTACCTTAATCGAGCCATTTTGACTCAAAAACAACGCTGCAATATCCAAAACGGTAGAAGCTGAATCTGTGATTTCAGCAGAGTTGTATTCAAACGTGAGCTTGTCCAGACGAATGGTTGTTTCTTTTTTCAACGGTGTGAGGATCACATCCATCTCGGAAGTATCGGGAGATAGTGTATTCATCAGATTCACTTCACGGCTCACAAAGTCATGATCCGGAGCTGAGAAGGTCAACAAATATTCTTTACCCGCCCGGAGCCGAATTAATTGCAGCCCTCCAACGGGAATAGTGATTCCTGCTGTATCTGATCGCGAAGAGTTATCCCTGATTGTAAGGGTACCAGAGACTGCTTTTTCGTCGGTATCGACCATCGTCGTCTTGACATAGGCCCAACCTGCGACATTGTCAACCAGACGACCTGATGCGGTCACCAGTTTATCTTCATCAAAGATGTCTTCCCCTTCTACAGAACGCGAAAAGGCAGCCAATTTCCCATTGTAGGTGACGGAAAGCATTTTATCATCTGCTTTCGAATTCAGGCTGGTCATCGCAACAGGATCCGACCAGCCTCCGTCTTCTTTTTGCACACGGTAGAGGTCATATAAGCCTTCGCCATGAAACATGGAGTAAATGAGCGTCTCTCCATCGGGCATGATCCGTGGATAGCCCACACAGCCATGCTGGTTCAGGGTACTAAGTGCGACAGGGGAACTCCAGGAGTCATCCTCTTTTTTTTCGGACTTCATGATTTCATAGCAATCCTCCTCATCCACTTCCTCCATATCTGCCAAGGCATCCCGGACAAAAAACAGCGTATTTCCGTCGGGGCTAATAGAAGGAAATCCCTCGTGTTCTTCTGAATTAATCGGGGCCGGGAAAGCGACTGGTTTTCCGAAGGACATTGTCGACTCATCATAAGCAGCCCGGAAAATATCGAGGGATCCCTGGATTCCACTCACGTCTGAGAAAAAGACTATCTCCTTTCCATCTGCCCGGAATGCCGGCCCGCCCATAAATACGCCGGCTGGCAAATCTGGATATAATGCTACTGGCTTGCCCCATATACTCCCACATTATTCAGCTATATACAATCTCCAGTCTCCCCTGTGATTGGACTGAAATACGATGAGGGTTCCTGCTGGATGCAAGGCACTTGCATACTCCGAACCAGGACCGTTGAGTGAAGTGATGGGATCAACCTGGCTGTAAAGCGAGGCAGTAATCGTAGTTAAGAAGAGAAAAAGGAGAGTCGTTTTCATCAAGCGATACATTGATACTAAACTAACGGGAAAAGATAGAGAAAGAGAATGGAAAAGGGAATAAATCTGAGGCGGGGGAGCTGAAGTTGGGGAAATGGTACGGTGAATCCGGAAAATTTGCTAGATAGCAAAATGAATTCATCCATCATCTTCAGACATGTCACCGTCGCGGATGCGCAACCCATGATTGAGTACCTCAACCAGGTGGCTGGCGAGACTGTCAACTTATCATTTGGCCGTGGCGAATATGGAAGGACGAAAGAAGAGGAAGAGGCATTTATCCTGGCACATCTTGAGTGGGACAATCAGCTGTTCATCGTCGTGGAAGACCAGGGGCAAATCGTCGGACAAATAACGGTGATCGCCAATCAAAAGGTGAAAATGAGGCACATCGGTGTCATCGGACTTTCTATCAAAAAAGCATATTGGCGGAATGGGATAGGGAGGCCGC
>JANQTF010000172.1:1150-1961 GCA_030731845.1 Bacteroidia bacterium | reverse complement strand
GTATTTTACTTCTCAACTCTCCAATATTCAATCTGCATTCTGACTTCCGACTCCAAGAAACATCCTCTCCCCCGCCTCCTCGCTTGCGTCCCGGATTTATCGGGATCGGCCAATTCACATTCCAACCCTTCGACTCCGCTCAGGGCAATGCGCACAAGGAGAGGAGCCCTGCTGGGGAGCTTTTCGGCTGTTTTACTTCTGCACTCTGAGCTCTTCACTCTGCATTCTGACCTACATTCCACGATTTCCCTTCGTGATTTCTATGAGAAATCGCAGTGGATAGAGGTTCACCTCCTGTTTCCCGCCTTCCAGTCTCGCCTCTCGAAGCGAAGCGATCTCGAAGCGAAGCGATCTAAAAAGCCAGCGAGTCCGTCTTCGCTGTAAAGCCGCCAATCACGCCATATCCACCTTCGATGTTGGAGTACAGCTCCACGGGCTCATTGGGCGTGAGGCTGATTCCATTTCCCCCCGACTGCTGTTGCAGTCTGAGCTTTTGCTGGTATTCCGCATAGTCTTCATTCGCAAATTCTGTTGTGACCCAGAGGCTATCAAGATTAACTTCCTTCCATTGATCCACAGGTGCAAAAGCATTGGGCATTTCGCACAAGAAATCAATCGTAATTTCCCCGCCGTCAGGGTTTTCTGCATAGTCATCCACAGATTCGAATCCGCCATCAGATGTTGGGACTGCTGGCCCATAGACAGTCAACGCCCCAAACTGTAACTGCGTAGGAAAGTCTGGATCGCGGAAAGAAAAGAACCCTCGCTGCACTCGATAAAAGCTTCTCACGCCAGCCAGATCGTTGAAGGT
>JANQTF010000172.1:636-1140 GCA_030731845.1 Bacteroidia bacterium | reverse complement strand
AATCCGGGTGACTCGCCTCGACCGCTACCAGATCTCCGGTCTTCACGACTGCATCTCTACCGAGGTAGTATGCGCTGGAATCTCCAAAGCCGAAAATACTAGCAGAATCACGATACTGGACATTGGCCATCGGCACTCCATTGATCCAGAATTTGACTTCTGCATCGTCGATCAGAAGATCATTGATCGTAACGCGCTCCAATGGCCCATAGCTTCTTGTGAGATACAATCTCACCGAATCCCCTGGCTCCATGGTGCTATACAGCACCAGTTGCGCCGTATGCTCAGGAAGTGGCCGATCGACGTTGGTCTCACAGGCCGAAAGAAGGATCGCGCTCAGCGCGAGGATATATAAGGTTCTCATTTGATTTTAAAGCTATAGCTGATAGAAGGAACGATCGGGAACAAGGAGATTTTCTTCAGAACAGGCTGCGTTTCGAATTGCTGCCCCGGCACTTCCTCCTGACCAATGAAATAGAAATAAGGATTCAGGCGACTGTAGAC
>JANQTF010000172.1:0-626 GCA_030731845.1 Bacteroidia bacterium | reverse complement strand
TTGGTAATAATTAATGGCACTTACAGTTGTTAGACACATTGTAAAAGCTGATGTTCCAGGTACGGAATCCCCACTTTTTCTCCTTGGTGAAGTTGATGCCGATATCACCTCGGTGATAGGCTTCCATTCTGTATCCGTTTCGGCCGTTTTCATACAATTGTCCCCCTCCAAGCTGATAAGGAAGAAATCCTCCGGAGATCCCCTGAACATTGCCATTGAGGGTAGCCACATTGCCACTAGCCAGGGTGATAGCGTTTCCTGTTCCATAGACCCAGGTTCCCGACAAACTGATTCTGTCGTTGAATTTATGGGCGATGACCACACTCACATCATGGCGACGATCATAGCGGAAGGGGAATACTTCCCCGTTATTCAGGTTTTCAAACTGACGATTGTTCCAGGAAAGTGTGTATCCAACCCAGCCCGTGGTTTTGCCTGTTTTCTTTTGAAACAAGACTTCTGCTCCATAGGCCTGGCCTTCTCCATCGGTTTCGACTCTGTTTTCCCAACTGCCTTCTACACCGAGATAGAGACTTACGCCTTCCTTGTAGGAAATGAGGCCGGTCATCTCTTTGTAGTAGCCCTCGACCGTCACATCAATGAGTCCATTGAAGATAGTTCCGGCG
>JANQTF010000171.1:31718-48102 GCA_030731845.1 Bacteroidia bacterium | reverse complement strand
CTCTTCCCCAGGCGCGTAGCGACTGACACCTCGGTAGAAATAGCAGGACCAAGCTCTTCCCCCAGGCGCGTAGCGACTGACACCTTTCAACCGAACGGCGACAGGGAATACAGGCCAACACAAACGGCTTCTCAGAGGAAAAAATTCTCTCTACTGAGGAATGACGAGCACAGGAATGGGCAGGTCGTAGAGCAATTTTTTGGCGAGAGATCGCTGGTAGAGCTTTTTGATGCCTGATTTTTTCAGGTAGAGCAGGCCCAGCATATCGGTTTTATAGAGGCCAGTGAAGGTCTTGAGGCCACGGGAAGCATCTTTGTGGAAGAGGGAATAGAAACAAACCTGGTAGCTGGGATCGAGATCGAGGCGATACATGCGCTCCAGCACGGGTTCGCGAAAGGGTCGCCCTCTTTCCTCGGGCGTGGTGATGTTGACACAGGAAATGTGAGCCCCAGAGTCTTTGGCCAGTCGGCTCATGACCTCCGGGATGCGGGTCTGCACCTCGTCGAATCGGGTGCCATACACGAGATGATCGAGGGGGCGCCAGGCGGAGTCTTCGGGCACCATGAGAATAGGCACATCAGAGCTTTGGTAGAGGGTGGCCATGAGGCCACCGGACCACCGCATACTTTTGCGCGACTTTTCGCTCATGCCCACCAAAATCAGGTCGGCTTCCACTTCCCGCGCCACAGCGGGGATAGACGTTTCGGGCTTTCCCATTCGCAGGAGGGGATGCACCGAGACCACTTCCTGCACTTGCGCACGGAGGTGTTTGAGGTATTTGAGGAAATGCTGCTGTGCGGTGAATTCCCCTTCTTTCACCAGAGACTGCTGAAGATTATCGGGCAAATAGGAGAGTTGATCCACCCGGTCGGGATAGACGTGCAGTACCGTGAGGTCGGCATGAATTTGCGCGGCCATCTGAAAAGCATACGTTAAGGCATGCTCAGAGGAAGGAGAAAAAGATATGCAGACCAGGAGTTTCATAAGAGAGGCGGAAAATGCCTCAATAGCGGCTATATACCAACATTTCTACCTGAAAATTTGAAGTAAAAAATTGTACGAAGACAAAATACTAAATTTAATTGCATAAATATTGGGAAATTGACCAATATTTTTAGTAATTAGCATGACAGTCGGGCCCGGCTGACAACATCGGAGTCTTAACAATCGGAATGACATGATATCCAATGACAACAAACTTGCACCTTCCCGGGGCAGGCGCCCTGTGGTGCTGTGGCTACCCACCCGGGTTCCGCCCCTTGCGCGGAAATCCATCTGGGCGCTGAGTATGGTTTTGGTAGGCCACCTCGCCTCCAGTTTTTTATCTAATCCCGGAATGGCAAGTGCCGCAGGGGTTCATAGCTTTTCCTCCTTTTCTGATAGCCGTTCTTTATATCTGATCGACCATGCACGCCCACATATCCGAGACATCGAGGCATTTGCCAGTCGGGTAATAGATGTAGCAGAAGATCTGCTCGTGCCGCCGGAGTGGCTCATGGCGGTGATGTATGCCGAGTCGAAATTTGATCCAGGCATTGCCAACCTTCAGGGAAGCGGAGCCACTGGCCTGATTCAGTTTATGCCTGCTACCGCCGCTGAGCTTGGCATCTCCATCGAGCGCCTCAAGCGCATGGATGCTGTGCAGCAAATGGAATACGTCTTCTTGTATTTGCAGCGAGTCAGAGATCGCTACGGAGACTATGATTCCCTGACTGATTTGTATCTCGGAATTTTGTATCCCAAAGCACGGGGTCAAGACTTTTGCTTTACCCTGTTTGCCAAGCCATCAGTTTCTTATCAGCAAAATCGTGGCCTCGATCAGGACAACGATGGTCGAGTCACCATCAGCGATGTGGATCGCCACTTGCGCGGGCTATTTCCCGATGCCTACATCCTCTCCAATGGGATGGACCAAGGCATTCGTTGAAGAATTTGTGTACCCTTCTTGACTGTGATTACCATGGCGTCCGGAACAATCCCGGACGCCTTTTTTATGCCCTAATGCGGCCTGTTTTTCAAGCAGTTGAGTCGATTCGCAATTAGCGAACAACAGTCCTTGCCTCTTCTTCGGCGGCCCACCCTCTGCCTGACTGACGCAACCAAATCACCCGGCCCGCAGGGCTGTTGCCACTGCTGCGATGGGGAAAGGCACTGTTGGCACTTCCTGCATCAAGCAAAGCGCCTTCGGCAGGTACTGCCTGAAACACTTTCAGATCATCAAACTGCACCTGGGCATTGCCCGTGCGGAAAGAAATCGCTTCTCCTCCGGGATGCAGACCGTTCGGGTCCTGCCAACTCAGCACCGGGTAGTTGTTCATCCACACCGAAATGGTGTTGGTAGCAGGATCAGTGAGAATGGTCACTTCGTACCAATCCAGGGTTTTGATTTGCACAATCGCCTCTGCATTGATCACTGGCATTTGGTTGGCATCTGCCCGGTACAGCTCTACTTTGTCGGTGCCAGAATCAGAGAAGCGGAACCAGATGAGGTAAGAATTGCCACGGCTCGTGCCCGCTGGGCTACTCGCGAGAATGTGGATTCCATAGCGTTTATTCTCTCCCGTAGTGAGCAACCTTGTTCGGAAGCGATATACATAGCTTTGGTTGGCTTCTTGCTTCAGGGGTAGATAAATATTGGAATTGGCCTCCACTGGATTGGTTTGCTGGAGGGTAGCAAAGCGAATGTCCCAGCCATCGGTGATTTGAATCCATTCGGGCCGGAGTCTGGAGAAATCGTCAAAGGCAAACCCGCGGCTGCCAGTGGCGCCCCATTCTCTGCCATTGTTGGCAGCGGCGAGGTAGTAGGCCTGACCTTCCCCTGCGGGTTTCCAGCGAATGGGTGCACTGAGGGTCGCCGGCAGGTTCGCGACCACAGGCGAAGTAGCTGGCGGAGGCGTCACAGGGGTGGTAGTTGGTGGTACTGGATCTGGGTTGGTAGGCGTGGGCGTGGTAGGCCGTGGATCTGGCACCGGGCTGTCTCCAAATCGGCTCTGGCCCTGCCCCACTCTGGACCAGTTGATGTTGCGGTCCACAACAAGCGTGCTCACCAAAAAATCCTTGCTACCACTGAGCGGATCGAGCGATCCGCCTACCTTGACTGGCACAGTAGCACCCCGGCTGTGATACACAATGAGGTTGTCCATCTCAAGCTGGCAATTTCCCGTTCGGATGGAGATGCCTTTGCCCGAAGTAAGCGGGTACGGGTCCACCCAAGATCCGCTGAATTCGTTGTTTACATAGACCTCGATCCGTCCTTTGGATGGGTTGTAAATGGTCTTGAAGTCATAGACTTTTCCTGGGTCAAGACGAATGGTTCGCACTGCTTTTCGGTCAAATTGGTTGTCCACTGTTTTGTAGATCTCAACCTGATCTTCGCCATCGGTGTCGCGAATCCAGACAAAATAGGAGGTTCCCCGGTCTTCCTGCTCTGGGTTGGAGGCAAAAAAGTGAATGCCGTGCCTGCGATTGGAGCCTGGACCAGACATTCGGGCCTGCCATTGATAGAGATAGACATCCTCGTCGGTTTGGCGAAGGTCGGTGTAGAGGTTGCCATTGGGCTGGCTCATGTCTGCTTGTACAAGCCTGTTTCCAGACACGCTCCATTGCCCGGCCACATCCTGCCAGTGATTTTGCAAGCCACTGTCAAAGTCATCGAAGAAAAAGCCAGATTGCTGGCGAGATCGCCATCCTTGCGGGCCACGCTCGGCGAGGTTGTAGAAGCGATTGGCAAATCCACGTCCAGAGCCGTCACGCTCCGTAAACTTGAGGGTGAAATTACCGCGATAGCTGGCATCTATGTCTGGCTTAGTGGTAGGTGCAGCAGCAGGATAAGTGATATCCAATGCAAAGTCTCCCAATTGAAACAGCGGAGGATTGGGAGTTGTAGGAGGATTATTGGTTGGTGGCGCGGGGTTGTTGGTTGGCGGTGCAGGCGTCACCACAGGTGGAGTTGTGGGAGTTGTGGGTTGAGGATTGGGGCGGCTTGGTGGAGTGGCAGGTGTGGTGGGCGTGGATCCTCCGATCACTTTCCAGGTAGCATTCCAGCCTGCGCCATTGGTTCTTGGGTCGGATTTGAAATGAAGCAATAGCTCAGAGCCTGTGGAGCGGATTTTCTTAGGAGATTCGGTCCCGGAATAGGTCCCAATAACCCGGTCATTGAATCCGTTGCCATCGTAGATGGTGAGGATGTCCGCGTCTTTTTCTGTATCAAATTCCGTAAACGTTAACTCTATCTTACCCCCACCGGGCGACACAATGCGGTAGGCAAAATTTTCATCCCCTCCATAGCCTGACTCCAAGCCGCCTGAGTCATAAAATCTACCCTCAAAGGTCTTAACTGAAAAGATTTGCGCACTGCCGCCGCGGCCCATGAGGTTGGGAGTCACAAAACTCGCCCCGATGATGGCTGAGCTATCGCTCCCACACACTGCCTGCACCTGCCACTGAAACACGGAATTGGATTTGAGGCCTGTAACAGCGAGCTGTGGCTCCTGGACCACATAACGGGTCCATTTCAGGTCGTTTCGACGCTTCACATATACCACGTATCGAGCTGCGCTACCTGTCCAGGTAAGGGTGGTTCCCATGGCAAACAGGTTGCTGGCCAGCAGGTCAGCAGGTGCATCGCAGGCGGCATCTTTGTCGGTGGCCTTGTATTTCAATCTGTAGCCTTTGTGATTCACCTGACAATCTGAGCGAAATTCGATAAAAACGGAGCCGCTCATGGCCGTCAATTTTCCCGGTTTCACATTCCCGGTAAACCTCCCGAGGAAGCGTCCGTTTTCGTCGGTTCCGTCATAGATATCGAGATAATCATAGGGTTTTGCGGCAGTGCCTTCCAGATCCAGCTCTACAAACTCCAGCTCAATGGCTGTGGCACCCGCTGGCTTGATGAGGTAGGTGCGCCTGTCCTGATCGAGGTGGTTGCCGTTGGCTCCCCCACTGTCTTCGAGCTCTCCTTTTTTATCAGTGAATAACGTGGGCGCAGGCATGGGATTTACAAGGCGATAGAATCGATCCCAATCCCAGAAAGGGCCGGGATCAATGTGGTTATTTCCCCGAAAATGCTGGTGCCCTTTGACCTTGTAGCAAGTATTGGTGAGGGTATTCACCCCATTGGTAGATGGCCCCCCGTAGGTTTGCAAGGGATTGATGTTGTATCTGGCACAGACATCTCTCACGATGGCTGCGGAGCTTTCATACATCTCATTGGTGTACCAGGCACCGCCATCGTCGATGAAGCCTTCATGCTCGATCCCGATGGACTCGCCGTTGTCGGTCCGCACGTGATAGGCTTTGTCGCCTTCGCATACCATCTGTGTGATTTGCCCATCAAAAGCCCTGACGACGTAGTGAGCCGACACCTTGGCTCTGGCATTTCGAAACCAAGAGATGCAGCTCGCATAGGAACCCTGGATGGTGTGAATGGTCACGTATTGCACTTTGGCGCCATCGCGGGATCCGTAGTTGCTGGTGCTGGCAGGATTCCAAATCGCTCCGGCAAAATTGGGCTGTGAGTTGGTCGCTGTGCAAGTAGCACTTCGCGCACCGGGAGCGGTGTAAGTCGCCCCATCTACACTTCTGATTCGTTGACTCGACACCGTGACGCGATCGGCGCTCAGCACCCGATAATTTTCTGCGCCAAAGATTTCATTGTAGTTGAATGCTTGCCGGGTGCGAAAGCGGGTGTTGTAGTGAGGGGCTTCCATCTCTTTGAGGACCATGTAAAATTGCTGATCGAGGGCATATTGCCCCGTTGGCTCGCCATCCACAGGAATCTCGCTGAGCTCGGCGATGATGGGCCTGTGCCCATCGACTGAGCGAGTGCCTAGGCGCTTGGTAGCTTGCAAGGCAGCATAGGCCTTGGCATAGGCGAGAATATTGATGCGCGGGCTGGCGATGATGTCCGCCTCGGTGTAGCCAGAGAGACGGGCCACCGTTTCGAGGCTGCTTTGAAAATAACCTTTGCCGTCTTTAATCAGACCCATGACACCGTAATATTCCGGAAGATCCTGGCAGCTGTGAGTGGGGCTGAGGTGGCGAATGCGGGTATTGGTCCATGCTACGGACTCGAGCAGCCCTTGTGGAATGCCGGGGTTTTGCTGATAGGCTTCTTCGAAGTAGGCTGCATAGGGTAGCTCCTGTGCCTGAAGCATCGCGCTGGCCCCAGTGATAAACAGCGTCAGGGCAACAATCAGCTGTCGAAAGATCGAACGGTGAGGAATCATCATGTAGCTAGGTTCTTGGGTCGTGGACTTGGAGGGGGAAATTACTCTGATTGCCAGTGAGAAAAAAGCAAAGGTCATTGACGAGGTGAGACAAAGTCATCTGGGTGCTGATAAAAATTTTGATACTTTCAATTTTTATTGAAACTTGCGTCCACGTTCTCGTATAACACGTATATGCCTTCACACATAGATATCAAGAAGCGAACTGAGTACTTCATTCGCGACCTTCATGCCAGGGAAAATATGCGCCTTGGCTGGTACCGGCAGTTTGGGATCGAAGAAGAACAGCTGCGCTTGTTGCGGGAAAGAAAGGCACATCACACTGCATTTTTGCATAATCTACTTAGAAAACGAGGAATTCGCCCGGCATGGTATGCCAGAATGTTCTACGTAGCGGGCCATGCCTTTGGTTTCTTCTCTGCATTTCTCCCTGCATCATGGATGCAAAGAATCGAAAACACCCTGGAGTTCTGGATTCTGATGCGCTACAAAAAGTATCTCAAAGAGATGACTCTCGATGCGACCCTCCGGTCTATGATCGAGTCATTGCAGTTGCAGCGCCTCACCCACAATGAGCCTGCGCAAGATGCTTTGTCCCTTCTCGATAATTTCATTCGTGAACAAGAGCGTGTGCTTCAGCACAGAAACACCATGAGCTTCTCGGGAATGAGGTAAAAAAGAAGCGGAAAATATGTGGTTTTAAAAATTTTCTTCTTTGCCCCTGAACTTTTTGCCAGGAAATTACGATCATACAGGAAGACAAGACCTTCCACTCATGAACGAATTTTCCAGGATTCCTCGGTTCGCTTTTTCCCCCACCCTCCTTTTTGCTTGTTCAAGCCTTTGGCTTTTTGCTTCCTGTAGCGATATCAAGCCGCCCGCTGCCGCATTTGCACCCGACGCGGTTTCCGCAGCTCCAGATTATAGCCAATCCGACAATTGGTCTTGCCTCCCCAACAAGCAGGACTTCGCTGATCTCTCGCCAGAATCCGTCCTTCCACAAGATCAGGAAGATGCGCCCGCCGATGTGTTTTTCGTGCATCCGACTACCTTCATGGAGTCTGACCAATGGAATGCCAACCTCGCCGACACCGCGCTCAACCTTGCCACCGATGCACGCGCCATCAAGCATCAGGCAAGCATTTTCAATCGGGCTGGGAGGGTCTTTGCCCCCCGATATCGGCAGATGGTGTATGGCGGATTCAAAACCGAAGATCTGGAATCGAAAAAGAAAGCACTGGAACTCGCCTACGAAGACGTAAAGGCAGCTTTTGAATATTACCTGGAACATTGGAACAACGGGCGCCCCATCATCATTGCCGGGCATAGCCAGGGAGCTTTTCATGCCAGAAATCTGCTCAAGGAGTATTTTGATGGCAAACCATTACAGGAACAGTTGGTAGCGGCCTATATTCCCGGTTGGCCCGTGCCCACCGATTTTTTTGCCCAGATCCCAGCCTGCAACTCCCCCGAGCAGACGGGTTGCGTAGCCAGTTGGTGCACCTTCAAAGACGGCTACGAGCCGCCATCCCTTGACCTGTATTACCAAAATGCCATTGTCACCAACCCGCTCAACTGGCGCAGCGATGGCACTCCCGCTACCAAGGAGGAGCACAAAGGGTTTTTGATGGAGAATTATAAAAAAATCTACACACAATCGGTAAATGCCCGACAACACCAAGGCATTCTATGGCTCACAAGCCCTTTTCCCGTTGTTTCCCTCAAAAATTATCATGTCGCCGATTTCAACTTGTTTTGGGTAGATGTGCGGGACAATGCACAACTCAGGGTCAATACCTATGTGGAACATGGGGGAAGCTCCCAGAAGTAATCATTTGCCTGGCGTGATGCAACGATCCTGACCATGAGCCACTCTTGCTCACGGTTTACCTCCATCCATCAACCCTAAGATCACGCTCATGAAAATGTTGTTACTCCTCCTTCTGGCAAGTTCCTCGATGGCATTTGCGCAGTCAGAGGTAAAAGTGAATGCTGATAGCCTCCGTCTCAAACATAGCATCTCCATTGGTTTGCAGGGCCCTGCCCAATCCTTTGTCTCCTCCAACTCGGGTGCGCGCATGGCGCTACCATCCTTCCCGTTGACCCTTCGCTATTCCTTCAACTTCAGCGATCATCACGTAGTTGGCTACACGGGTGGGTTCAAAATTTACACCCAAACGCCAACTGTGGCGCTGGTTCCGAATGAAGGAGCTTTTTGGATCGACAATCGGTTTCCCATCATCTCCTCACGTGTGGATTACAGATGGTTTCCCAAGAGCAGAGACCATCGTTGGCAGCCTTATGTGGGTGGTGGCATCTTGATGCAAACCGCTGTGATCCCTGTGCGCAATCGACCAATCGTGACCCATTCATTTGGCCTTCAGGCTCTGGCAGGAATGAGGTGGAACATAGGCAGGAATTTTTTTGTAGAAGCGGAGGTTCCCCTTACTCTGGCACTCCCCTCCTTCGACAACCTGCAACCGCAAGCGGGCCCTTCCATTCTCCGGTCTCTCGGGGTTCATCAGCCATCGAGGCTGTGGCCGGTGATTGGGATCGGATATCGTTTTTAGTCAATATCAGGGGCAAAGGAGATATTTTTTCGCCTAAGGAAATTGGTAGCAAGATGCGAACTTCATGGTTCATGCTAACCCCGATCCTATGTCTATCCTGATTCGGCTCCCATTTATTTATGCCCTTCTTCTTATCCCAAGCTGGCTCTTTGCCCAAAAGGAGCAAAAGGAAGTGCCCGTGCAAAGCCTCTCCCTGGCCTATAGGCCAGCGGCGGCTCCGCTTTTCGATGCCGCAACTGGACTCCAATCCAACCCATACGCTTTTCCTGTGGTGCTTAGGTATGGATTGCTCTATGAGGAAACACATGGGATTGGGGTGAGTGCTGGAGGATTTTCAGAGGCCGTCCTGTTCTTCACCGATCAAAACGGCGAGATTGTGCAGGCTGAGGCAGCGACTACCCCGCAAGTGCGGGGAGATTATCGCTGGTTTCCCAGAAAAGGCGGACACGGCGTGGAGCCATATATAGGCGCTGGAATGGTAGCGAGCTATTCATTTTTTGAAGTGCCAGGTGTGCAGCCACGACTGTTCTCGCTGGTAAGCCAAGGCATCGTTGGGGCAAAGATTCAACTCAGCAACCAGATCTTTTTGGAGCTGGAGTTGCCGCTCACCATTTTCCGCCACAGCATGATCTCCACGATTCCGGGCAGTTGGGACCGATCATTTGAGCTCTTGATGAATGCTCCACGGGGTCAATTCTGGCCTTTGGCTGGAATCGGGGTTTCCTGGTAACAGCGAATTCAAAAAAAGAATCGTCTGGGAAGGTATCTGAGGGTGCTGCTGTATTTCTGTTATACTCAACAAGAGGAGGCCAACAGCATCCGGAAACGGAATGAGACCTTCGCCATTTCTTGCATTCATCTACCCTTTCTACCCGCTTATGAAACCATCCAGAGTGATCCTCTTGCCGATTCTCTTGCTCAGCACCTTCAGCAGCTTTGCTCAAAATGGCTGGGGGCTGGTGCCGGGCTCGTCCCATGGCGGAGGTCGCGAATATGCCATTACCATCGGCTACCAACCTCCCTTGCGAGACCTCGTTGTACCCGGCACGAGTCGCAACATCCTTCCTGTGGCCATTCCGGTAATCCTGGGTTTTAGTAGAACATTTTCAGATGCCCATGTGATTGGCGTGGAGCTGGGTGCGAGAACACATAAATTTGCTCAAATACTCGATGAGCAGGGAGCCGTTCTTGCAACTGTGAATTCGTTTACCCCACTACTCAGAGGTTCTTATCGCTGGCTCATCCTGGGCGGTGATCATGCGGTGGAGCCTTACGTAGGTGCCACCCTACTCGCAAATGCCACGTTTACCAATTGGCCGGGCGATCGGTTTACTTCCGCAGGGCTGGCCACACAGGTAATCGCTGGTGTTAGAATCTACACGGGCAGCCCCATCTTTTTGCAACTCGAGGTGCCTTATACTTGGGCATCGCTGCTTTTGGGCAGACTTCCAGATGGCAGCCAAAGCGTATTCTCTACCGTGGGTGACCACGATTTTGAGAGTCAGTTTTGGCCATTGGCCAGCATTGGTATCACATGGTAGCAGGATAAATCAGGAAAAGTTTCATTTCCCGCTTCCTGCTATTAATTTCAGGGGAGAAAGTGATAGGACTCCATGCAGGCGGTCCGTCACATGCTTATCCCTTTCCTAGCTTCTATGAAACTCTATACCAAGATCCTGATCGGCATGATAGCCGGTATTGTTGTCGGCCTTGTTTACAATGAATTTGGCCTCAGCGAATGGACACAGTACACCAAATGGATCGGAGATATTTTCATCAGACTGGTGAAAATGCTGGTTGTGCCGTTGGTATTGGTTTCGTTGACCCTTGGCGCGGCTGCGCTGGGAGATGTGCGGAAGCTTGGCAAAATGGGCCTCAAAGCCTTTTTATTCTTCATGGCTACCACTGCCATAGCAGCCACCATTGGCATTGGCGTAGGCAATATCATCCAACCCGGAGCTGGCCTGCCAGAGGAGCAGAAAACCATGCTCCTCGAAAAGTATTCTGAAGATGCTGCTGCAAAAACGCAGACCAAGGATGCTGAGGACATGAAGAAGATGAGTGGCTTCGAGCGGGTGGTAGCCCTATTCGTCAACATGGTTCCTACCAATCCGATTGAAGCCTTGGCCACAGGAGACATGCTGGGCGTCATCTTTTTCTCGCTGTTTCTGGGAATTTGTATCACCTTGATTGCGAAAGAAAAAGCCGATCCGCTGATTCGAGCCTTCGATGGGCTCAATGATGCCGTCATCAAAATGGTCACTCTGGCGATGGAGACCGCCCCTTATGGCGTATTTGCCCTCATGATCGGCGTTGTCTCAGACCTGGGAATCGACATTCTGCTGCTGTTGGTCAAATATGCCGGAGCCGTTTTGCTTGGCTTGATTCTGCACGTGGTGATCACCCACTTCTCTGTGATCAGGTTCCTGGTAAAACAAAGTCCGATTCAATTTATCAGAGCGATCAAAGAGGCTATCGTGATGGGCTTTTCGACGAGTTCGTCGAGTGCCACGCTGCCGATTTCTATGAACATCGCCAGCACCAATCTTGGTGTTTCCAAAAACGTGAGCAGCTTCGTGCTGCCACTCGGTGCCACCATCAACATGGATGGCACAGCCTTGTATCAGGCCGTAGCGGCCTTGTTTATCGCGCAGGTGTACAGCATAGACCTCAGCTTTGTTCAGCAACTGACGATCATTCTCACCGCTACCTTGGCCTCTGTCGGTGCCGCCGGCGTGCCCGGAGCGGGAATGATCACCCTGGCGTTGGTGCTGTCCACCATCGGCATTCCGGAAGCGGGCATCGCCTTGATTTTCGGGCTCGACCGGCTGCTCGATATGTGCCGCACCGTGGTCAACATTCTTGGTGACCTCACCCTCACGGTCCTCATGGCCAAAACAGAAGGCGAAGACGTGCAGATAACCACAGACAAGGATCTGATTCCCGGATGATGCGGGGGAAATTGCTGAGTTGTTGAATGGTTGAATGAGGGAATGGTTGAATGAGGGAATTCGCCTTATACCTCTATTTCCCCAATACCTTTCCCAACTTTCTTCCCGCCCTTCGCGATTCCTTGGCGTCTTTGCGGTAAAATCCCCCATCCCCGCAAAGGATTCCGAAATTCAACAATTCCACCGTACTTTCGTATCTCAATTCCCGGCCACAGGCTGGTACCACTATATGATTGAACGTCAACGAATAAGCAAGGACGACGGTCCCGAGCGTGCCATCCTCGTGGGGGTATGCACCAAAGGCATGGACTTTGAGCAGGCGAAAGAGTATCTCGACGAGCTGGCTTTTCTGGCAGAATCTGCCGGGGCTAAGACTGTGCGCAGCTTTTTGCAGCGGCTCGACAAGCCCGTCAACGCGACCTACATCGGAACCGGCAAAGTCGCCGAGCTCAAAGAAGCACTCGAAACCCACGAGGCCAACCTCGTGATTTTCGACGACGACCTCAGCCCTTCGCAGATCCGCAACCTCGACAAAGAGCTTGGCGTCAAGGTCCTCGACCGCTCTTCGCTGATTCTCTATATTTTTTCCGAAAGGGCCCAAACAGCACAGGCTCGCGCACAGGTAGATCTGGCTCAATACAAATATCTCCTGCCACGCCTCGCAGGGATGTGGACCCACCTTGAGCGGCAAAAAGGAGGTATTGGCCTCAAAGGTGCCGGGGAAAAAGAAATCGAGACCGATAGACGGATCATCCGCAACAAAATCTCACAACTGCAGCAGGATCTGATCAAGATCGACCGACAGGATGCGCAGCGGCGCAAAAATCGCTCGCAGTTTGTGCGCGTGGCCCTCGTGGGCTACACCAACGTGGGCAAATCCACCCTCATGAATCGCCTCGCCAAGGCCGACGTGCAGGCCGAAGACAAGCTCTTCGCCACGCTCGACACCACCGTGCGAAAGGTGGCGCTCGAAGGCATTCCGTTTTTGCTCTCCGATACCGTCGGGTTTATTCGAAAGCTCCCTACCCACCTCGTGGAATCCTTCAAAGGAACCCTCGCCGAGGCCAAGGAGTCGGATATTCTCCTCCATGTGGTGGATATCTCTCACCCCAATCATCAATCTCAGATCGACAACGTGCAGGAAACCCTGCACAGCCTCGACATAGAAGACCGCACCGTGGTCACGATTCTCAACAAAGCTGACTTGCTCAGCGAAGAGGAAAAAGGCCACATCCGCGAAGGATGGCTCGCCAAGCATCATCACCCCGCCATTCTGGTATCTGCCGGCACGGGAGAAGGGGTAGATGAATTTCGAAACCTCCTCGTTGACATGCTCGTGAAAGAGTACGAGAGCAGAGCCTACGACGGGCAGACTCACCCATTTTTGGAGCAGCATCAGTACTATCGTCTCGAATAGCAAATAACCCAAGAAGTCATGGCAGAAATTGTCAATAGAATAGCCAACAGTCCGATCGTGACCTTCAAATTGGAAGATCACTATCCTGAGGGAGAGCGAATGTTGCTGGACATCAAGGAGGTGCTGTTTCACGGCATGATTCTCCGCGAAAAGGATTTTCGGCAGTGGATCAAGGACCACGATTGGTCGCAATATCAAGACAAGCACGTAGCCGTGTTTTGCTCAGCTGATGCCATCGTGCAAAGTTGGGCTTGGATGCTGCTCATGAGCGTGTTGCAGCCCGTGGCTGCGACGGTAGTCATGGGAGACGAGGAGCAACTGGAAAAGGAGCTGTGGCGCAGAGAATTGGAGCAAGTGGATTGGGCAGCCATGGCCGACAGGCCCGTGGTGGTGAAAGGATGCAGCGATCGCCCCGTGCCGAGCGCGATTTATGCCGAAGCCACCAAGTATCTCCTCCCATTCGCCAAAAAAATCTCCTTCGGCGAGCCTTGCTCCACTGTGCCCGTCTGGAAAAAGGGCTGAGGGAGAGCTTCGGAGGTGAAATGAAATTGTAGGGTGTTCATATTCACCCAAGGCCATTGCGGTTTACTTGGAGTGCCTGGGTCTGCCCAGCCGATATTCGAGGCCGAGAATATATTGCGTATAGTTATACTTAAATTCAGGGGTGCGGCTCATGATGTTGTAGCTGTGAAACCCAAGTTCGAAGTACAGGTTTCTTTTGATTCTGGCTGAAATCCCACCGCCAAGAGCCCAATAGAAGTTCCCTCTGTTCAGGTAGGGAATTCCCTGCCCGCAGGTGCAATAATTTCCGTAATAAATGCCACCTTCCCCAAAGAATCGAAAATCCGGGTCGTTGACAAAATTATATTGACCATCAACCCCGGTAATCCAGTAGCGATTGATCCCGCTGATGGAATCCCCCGACCATAATCTCAGGGCATTTATTCCGATGCTCCAGCGCCGGGTGAGGGCGTAGTGGAGGTCTGTATGAAAGGTATATTCCTGCCAGGTAGGGAAGCTGGGATCCCAAATATAGGTCAAGGAAGCGCCGACCATAACATGTGGAACAAACTGCTCTGTGCTGTCTTGTGCATGAGCAGGAGCACCCAGGAAGCAGATCAAAACTGCGATCCAAGAATATTTGAAAATGGTTTTCATAAGGTTGAGGGAATGATATATTCTAATCCGAGGCGGGGAATGACCGGGAAGGGGAGAGCATATCTCGGGTCGGGGCGGTTGACGTAAAACATGCTCATTTCCAGGCAAAGGCCTTTTACCAATCTAACATTTATTCCAGCTCCTACTTGTACCTCAAAAATGGGTAACCCGGGCAAGGCAACAAGGCTATCTCCTTGGGTATCGCCATTCTTCCAATACCCTCCCACCTCGCAAAATCCTCTCACACGCTCCTGAACCTGCGGTTTGCTAAAGGGGGAAAGATTGGGAAGCACAAAAAAATAATACCTCCCCAAGCCGCCGAGTCCGTAATATTCATCGTTGAGCCATGGGATGGGGAAGGAAGACCGGGTGAGCAAGATTTCCCCTTGCGCAGCGATCAGAAACCGATCAGCAATAAAAACCCCAATCCGAGGTTGGATCGTCAATGTGAACGCCCAGGATTCTTCGCGGGTGACGGGATCCCGGGCCGTAAAGCCACTGGACCCAGCGGAAAAACCTGCCATCATTTTTCCTTGTCGTGTGTACGCGTCCTGACCTATCAGGCTAGCGATCAATCCGGTAAACATCAGTCCAATGAGGAGAAGCCTTTGAGCAAAAAAACGGGCATTTGGATTCATGATTACCTGCAAAGTGATTGTTTTATGGGGCAGATCAACTACAACCAAGAAACAAAATTAACAACCAAGGATAAAGGCAAAAGGATTTGCCTTACTTCAAGATAGCCAAGCCTAGTGATACCCCCTTTCCCCATAGCCGCCCGGTTAAGCCTTGTTACCTCGTGGCCCTCTCCCCAAAACCCCCTCTACCAAGGGGCTAGGGGACTTTGGGGATCGCCCAAGCTCTTGATTCTTACTCCTTCTCCCCCTGGGAGAAGGCTGGGATGAGGGTATTCTTTCCCTTAACCGGACGGCCCTGTCCCCTTTCCCTCCTTATCAGGATTGAGAAGGGCTTATCACAAAACCACGGTCAGGTTCTCAGGAACCCACAAACAACAACAACGCCACTCTGATTCAGAGTGGCGTTGCGGCTAGTAGGAGTAGTAGGTAGTCGTCTTGAGATCAGGGGACGAGGGGAGTCGTCCGAAATGTTCTGATCAAGACCAGGTCATTTGGATCTGCTTTGTAAAGGCAGATGCGAGGGCACGAGCGTCGGCCTCCTTGGTTGCGAAGCCAGCCTCAATGAGAGAGGTGCGCAGCGCAGAATATTGAAGCTTCAGATAAACGCGACCAGAATCTGGCTGCCAGTATCCTTCAAATTTGCGTCCGGCGGCGGTGGTGAACATGCCTAGATCTTGAGTAGCCATAGTCAGTATGTTTGGGTGATTTCTATTTTCTTAATGAAAGCTAGAAACTCTGCCGGACAATGTCAAGACAATCCAAACATAATGATTATCAATGGTTTATGTTGTGTTTCAACAGGAGGAGAAGGGCTTTTTTATCAAATTTTCCATGTCGGATTTTGATGTGTAGCAAGTCCTGATTGCCAATTTGTTAACGGAAAGAGAATTGGAGGAGTCATCATCAACCAGAGTAGGACATTTGTCCGACATAGGGATGATTTTGGGGCTGATCAGAGAGCGCTTCCCGGAGATTTTGTATTCGTTAGGCCGGTTTTGTGTCAAGATTTTCAGGAATTCAGGCAAACCCTCCTCCCTTTTTGACGAAAGCCGCAGGTCTCGATTCTGATTTTGAGGGAAAGGGTCGTAGTGGCCTCGTTTTTTGCCATTTCTACATGAAGGAAGGGTTCACCACTTAGGCACTTAGGACCACAGTAGGGAAAAATTTGTTGAATGGGAGAATGGGAGAAAGTGTTGAATGGTTGAGTTGGGGAATGAGGGAAAGTCTTGACAGGATTGCTGGATTCCTGGATTTTCAGGATGAAGAGAGGGGAATTGCCTCATACCCTTATTTCCCTTTTACCTTCTCCAGCCCTATACCTCTATTTCCCCTATACCTTCCCCTACCCTTATTTCCCTTTTACCTTCCCCAGCCCTATACCTCTATTTCCCCTATACCTTCCCCTACCCTTATTTCCCTTTTA
>JANQTF010000171.1:22433-31618 GCA_030731845.1 Bacteroidia bacterium | reverse complement strand
CCTTCCCCAGCCCTATACCTCTATTTCCCCTATACCTTCCCCTACCCTTATTTACCTTTTACCTTCCCCAGCCCTATACCTTTATTTCCTTATACCCTTCCCAAACCCTAATCCCCTCCACTTCTTCTCCCCGTTTGGGTAGCATCGGGCGTTTGCTTTTATTGCAGACTCTTTTCCTTCATTTCCCTCACAACTCCAAGAACCTGGCATATATGATCATCGAGCCCAGAATGCGCGGATTTATCTGCTTGACCTCTCACCCAAAGGGGTGCGAACAAAACGTTATCAACCAAATCGAATACACCAAAGCGCAAGGCACCGTTGAGGGGCCCAAGCGTGTGCTTGTGATCGGTGCCTCCACTGGCTTTGGACTTGCCTCCCGGATCACAAGTGCCTTTGGGGCGAATGCAGCCACCATCGGCGTATTTTTCGAAAAACCGCCACAGCCCGGCAAGACTGCCTCCCCCGGTTGGTACAACTCCGCCGCCTTCGAAACGCAGGCCCATGCCGCTGGCCTCTATGCCAAAAGCATCAACGGCGACGCTTTCTCCAACGAGATCAAGGAGCAGACCCTCAACCTGATCAAGGAAGACCTCGGGCAGATCGATCTTGTGATCTACAGCCTTGCTTCGCCTGTGCGCACCAACCCGAACACAGGTGTGACACACCGCTCGGTTCTCAAGCCCATCGGCGCTGCCTATCACAACAAAACCGTCGATTTCCATACCGGAAAAGTCTCTGAAGTCTCTATCGAGCCTTGCACCGAAGAGGACATCGAAAACACAGTCGCCGTCATGGGCGGCGAAGACTGGGCCATGTGGATGGACGCGCTCAAAGCAGCCGGACTCCTCGCACCCGGTGCTACCACCGTGGCCTATTCCTACATCGGGCCATCGCTCACCGAGGCGGTCTATCGCAAAGGCACCATTGGCCGCGCCAAAGACCACCTCGAAGCCACTGCCTTCACCATCTCCGATAGCCTCGCCGATCTTGGCGGCAAAGCCTATGTGTCGGTCAACAAGGCCCTCGTGACGCAGGCGAGCTCCGCCATTCCTGTCATTCCGCTCTACATTGCGCTGCTCTTCAAAATCATGAAGGCCGAAGGGAGCCACGAAGGCACCATCGAGCAGATCAACCGCTTGTTTCATGAGCGCATGTACACAGGCGAGCCCGTGCCCACCGACGAAGAAGGCAGAATCAGAATCGACGATTGGGAAATGGCCGACGGCGTGCAGGCGCAAATCGCGGAGCTGTGGCCACAAGCCACCACCGAGAGCCTGCCCGAGATCGGTGATCTCCCCGGCTACAAAAGCGAATTTCTCAGCCTCTTCGGCTTCGAAGTCGATGGCGTGGAATACGGCACCGACGTAAACGAAATGGTGGAAATCCCCGGACTCCAGTAGTCCGCGGCTCTTCCCGAATCGTTTTTTGGATCAGCAGATCTGCCTTGCGGTGGGTCTGCTGATTTTTTTTTGATTGGGGGGGATCTGTTATCTTGGATTTGTTATGCAGAACAGAGCGCCTAAGCCAATCACCCCGTGGTTCTTGATCAAGAATTTCGCATTCTATGCGTTGAGTATTTGCATTGCCTTTTTTCTGATTGGCCTATTTCGTGCACCTGCAGAATTCCAGCTGGCGAATTCGATACTCGTTACTCCCGTGTTTTTGGCAATTGCCGCTATGGGTAGTGTGCTGGGAATGTTGGTCCATCTTGAAGAAAGGATTCGACATAAAAAACTATGGAAGAGGATATTTGGAGCTGAATTGCCCACCAAGCTACTGCCTCTGGGTTTTCACCTGGAGGACGGCAGGTTTGTAGGCACATATCGAGGCTATGATGCGAGCGTGATGCTGGTTTATATCGGAGGGAGGTCTGTAACGAGACATATTCATATCACCTTCAGACGCCCCGTGGATATCGAAAAGGAAAATGAATACCTGCGTAGAAGCTGGAATATGATCAGAAAAAGGCGGATGAAACAGGGGCTCATCACCTTTGGGGAAAACGAAATCCTGGTATTGCCCGAGGATGAAGTCTGGTTGCCAGCGATTGAAAGGCTTTTTGATAAGCTCGCCAAGCGGCTGGATAATCGGACGATTGTGGAGGGGGGAATAAACCAAAAAGCCCGCTGAATTATTCAGCGGGCTTTCTTGTATCCGGTAGGGGAGTCGAACCCCTGCTGCCAGAATGAAAATCTGGAGTCCTAACCACTAGACGAACCGGACATATTGCAGCAGCAGATGTCTCTATTGCGGGTACAAAGGTAGGTTATAGATTTGATAGTAGTCAAGTCTTTTGTGAAAAAAAGTGAGAGAAAAAGAAAAATATCTTTGTGATTATTCCTGCGGCGGCGGCCAATGCCGCTGCCCATCACCCGTCTTTGCTCGCTCGCTAGCTTTTGACCTGACAACCTTTTTGCCAATATTCCCAATTCCCTGACTTCATCTCTTACCAACGGCGTTCGTGGTTGTTTTTCAGGTTCGCTATCTCTAATTTTGCGCTCGTTCAAGAGGAATTATCCTCTCATTCTCATCCCCAAAATGCAACTTCTGCTATGGCGATTAAAGTTGGAATCAATGGATTCGGCCGCATCGGGAGACTCGTCTTCCGTGTTTTGATCGACAATCCTAACGTTGAGATCGTTAAAATCAACGACCTTACTCATAATACTACCCTTGCTCACCTGCTCAAGTGGGACAGCGTACACGGAAAATTCAAAGGAACCGTCTCTTCAGACGACGACTCTATCACAGTCAATGGTCAGCGCATCCTCGCTAGCGCGGAGCGCAATCCTGAATCCCTCGGTTGGGGCGATCTCGGCGTGGATGTCGTGGTAGATTCTACCGGTATCTTCCGCTCACGTGAGAAAGCTGCTATGCACCTCACTGCCGGCGCCAAAAAAGTCATCATCTCTGCTCCAGCTGCTGGAAAAGTAGATGCTACCATCGTAATCGGAGTGAATGATCACATCATCACGCCAGACATGCAGGTGCTCTCCAACGCATCTTGTACCACCAACTGTCTTGCTCCGATGGCCAAAGTGCTGCATGAAGCCTTCGGCATCGAGTCTGGCTACATGACCACCATCCACGCCTACACTTCTGACCAAAACCTTCAGGACGGCCCGCACAGCGACCTGCGTCGTGCCCGTGCTTCTGCTATCAACATCGTGCCTACCAGCACAGGTGCTGCCGTAGCAGTAGGCGAAGTGCTTCCTGAGCTCAAAGGCAAACTCGACGGATTCGCCGCGCGCGTGCCTGTGCCCGATGGCTCCCTCACCGACCTCACCGCTGTCCTCAAGCGTGATGTCACCGTAGCTGAAGTAAACGCTGTCCTCAAGGCAGCTTCCGAAGGCGCCCTCAAAGGTATCCTCGAATACAGCGACGAGCCGCTTGTGTCTTCTGATATCGTGGGCAACCCACACTCTTGTATCCTCGACAGCGACCTCACCTCTGCCAATGGCAATCTTGTGAAAGTAGTAGGATGGTACGACAACGAGTGGGGCTACTCCAACCGCGTAGCAGACCTCATCATGAAGCTTGTTTAAGACTTGCCAAACCAAAACCAATCTAACGAAAAAGACGCAGCCTGCTGGTTGCGTCTTTTTTTGTGTCTGGTTTTTTCGGACCCGGGGTCACACCTTGGATCTTCAAGCTTAGCTATTGCCTATCAGGCTACAGCCAAATAATCTCTCGCCACATTTACTTTTTCGTCATCCCTTCTAAAGTGCATTGATATCTTACATCAGGATTCGTAAATTCCAGCAAGTCTTGATGTAAGCTTATGGTTGCACGTTTTCTCCCTTTCTTCTTTCTCCTCATCTTGCAGGCTACCCCCGTTTTTTCTCAGGGAAAATCCGATCCGGTGATCGATAGTCTCCTCCACGTAGTGAAACGGGTTCACAACGAGCAATTGCTGCTGCGCATCGACTGTGGTTCTTTGTTTCAGTGGCGAAATGGCATCGGGTGGGGAGGCACAGCAAGGATGGGGCTGGAGCGAAAGCTGCATCCGCGATGGAGCATATTGGGAGAGGTGAGTACCCGATTCATGGTATTGCCTAGCGATCACCTATTGCCTCGTGTGCAGGCCGAGTCGGGCGGGCTTGCGATCAGCATTGCCCCTCGTTTCTATCGATTTGTGCTAGAGGGGGGCGAGCCGGTCAAAACCGCCTCAGGGTTCTCTGCGAGCTATTGGACATTGGAGCTGAGCACGCTCCTGCTTCCTCGCAGCATGGGAAACATGGGAGAGAAAGCCTATTCCTCAGACAACGTCTCAGTCGCTCCTATGGTGGGATTTCAGCAACGACTTTGGGCATTTGGCTATCTAGATGCCGCCCTTGGCCTTCGACTCAGCTATCTCAACCCGGAATCTTCCACCACAGGCCGTTGGCCACTGCAGCATGGCTGGAACGTCATGCCTACCGCACAGCTCCAGGTAGGCCTCGGCCTCGGCCATTGATCACCGCCGCCACAGCACCAGGGCCACGAGTGTCGCAATGATCAAGGCCAGTAAGAGCCCGATCCGGTAAGGCGAGAGGGGCTTGTCGCCAGCTATTTTTCCAGATCGCCCGTTGATCAAAAACTGATAGGTCTTTCCGAAATAGGAAAATGAAGACATCCATACCGGCAGAAGCACATGCCGAAAGGTGAGGGCCTCCTTGTCTGAAATCACCTTGAGCTCGTTGACCTTCTCGCCTTTTATTTTTTGCGTAGCGGTAGCCTTGATCAATTCGTCCAGGCTTTTTTCAAATTCTCCGAGCGAAGCCTTGGGGTCTTTGGTGGCAATTTCCGCGGGAAAAGCATCCAGATACCGGGGATCATAATTCACCAACTCCCCAAAAGAATAGTCGTTGATGAGGGCGAATAATTTGGAATCCACTTTGGGTGAGACAAACTGAAACTGGTTTTCAAACAGATTTTCCCAATAGCCACTCACAGGCTCCCACACCTCTCTTTCCTCAATTTGGCCTTTGCCCGCTACCGGAATCCTGTATCCAGCCTTGGCTTTCCAGCTTGCTCGCACGTAGGCCTCCAGCAAATAGGCTGGAATATAGAGCTGCTGAAGGCGATCATCTCTGAGCATCTGAAAAATGGCCGGAGGGAGCAACCACCATCGGCGTTTTCGCAGATATTTGCGCAGGATGCTTCGCGCCCGGTGTCTGGGTAGGGTAAAAGGCAGCAATTCTTTCGGCTCCAGCGCATCCGTAGGCACCTCTATTGGCTTGAGAGGCGAGGCAGCACAAATGGGACACCGTTGCAACTTGTGGTTGTCATGAACCGCGAGGGTGGCCTTGCATGTCTCACAGGCGCAGGCGCTCACCTGATCGCCCATCCCCCGGGCGAATCCGTCGAAACTCACGCCAGCCGTGAGCTTGCGCTCAAGAATCTGGTCACTGTCATTTTGGAGAATGCGCTTGTAGCCACAGCCCTTACAGGTCAATTCCTTTTTCCCCGCGCCATAGAGCAGTTGTTTTCCACATTTGGGACAGGCATTGGCAAAAAAAAGATGCTGGCTCATGAAGCAGAAGCGTGGAAAGTGTAGCGGAGAGAATGAGAAAAGGGGAGTGAAATATACGCATCAAAATTCATTGATCAGCCCCAAATGGATGCGGCCCCTCGACGGCTGAAATGACTGATCATCACTCACCCCAATTCCATATACAATGGAGAGAATCCCAACCTGTGTGCCATACTGCATGCCGATTCCGGTGCCAATGGCTCTGCGGTTGATCAGATCCACGTTGTCTTCCAGATAGGCAAGGTCCACGAATCCAAAAATATAGGAATCGCGCTCGAGTTGCAGGCGATACTCAGCGGTGAGCTGCACGAGCAGATCGGCGAAATATTGATTCTCATTAAACCCACGCAGCGAATAGACCCCACCCACTTGTCGCTGATCATTTCGCAGGTAGTTGTCCATACCCAACCAATAGGTGTGCTGCCCCAGGTGAATCACTTGCCGCAGGCCAATGGGGAAGTATGTTTTCACCTTCAACTCCACCTCACGGATTCCCTGGCTTGGGGGCACAGAGCTGTACCACTCGGGCTTGAGGGCCCTGAGCAGCACATTTTCCTTGATCTCTCTCCTGCCGATGCCCAAGCTCAGATGGCTATCCCAGCCCTTGCGGGGGTTGTTTCGGTAATCGAGCTGCTCATATAAGAAGCCAATGCCCAGGAGCCTGCGTGTGCCATCGAGCTGTGCCGGGGTGAGGGTGGCGGTGTCTCGAAGTGCGGTTTCGAGCAAGCGGGTATCCAGACCATGAAGGGAAAATTTAGCCTGGAGATATGGGGTGAAATGATAGAATAAGCCCGCCTCGTAGGTGAGGTTTTGAAACAGCTCCTCCTGCTTTTGGAGTTTGAGCCTGCCTTCGGCCTGCAAAGGTGTTCGAAACAAATAAGGGAGCCGGGTGAATACATCCACGAGCTGCGAGGTGCCGGGCAGTTTGCGAAATTCCAGCCCAATAATTTCCCCTTTGCCAAAGGGGCTCACAAGCGTGACATCGGCAGTGACTGTGAACTGGAAACGCTGATCGCTGGCTGGGTCGGCAGGTAGCAGGCCCGCGAGAATGTCGAATCGGTTGGATTTTTTTTGCTTGAGATTCACGGTGACAATCGCCTTGCCATTGTCTGTGTAGCCAATGGTGGCCTGCTCCACATCCTGATAATACACGGTATTATTGAGCAGAGTAGGAATCGCATCGATCTGCGACTGATTGAATAAGTCGCCGGGCTGCAAGCGAATGATGCCCCAAACAAAGGCATCGGGCTCCTTTTTTTTTCCAACAAACTGGATGCTGTCGATTCTGATCTCGGGTCCGGGAGAGAACAGGTAAGAAGTAGAAACATGAAGCACCTCCGTGCCAGGCACATAGGTCAGGTCTGTTTGCTTGAAAGAAGCGAAAGGGAAGCCCTCGTTTTGCGCCAATTGAAGGCTACTGAGCAGGCGCACATCCACCTCCTCCCACTTCAGTGGCCGCGTTTTGCGTTGATATTTGTCCAGGCGACTTCCTTGCAACCACACAGGTGGCAGCCCTTCAATCTTCAGGCTATCGAGCAGATATAGCGGCCCTTGGTGAAGGTGCAAATGCCAATTGCCGCCCCGCCACAAGAAAGAATCTATTCCTGCTTCCAGATAGCCTTCTCGCGCTACTTCTTCCAGCCAGCGATTCGTCAGGCGGAGAATTTCCATCGAATCGGTGGCAGCCATCCAGGTTCGTCTCGGGATGCTCCCAGCCGATTTTTCCGCCATGCCATCTATTTCCCAGGTCTGACCATATAGCTGCCACCCGCCATTCAAGCAGGCGATCAGTATCAGGAAACGAATGATTGAGGCAGGAAAGATCATCGGGTGTAAAAAAAAATCGGAATAAGCGGAGGATTTGCCGAATCAGGCAGAATAGTTGTATATAAAATAAAGGAATGTGTATGTTGCTGTGAAAGCGAATATCACAAATTAGCTGACTAACCCGAAGGCAGTTATTGCGTTATGAAAACATGTAGCTGAAAATTACCTTTTCTGCTAGAGGAACGAAACCGTATGAAGCGATCAAATATTTGGTTTTTAGTAGTGGGGGCTGTGGCCCTTGTCATGATGAGTTCGCTGATTGGAGTTATCTTGTACAAAACCTGGTTTGAGTCTCCTGCGGCCTACTATCTCACCCAGCCTTCCTTTGTCAATAGCAGCCCCTATCAGCAGGCGGTGAACCATACTGAAAACGGAGAAGTTGTGCCTCCCGTTGGCCCATCATTTATTCAAGCCAGCAGCAAGGCTCGTCCTGCGGTGGTCCATATCAGGGCCTCTTTTCGCACTCATCATAGCCAACAGAGCAACGATTTCTTTAGCAATCCTTTCAAAGACCAACAGGAAGAAGAGCAAGATGACTTCCCACAGGGCATCGCATCGGGTTCAGGGGTATTGATTTCTTCGGATGGATATATCGCCACCAATAACCATGTGGTAGAGGATGCCGATGAGATTGAAGTCACCCTCTTTGACAATCGCCGATACAAAGCCGAACTCATCGGTAGAGACGCCTCCACAGATCTCGCCCTGATCAAAATATCAGAAAATGCACTTCCTTTTCTCGCATTTGCCAACTCCGATGATGTGCAGGTAGGACAGTGGGTGCTTGCCGTAGGCAATCCCATGGACCTCACTTCTACTGTCACTGCCGGCATTGTGAGCGCCAAGGGGCGCAACATTAACCTGCTACGCTCTGACTCCCGCTACGCCATTGAGTCATTTATCCAAACCGATGCAGCCGTGAATAAAGGAAACTCCGGTGGCGCCCTTGTGGACGAATATGGCAATCTCGTGGGAATCAATACGGCCATCGCCTCCCGCACCGGATATTTTGCCGGGTATTCGTTTGCCATTCCCGCTACCATAGCCCGTAAGGTGATGGAAGATTTCGTTGCCTATGGGGAGGTGCGCCGTGGATTCCTCGGCGTGCAAATCCAACCCATGAACGCTGAACTCGCCGATATCACCGGACTCGACATCATGCAGGGCGCCTATGTATCCAGCGTAAACCAAGGCCTCGGCGCCGCCGATGCGGGCATCAAAGAAGGTGACGTGATCATTTCGGTGAATGAGATCTCGGTGAATAGCTCCTCTGAATTGCAGGAGCAGGTAAGCCGCTTTCGCCCCGGTGATAAGATTAAGATCGTAGCCTTTCGCCGTGGCGAGAAAAAAACCTTCATCGTGGCCCTCAAGGGCCTCGACGGTGTGGGGCTTCCTGCTGCCGATCTCCGATCCGGTATCGAATTTAAAGGAAGCCGCTTCCGGCTCCTCACAGAAGAAGAAGCCACTACCTTTGGCCTGCGTCAGGGCGTAATGGTAGAGAGCATCGGCAGCGCCATGAAAAATGGTGGCGTTGAAAAAGGCCTTGTGATCCTCGAAGTTGACGGCAAAGAAATCTTCACCATCGAAGACCTTGAGCGCGCCCTCCTCAGCTCCAATGACTACGTCAACATCAAAGGCATGTACGAAGTCGGCAAGTTACAGTCCTATAGCTTTGAGTGGTAGGCCGACACAGCGCCCATCTCTGCAACACCAAAGGGTATTCCTTCAAATCAATCAAGCGCCACCCCGACAATCGGAATGGCGCTTGTTCATGTTGGGTCTCTGCTACAAGATAACATCAGATCTCGAGCAGCAATCTGCTTGGGTCTTCCAATCTTTC
>JANQTF010000171.1:0-22333 GCA_030731845.1 Bacteroidia bacterium | reverse complement strand
CTACAAGATAACATCAGATCTCGAGCAGCAATCTGCTTGGGTCTTCCAATCTTTCTTTCACCTTCACCAGGAAGCTCACAGCCTCTTTGCCATCGATGATGCGGTGGTCGTATGAGAGCGCCACATACATGATAGGGCGAATTTTCACCTCGCCGTTGACGGCCATGGGGCGATCCACAATGTTGTGCATTCCCAAAATCGCAGACTGCGAGCCATTGATGATGGGCGTGGAGAGCATGGATCCGAAAATGCCACCATTGGTGATAGAGAACGTGCCGCCTTCCATGTCCTGGATAGAGATTTTATTTTCGCGGGCCTTGAGGGCATAATGTACCACTGCCTGCTCAATCTCAGCAAGGGTCATGAGGTGTGCATCGCGAATCACGGGAACCACGAGGCCCTTGGGCGTGCTCACCGCAATGCTGATGTCGGCATAGTTGTAAGTCACGATCTCGTTGTCCTGGATCTGTCCGTTCACCGCAGGAAATTCTGCGAGGGCCATGGTGACGGCTTTGGTGAAGAAAGACATGTAGCCAAGGCCCACGCCGTGGGTTTCGCGGAATTTATCTTTGTATTTGGCCCGAATCTCCATGACTGCGGTCAGGTCCACCTCATTGAAAGTGGTGAGCATGGCGGTCTCATTTTTGACGGCCACGAGACGCTTTGCGATGGTAGAGCGCATGCGCGACATTTTTTCGCGGGTCTCTGTGCGCTCGGCACCACCACCGGGGGCAGGCATAGCAGGAATGGGTCGCTCTTCCTTTTTGGCTGCGGGGGCAGGTGCTGGAGCGGCGGCAGGTTTGTGCTGCACCACATCACTTTTGGTCACGCGACCATCTTTACCCGTTCCTGCCACAGAGGCAGGATTGATGCCTTTGTCGGCCATGGCTTTGGCAGCCGCGGGCGAGGGATGCCCCGTGGCGTAGTTGTTGCCACTCGGCGCTGCTGCTGCTGGAGCAGCTTCGGCCTTGGCAGGTGCTGCGGTAGCAGCTTTTTCTGTAGCTGCGCCTCCAGATGCCGAGGTGTCAATTTTAGCAATAACATCCCCCACAGCCACAGTATCGCCTTCAGATGCGATGAGTTCTATCACCCCTGCCTGCTCAGCATTCACGGTGAGGGTAGCTTTGTCAGAGTTGATTTCGGCAAGTTCTGCGTCCATCTCTACATAATCGCCAGAGGCTACAAGCCAGCTTTCGATTTCTACTTCGGTGATGGATTCGCCTGGGCTGGGCACTTTTACTTCGACGATCATATCGAATCTTGATTTGGAGAGGTAGTGTTGTGAGAAATTCTGAAAATCACAGTGTGATTGACGGCCTGTCGGCGCATGGGTGTAGCAAATGTACGAGATTTTTTCACTCTTGGCTGTCATTGAATCGCCTTCTCTTGATCAACCAAAGGCCAAGCGCAGCCCCTGCGCCATCAATCAACACATCGGTCCACTTTCCTTCCCTGCCAGGCACAAACGTTTGGTGCCATTCATCGCTCGCCGCGTAGGCCACACAAAAAAACCATGCTGCCAGCCAGTATGCACGGTGCTTTCCCAGATAATGAGAAAACAATGGAAGGGCGAAAATGGCCAACAGCAGATACTCTGTGAAATGTGCAGATTTCCTTACCAAAAAACTCAACATTTCCAGCGGCATCACAGCCGGGTCAATGCCCAACCAAATCAGAATCTCTACCAGAAAAAAACTTCCATTCGCAGAGTCTGACCCGTTCATGTGAGACAAAGAAAAAATAAGGATCATCCAACCGATCACAAGGACCCAGCGGAGCCAGAGCGCAGAGGAGGCAGTGGGCAGTGTACGAATCAACTTATGCAGTCTGTTTTTCTCGTTTTCCGAGGCCAAATATTTTTTTCACCAGGCCAATGAACAGCATCATGAGCAATATTCCCAGCAAAGCATATACAAAACCTTCCATGGTGATGGGCAATCCTGCCTGGAATACGACCGCACTTGCCAGCGCCGGATCATACCACCTCAAAAACACAAAAGGCCGTGTGAATACACTTGCCTGTTCAAATCCTTCCAGGGCACTTGTATAGCCATAGTAGCGGTCGAGCTTCTCCTGATCTTCGGTGGCGTTGGCTACCACTTTGGGGTTATCGTTGGCGAGCAACTCGGCGAGATAGTCGTCGAGGGTTTGGTCAAATCCCGCGGCAATTTCGCGGAGGCGATCAAAGGATCGCTCAGCTTCCTGCTGCGCCCCTGCCAGCACATTCTGATACTGGTTCATGTAGATCGGCGCCTGCAAAAGCACAAGCGCTGCCACCACACAGAGAATCCTGTCGGTGAGATTCCCAAATGATCTAAGCCAGGCGTTCATAGCGATGATTTTGTCGTAATATGGCGATCAGCGGAACGTGGAGCGTCCACCTCAGAAATTGATAGCGGCTTTGAAAAGCAGTTGCCTGGGCGCCTGAAAACGTGCGGGATTATTGGGCAGCAAGCCACTATCCTGCGGATCAGGATAAGCGGGATCGCGCCAGCTTAGAGGCGTCGGATCGCCTTCGTTCCAAGCGGTGCCTGTCACGCCGTTGATGATCTGCGCGGAGAGATAATTCGTCACATTCTCTACCCGAATGGTGAGCTGCAAGTTGGCTGTTTTTCCGACAAAAAATTTCTTACTCAACGCCATGTCCACCTTAAACCATGGCGAACCCACTCTAGCAAATGGCTGATTATCAATGGGCTCATACTCAGGCCTGCCAGAGGTCTCATTCACCCTCACCAACTGATAGGGCGTGTAGCGAAGCCCGGATTGCCACAAGGCCCAGGTGCTAAAAGAAAAGCCTTTGGTGGAAAGTTTTCCCAGAGAATATTGATCTGAACCGGTCAGGATCAAATATCCTTTCACGTCAAATGGACGGTCCCAGGCCAGAAACTGCTCCTTGGTGGTGTTGACGAAGCCTTGTTGGCGAATCTGTAGGGCCGACTCAGCTGCGGAGTTGGATTTGCCCGTAGCAATCTGATAGCTCCCCGTGAGGCTGGCAAGCAGCCAGGACCCTACTCTTCTCGAAAGGCCCACTTCCACGCCTCTGATGCGGGCGTAGTCCTGGTTGATGAAGAATGTTTTTTCCACAAACCTGCCCGTTATGTCCTGTACCTCAATGCGGCGGCTCACGATGTAGTCAAACTTGTCGTTGTAGAAAGCCGTGACGGTGAGGGCGAGGTCTTTGGTAAGTTTGGATTTGAGACCCACTTCGTAGGACACTGTCACCTCCGGGTTGATATTGGGATTGCCCAAATTGGAGAGGAAGGAGCGGTCCTGATAGACCGGATCGAGTCCAGCATACACAAAGCGCGGGTGAGGAAGGCGCATGGCATGGCCATAGTTGAAATAGAGGACGTTGTTTTCTGTCACAGGAAAGGAGACCCGAAGTCGTGGCAGGAGTCGTGCTTTCCATCTGCGTCCCAAGAGGGCGGTGGTTTGGTCGAGGTAGGCTTCTCTCACCGCATCGAGTACGGGAGCGGCGGGGTTGGCCACTGCCTCGTCGGCAAAGGTGCCCGGCGCCCAGTAGTTCATCCGCAGGCCAAGGTTGGCAATGATGCCTTTGTAGCGAATTTCGTCCTCGACAAATACACCGCCTGTGGCGGGATTCACCTTCCAGAAATCACTGCTGCGACCCAGGCTCGTGGAGGGCGTCGTGGTCGAATCATTGATCTGAATCGGCGCACCAACCCAGGGCCTTGTCACGTCGATCCATAGATATTCCTGCTCTTTGTGCTCCTGCCCCATCGACACGTAGTGAACGCCATTTTCGGAGCTGAAAGTAAACTTGGTCTTGAACGTGTACTCCTGAGCATAGTGATCGTGCCACAGCGTGGCGATACCGCCATTGTTGATGAGCCCTGGTCCGGGAAATACATACACCACCTGGCTATTGGGATTGAATACCGACACAGGATCGGTCACGATCGATGCAGGGTCAAAGATCTGGTCCACCGTTTCGTTTCTAAACGCTCGCCCATTGGCATCGGCCCGGAGGTTGGTGAAGAGGCGGCCCGCCGATACATTATAAGACCATTGCTTGCCCAGAACTCCCGTGATGTTGAGAATGCTCAAGTCTGAGCTGTGAGTATAGGTATTGGCGTTGTCGAGATTGAGGCTGAAAGGAAACTGAAACCCTGGCGACACGATGGCATCATTTCCTACAATTTGCAGGGATCGGGTGCTTTGGTTGATGTTGAGCGAATGCTGATTGGTGAGGGTAATCTTGATGCCCTTGGCAGGCGTGATCACGAGGTTGGCGGTGGTGGCCCATCGATTGTCCTGCCGTGGTGCCCACATGGTGTCATTCACCAACAAGGACGAGCGCAGCTGATCGGCCACAGGGCCGAAATAGTTGTCAGAGGCATGGGCACTACCAAGCACAAAAAAGCTGATTTTATCTTTCCAGATCGGACCAGAAATGCTGAGAGAAGCTTCGTCTGTATTAAAGCTGTAGGGCGCATCTACGTCAAAACCAAGGTTGTCGCGCATGTAGGAGGCATTGACCGAGAACTTCTTTCCTCCTTCTCTGATTTTGGTAGAAATAACGCCAGAGGAACCACCCCCAAATTCTGCGCCAGCGCCC
Organism: Bacteroidia bacterium; assembly: GCA_030731845.1. Lineage (GTDB taxonomy): Bacteria > Bacteroidota > Bacteroidia > J057 > J057 > JANQTF01. Next base: position 17,751 of record JANQTF010000171.1, on the reverse strand, counting down.
CCGGTGGTGATCTCCACATTTTGCACGGCCTGGGTATTTACTTCCACACCAAAGCCAGTTCCCGCGAGCGGGTCCTGTGCAGAGATGCCATTCACCAAATATTCAGTCTCGTACACTCGTCCTCCACGGATTTGGAGGCCATCGGGCGATTTTTGCACGCCCACTTGCATTGCCGCCACATCCTGAACATTCATCGCATTCATCTCCGAAAGGACTTCCCGACCTACATTCACCGATGATTGTCCCGACTCCAGGTCCACAAGGCCCCTGTCGCCCACAATCTCTACTTCCCCCAGGGTTTTGTAGGTAGGCTGCAACTTGATGTCGAGACTTTGTGTAGCACCTTGCGCTACGGTGATGCCGTTGTAGATTTTTTCGGAATACCCTACGTAGGTGATTTTGATAGAATAGTCTCCAGGTTTGATATCAACAATTCTAAACCGACCCGCTTCATCCGAGAGGCCACCTTTGTATGTGCCTACAATGGCGATGGTGGCACCAATGAGAGGCTCCCCAGATTCGTCGTCGGAGACAGTTCCGGATAGGATACCATTTTGAGCAAAGGTCCAGAAAGGGAATAACAGAAGAGAAAAAATCAGCAGAAAGCGGGCGGGCTGCATAGCGGATATTTAGGGTCCGCCGCTAATATCGGGAGGAACGCGCGCGCAGACAAGCCAGCGAACAAGGAAACGAAAAGATTACTCTCTCAACCCCTTCTCAGGTTGCTGATTCGGCATTTTTTTCTCCGACCACATACCAGCCTGCCGTAGTAAAAAAGTCTCTTACCCATGGAAAATCGGCCAGCCAGGCAGCCTGCTCGATCGGTTTCCAGCCAAATTTGAACTTGTAGATCGGGTTGAGTAGAAAAAGCATTCTGTCTTTTACGACAAAGTCGTTTTTGCGGATGATTCGCTCAAAACGGCCAAGAGAAATCCCTGTGCCTTTGATGTCCATGAGCTCATCGACCACGATCTGCGGCTCCCCTGCCATTTTCACAATGCCTTTATAGAGGCCCTTGGGCAGCAGGTGGTACCAAGGCAAGGTGCCTAGAACTTTGTTGCGACAGATCTGCTGATGCCCTCCAAAAGGCATGCGCCAGGGCGGAAATCCAAAGAAGATACTGCCACCTTTCGTGAGAAATTTTCTCAGGTAGGGGATGAAAGTTTCCTGGTCTGGAATGTGCTCGATCGTGTCTTTGAGTAAAATCAGGTCGAAACTGCCGCCATATTTGACCAGAAAATCTTGGTCAAACACATTTTTATACAGAAAAGTGGCCTGGCCTTGTGCCACCGCCTCGGCACAAAGGGAGGTAGCATTGCGAATCCGGCTTTCATTGAGATCCACCCCGAGCACCTGCATCCCTTGCTCAATGAATGGTAAAAGCACGCCTCCCTCTCCACAGCCTATTTCCATGACCTTCATGCCCTTATGAAGCGGGATGCTTCTCGACAAAAAGGGGAGCAAAAACTCCCGGGTGTTGTCAACCTGTTGGCGATAGCGAATTTCAATGGATAAATGTTGAGCCAGTGCCATGGAGTGGAGGTCTGTGAAATCTGCAAAAATGAAAACATCAATCTGGGCACTAGCCCCAATTGCCTGGGCAAACTTACCAAATTCCAGTGGATTGATGTGGGGTCATAAAAATATGCCTGGCGAATCTAAGATTCGCCAGGCATAAGATTGTTGCAAGAAGCGCCAAATTATCTACCGACACGAATGCCGGAGTGAATGAAGTCGAGGTTGTACAAGGGCGTGGTGCGGGGGTATTTGCGGATCAGGGCCTGATGATCAGCACGCCAGGCAAGAAACTCGGGGAGTTGCTGGGTAATTCTGCGATTATGATACAGGTCGCTGGCATTGGCAGGGTTCACGACCATCCAACGCAGGTTTTGGTGCAGGGCAATGAGCGCTTCAGGATGACGCCCCGTGAATACAGGATCGTTGTATATGGACTTGGCGGTCTCTGGATTTTCCATCATCCACATAAAGTTGCCAAAGAGTCGGATAACGAGATCCGGGTGATCCTTTAGGTAGCTTTTGTCGGCTTGTGGCAGGAGAGGAAACTCACGCACAAGCTGCTGATAGTCTCTGCGGTCTCGCTGAAAGCGAAAGGTCATCTCGGTGCTTTTGGTGTCGATTACCTCAGAAAAACTGAGGAGTCCATCATGGTTTTTATCTGCCCACTCAAAATTTCTGTCTTCAAGGAAATACACAAATTCTTGTGGAAAGCGCTTCATCTCGCTACGGTCGAGACGGGCATCGTCGTTTTGATCTGCGATCAGAAATCGCTCCTCCTGAAACCAATTGCTGGTTGTTTGATCAATGTTGCCTGATTGGGCAGAGAGGAAGGGGGTGGTAAATGATAAGAGAAACAGGATAGCAAGGAAAACGCGCGAAACGGGAATCGTCATGGTAAAAAATGGTTCGTTTGAAAGTCGGTTTGGTTACGACTACTCTGCAAAGGAGTTGCCATATATGACCCCTCACGCACAAAATTAACACAATTGGCCAAATTTTGCGCCCGATTGGGCCTATGTGTAAGGTAGTGGTGAATATTGCCGACTGAATCGTTTTTAGTCAATCTTTTGACTGGTTGGAGATCCCCTGCTTAGGGTGAAGCGAATAGACCAAAACTAAAAAGCCAGGGCCTGGCTACTTGCTTAGATTTTTGATAATGTTCAAGCTGTGTTAAAAACGATAATACGTAATGTTGCCCAAATGGAATAAGTATCTATACAAATTTTCCTAAGCATCATTATGATTATGTTTTCACCATCCCTGATTCACCTTGCTCGAGTTCATTCATTCCGTCTGCTAGCGCTCCTTTTTTTCACCCTCCCATTTCTCTTGATGGCTCAATTGGGCGAAGTCCAGGTGAGCCTGACTCCGCCCGATGGCTGGGAAAATGGAGACGCGATCGAGATCAGCATCGAGTATGGAACCGAAGACAATCCTATCGGAGAGATCACCGAGGTTCAGTTTGAAATTGTCATGCCTGAGGGCGTGAGGATTAGCAGCCAAAGCGAGATTTCTATCCTTGGGGAAGGCTCATGGTTTGCCTTCGACGACAATTGGTCGGGCACTACCGAATCACTCCGAGATGGAGAGATTCTGTTGCTCTCTTTGTTTCGCACCAACAACCAACCCGTCAGAGGATATGGAGAAATCGCGGTTTTGCGCGGTGTGATTGTGGAAATAGATGAAATCCACATGAAATCTGGACTCACGGCAAATGCATCGGTGATCAATCTTGAGAAAGGGCTCGGCTACGAATTTTCTTATTTTTTTACGGAGCAAGTCATTCAGGTGGCAAATGCACCAGAAAGTGCCCAACTAGAGATTGTGGATATGCAGGGGCGTGTAGTGCTGAAAGGAAATGCCCGTGAGGGAATTTCGATGGCACAGCTTCCAGCTCAGTTATGGGTGCTGCGTCTGTCTGACGCATCCGGCTATCTAGGGCACCAGAAGATCGTGATGCAGGCCCAGCCTTGATCAACACTAGACTCAAAAAAGATATTTCCCTTTTTCAAAGGCCTTCCTGCCTGCCAGGAAGGCCTTATTATTGGTCTTATTATTGGTGCCTGCTCACAGCGCTGCTCGTTTCTCTTCGATTTTTTCCTTCACCCAACTGCCTTTGTCCAAATTTCCTGAATGAATAACGTATTCATACAATCGATCAAACTCTTCTGGTTGATGAGCCCTGATTAATCTACCATACATCCTGAATCGCCTGATGTAAGAATTTTTGTGCTGCTTGGAAAGCTCAGGCCTCATCCTCGTATAGCGAATCAATCGGTTGAGCTGATTTTCGAGCCACTCGAGATCTTGTTGCCCCGATTCGTAGTGGGCCTGAATCAGCACTGCCCGGGCATCAATTTCATCAATGGGCCGGGAGAAGGTAATGCGATTAACAAGCCTGATCGTTTCCGGATAGTTTTTTTCGGCGAAGGAGATATAGATATTATTCAAAGCCGGAAGCTCCTTCCTGGCATCCTCTGGAAGGAATTTATGACTCGCTTCCATGAATTTTTTTGCCCTCTCGGTAGAATGATTTCGCAGGCAGAGTGCCACAAAATTGCGGTAGTGGGCAGGCAGCAGCACTCCGTCGGTCTGAAGGAGTTGCAGCTCCATGCCTTTTTCGTATAGGTCCAACAGGTCGAGAATGATCTCTTTGCTTTCTTTTTTGTTGAGCGAGGCGATGAGGTGATTAAGCAAAATGCCAAATAGCTGGCCTCTTTCAAATTTGGGAAGCCGGGCATGGCTCCTCAGGAAGAATCGGGTGAGAACATCAACCCTGACTGAGGCAGATCCCCGGAGCATGTCGATGATACGGAGATAAAAGGCAATGAGCGGAAGTCTGCTAAAAAAAGGATGGGATCTGGCCAGATTCAGAAACTCATGTGCGAGTGGGGTATCCACCCGGGTATCTGACCGCTTGGAGAAACTCTCAATGGAGATCATCAGCTCCAGTTGGCTGAATAAGTGGTGTGCCGTGTTGAGTTCTACAATCCGTTGAAGGGTTCCTGCGGTTGGCCACCATTTCTCTTGCGGAAGCACCCCAAAGTTGCCCTCAGGCAATCGATGCCTGATCCGGTATTCCCGATTCAACACCTCTATCTCGTAGCGATATCTCGCCATGTCCTTGGCCGATTCGGCGAGGCGATAGAGGTCTTTGCAGGTCTTGCGCCAGGCCTGCCCAAAGAGGTCAGCATCTGGTTGATAAATAAGTCGTTGGAGAAGATGAAGACGCTGATCGAGCGGAGAGGATTGGAAGGATTGATTGCCCAGGTAATGCTCGAGTTGGGTCGTGAGATCGGCAAGGATTTTTCGAAGGCGGGCATCGTCATAGGCATCGCCGGGATAGAGCGCTTGCCAGACTTCTTCGAGTTCGGGTGCCCGGGGAAATTCTTTGACCAGAAGACGAGCGACAATGTGAAGGACCTGCTGTTTTTCACCGAAGGTTAAGGCGAGATGCTTGAGCCAATCTGTTTGCTCAGAATGGGAAAGTAAGGAGAGATATTTCCAGGCTTTGCGTTGTTGCATGACAAAAAAAATGGGTGGCATTGCCACCCATAAAAATAGATTCTTTACAACTTAGGAACTGGAAGAAAATTTCTTCCCGATTTTGCTAAGAGATCTTGTGTGAAGTCAAGGAAGGAAATCTTAGTTTGGCGAGCCAAATGAGAATTTTCCTAGTGTAAGGAATTCGTGCGTGGGATTATCGTGAGTCTGTAGAATGGATCAATCTACAATCAGAACGATGTTTGGAACGTTGCACAACTCCGAAGAGGAGCGATTGGCTATCCAGCTTTTGAGAAAGGAGATCCATTCTGCTCCGTAACTGGAATCACGTAGTCTTTGTATTTGGAAGGTTGGTTTTGAAAAATTTTCCTTCCAGTATCACACAATTGGTTGACAGATTGCCACACTTCAGCGGCCATCTGCCCATCGACTGTGAGGGCTTTATTGCTTTTCTTTTCGTTCTCAAGTTCCTGAGCCAAATCTTCGCATTTATATGCGAGGGCAACGATGAAACCAGCATTGATTCCATTTTTGGTGAATTCGGCTAGATCTCTGGCGGCGCAGGCCATTTTTTCATTACAGATTCGAACTAATTCAAGTCCGCGCTCGCGAAAAAACAGGTGCTTTGATTGAGTCTTCATCGACATTTTGTTTTTGTGTAAAAAAACATGACAGCGGAAAAAGCTGATTTGAGAATGGTTGCTCTCATTCTCTATATCACCTCCTTCATGCCTGTAACAATCACTATCATTCACTCGTCATTCAGATCGTTCTGATGGTGTCAAGTGTTCCCGTTCTTGAGCATCACTAGTTTACAAAAAATACTGATAGATAACAACTGCCGCCATGCTTTCAAGCCGATAAATCGCGAAAAAATCATATTGTGGTGCAGTTTTCGTATCTTAAAAACAAATGATGCCAACATCAGAATAATTTTCCTTCAAATTCTACGAACCACAAACCAAATCGTTTTGCGTACTCGCCAGTTAATCTTCTGCTTCGCTCTGTCTATTGTGTCTTTGTTCGATCCTTTGCACGCACAAGTTGTCAACTTCAGTGGGGCACCGGGCGGACGGCTGTATTGTGTATGGAATCAAGTCACACTCAGAAGTGGTCCAGGCAAGGAGGGTTCCTACCTCACAGGGGTATATTTTGGAGAGGTGGTAGAAAAAACCGGAGAAGAAGCTTACTCTCGGGAAGAACAACGCACCTACATCAAGGTGCGCACCACCGAAGGGGTGGTTGGCTGGGTGCATGAATTTCTGTTTGTCGAAGGCCTGGGAATGGGCGTAGTTATGGAGCCGGGCAGAATTTACAAAAGGCCCAAAACAGTTTCTACCCTCACCGATCAGTCGTTTGTGCCGGGGGAACTCGTGGTGATTGTGTCTGAAAATGATGGATGGGTGAACCTGATCAGCCGGGAGAAAAAGAAACTCGGATGGATCGAAGGGCCTCAGAAAATCACCAATAGCCAGCAAGAGATGGAGTTGGCCAGTCTCCTCTACGATGCCCAGCAAAAGAAAAAGCCCGAAGATCGTCAAGTAGCCCTTAACCATCTGCTCAGCGAATCCCGCAGCCTGAGATCGCCCCTTACCCAAGCCATAGAGATGACCATCAATGGCCAGCAATACAGCATGCCACTTGTTGATGCAAGGCAAACGTCAGTCGCTGCTTCTCCTTTCACCCCTCAACCGACTCTTGCGCAGCGCAGCTATTCTGCACAGCCACCCCAGGCACAACCCTACCTGAGCCAGCCCTCGGCAAGTCAACCTTCCAGCTTTTCTCAGCCACCAAGCAGCCGCTCCGACCAATCAGGATTCAGTTCAGGATATGTGAATTCCGCCAATCCCACTTCATACACCCCAACCTATCAATCCAACTCCCGCACTGCGCCCTCCACCACCAATCAAAGTGGCCTTGTGAGCGAAACAGGCGTGGCCACCATCATTGCCGATCAGCTTCGCGAACCAGATATCTATTATGCCTACCACAGGCAGTTGTCGCCAGGCAGCAAAGTATTTCTGGACATTCCTGGCAATGCAGGATTTATCGAAGTCCGCATCATCGGGAGGCTCCCCGCCGGCAGCCCCTATGTACTGGGCTTGTCGAGTGCTTGCTACGACATCCTGCTGCGAAATAGCAGCACCAGAGAGGTGAGCCTGACCTATCAGCGATAAGGATTTGGGTTGTTTTTCAAGTAATGATATAAGGCAACGGTGCTAACTTCCTCACAATTAGGCACTAGGAAGTAAAAAATTCTTTGTATTATTGACCGATAATTTTAATTTTCGGATGAGTTACCATCAAGATCTGGTCTTGCCGACCAAATATTTTGCCCCAAATCGGAATCTGATGAAAGACAACCGCTCTTCAATCCTCCTGACCCTCACCATGATCATGGCTGGGCTGATGCTTACCCCGCTTCAAGCCCAACCCGGTGTGTACTATGAAACCGTAGAACCCGGTGCCTTCTTTATCTGTGCCTGGGATAATGCCCGTGTACATGAATTTCCCAACCTCGGCTCGCCCAATGTGGGCACCATCGTGTACACCGAAGAAGTGAAGCACAAAGGCCGCGAGGCTTTTGTGAGAGCTGAAAACAGAAACTACGTCTTTGTTGAAACAGAAGACGGAACCCAGGGCTGGGTCAATGAGTCCTACCTTGTGCAAGGTGGAGGCTCAGTGGTCATTCTCGACAATGCCGCCATTTTCTCCAAGCCCAACACCAATACAGCCATCACCAATCAGACCTTTGAAGCAGGTGAAATCCTCATCCTCTCAGAATTTCGTGACGGCTGGGTGAGGCTTACTGGCAAGCAAAAGCAAAAAGACGGCTGGGTGCAGGGATACGACAAACTCAGCGCAGAAGAGTATGACATCGAAGCGGCTACCCTGCTCGCGTCTGCTTTGGCCATTGAAAACACACAGGACAAACTCCGCGACCTTCGCGAACTCAGAGGGGGCCGATCCTACCTCAGTCCTGATATGCAAATTGTGATCGACAGATCTATCGCTGCAGCATCTAGCCCGGCTCCTACGCGGCCCAACACCGCCCCCGCTACGCCCTACAACGGCCCGATTTATTATGATGAGCCAACAACGCCTTATTATGCTACCGGTGAAGATGCCATCTCTAATTCCAACCCTACCAACACAGGCAATACCTCTTATTATCCAGCGCCAATCAATTCTCAACCTGCTTATACCCCCCCCACTTTTCCAACGCAATCGGCACCTGTGATGCGGCCTACCACAGCGCCCACCAATGCCTATGCCTACCAGGAAAGAGAAGTTGTGGACATGGCAACCGGGATTTCTTACCTGCGGGTCAAGGAAACAGGATCTATTCAGCCGGTGAAGGCAAAAGCACCTGCCACCGTGTATTATGCCTACCACAAATCCTTGCCCATCGGGAGCAAAATCCTCCTCTCTGTACCAGGGACAGATATGTTCGTTGAGTTGGAAATCATCGCTCGCTTGCGCCCTGACAACCCCAATATGGTGGGCCTCGGAGCAGAAGTGATCAAAGCAGTATTTGGAGAAATTGCCGCCAAAGACGTGGGCAGTGTCACCATCGAGTATCCAAAGCCCTGATAGGCGATGCACGCCAACGTTCAACAAACCGCCCGCTTTTTTATCCCAAAAGCGGGCGGTCTTCGTTTTTTCTCCTTGACAAGTGCAACATAATAGCACATGAACTACTCCTTAGCTTTGGTGTACAATCATTTCGGAATCCGCCGCTTTTGAGCTATTTTTGCGCGTCTTCTGCAACAATTTCCCCTTGTTACAGTTAGACACACCACAGTTATTTCTCCTCTATCTGCACCCTTTTTTCTATGAAGATTGAACCCGGAGCATTACTCGCCCAGGTAAACACACCTGAAGATTTGCGAAAACTCGCCCCAGAACAACTATATGAGTTCTGCCAGGAATTGAGAGAATATCTAATCTCCACGGTGTCAGTCAATGGAGGCCACTTTGGAGCCAGTTTGGGCGTCGTAGAACTCACCACTGCGCTGCATTATGTATTCAACACCCCTCACGATCAGCTTGTGTGGGATGTGGGCCATCAGGCCTATGGCCACAAAGTGATCACGGGAAGAAGAGAAGCGTTTCACACAAATCGTGTATATAAAGGCGTATCTGGTTTTCCAAAAAGATCAGAATCGGAATATGATACTTTCGGTGTAGGCCATTCCTCCACTTCTATCTCCGCAGCTGTGGGGATGGCCTTGGGGTCAAAACACAACCAAGATGGCCGCAACGTGGTGGCTGTCATTGGTGATGGTGCCCTCACCGGTGGAATGGCATTTGAAGCCCTCAATCACGGTGGCTGGGAAAAAGCCAACATGATTGTTGTGCTCAACGACAACAACATGTCTATCGACCCCAATGTAGGAGCGCTCAAAGAATATCTCACCGACATCACAGCTTCCCATACTTACAACAAAATCAGAGATGAGTTGTGGAACCTGCTTGGGAAGCTCGATAAATTCGGCCCCAAGGCCCGACAAGTAGCCCGCAAGCTCGAGCAATCGCTCACCGCTGCAAGCAAGCCGGGCATGCTCTTCGAAGCACTTGGATTTCGCTATTTCGGCCCCATAGACGGGCACGACATCAATCATCTCGTGCGGGTACTTGATGATCTCAAAGGAATCCCCGGACCAAAGCTCCTCCACTGTGTCACCGTAAAGGGCAAAGGGTTTGAGCTCGCAGAAAAAGATCAAACCAAGTGGCATGCCCCCGGCTTATTTGACAAAGTAACAGGCGAGATTTTCAAATCTACTCCTACTACCCCACAGCCACCCAAGTATCAGGTAGTTTTTGGCAAAACCATCATTGAGCTTGCCAAGGAAAACGACAAAATCATGGGCGTTACGCCCGCTATGCCAAGCGGCTGTAGCCTCAACCTCATGCTCGCCGAAATGCCCGACAGGGCCTTTGACGTAGGCATCGCCGAGCAACATGCAGTCACTTTCTCTGCGGGTCTTGCTACGCAGGGGCTCAAGGTGTTTTGCAATATCTACTCCTCCTTCATGCAGCGGGCCTATGATCAGGTGATCCACGATGTGGCCATCCAGAAATTGCCAGTTGTCTTCTGCCTCGACAGAGGCGGAATCGCAGGCGCCGATGGCGCTACTCACCACGGAGCCTACGATATGGCTTACTTCCGCTGCATCCCCAATATGGTAGTGTCGGCTCCGATGAATGAGGAAGAGCTTCGCAATCTCATGTACACCGCTTCCATTTGGAACGAAGGCCCCTTCTCCATTCGCTACCCACGTGGTGAGGGCGTGATGCCAGAATGGCAACTCCCAATGAAAGAAATTGCCGTAGGAAAGGGCCGCAAAGTGAGCGATGGCGAAGAAGTCGCGATCCTCACCATCGGCCATCCAGGCAATTTTGCCCAGGAAGCCATTCGCCAACTTCAGGCACAAGGCATCAGGCCTGCTCACTATGACCTACGCTTTGTGAAGCCGCTCGATGGCGAACTTTTGCAGGAGGTATTCACGAAATTCAGCAAGGTAATCACCGTAGAAGATGGCTGTATCATGGGGGGCGTTGGCTCTGCAGTGATCGAGTGGATGTCAGACAATGGCCATCAGGCCCGCGTCCTGCGCCTCGGAATCCCCGATCGGTTTGTGGATCATGGAAGCCAGGAAGAACTCTGGGATGAGTGTGGCTATGATGCAAATGCCATCATTTCAGCAGTGAAAAATATGGTAAAAGTCACCGTAGAGGTGTAAGGTATCTATCAAAAATGTAGAGCCGGAGCTATCCCATGGGATGGCTCCGGCTCTTTTTTGTCCCCAACAGTCAAAAACACGCGGTAAACCGAACTGGATTCAAGTAAGGAGTAGGCGAAAGATCTCTGGGGGGATTTACAATCAGCCTGTTCCTTTGGATACATTAACTACTCATTCAATTTTTGCTCTTTCCTACGATTGCCGGAGTCAACGCATTTAACAAAATTCCCCATGAAGAAAGATTTCCGACAAGCCTTCAACCTTCGGGTTCAGCACAACGAAACCGACCACAAGTTTTTGATCACCCTGGGCGGAGACGAGATCTCCGTGGCCTACGATGAGCCAAAACAAGGAGCCTGGCAGATCACATCAGTGAATGTGCCTACGCAAATGAGAAGCATGAATGTTCATGCGCAGCTACTGGAATACGTACTGGAGCACGCCCGGCAGGAAAAAATTGAAATAATTCCAACTTGCGCATTCGCCAAATCATTCATCAAGCAAAACCCTCGATTTTTGGACATGGTTCCCCAGACCTGATACCATCACGCATCCGGGAGCGCTCACATAGAAGCCTGAGATGAAGGCGACCAGAAAAAATAGTGCCCCATTTGTCGGGAAGCCGAATGATTCTGCCATCGCTGATTTCGTATCTTTCTGCGATGAAATCCCTCCTGACCTGGTATAAGTCACATCCGGCCTCAGATCTGTGGATCGGCGCTGCGCCGTCGATGCTGCTGCTGGTCTTGCTGCTTCATGACACGGAGCGCGTGCAGTCGCTGCGCCTGCTGTGCTTGTGGATGTTGCTCTTCGGGATATATGCAGGTTGGATTCTCCGCTATCGCCAAGATCATGCATGGCTTCCCGGCAAAGAACACATTCGCTTGCAATCAGGAATGGGGATAGGTATCGCCCTCAGGCTCATCGCGGCAACGGCCATTCCTGTCCTTTCAGATGACTATTTCCGGTTTTTGTGGGACGGGCAATTGTGGCTGGAGGGAATCAACCCCTTTACAATGTTGCCGCGTAGCCTGGCCGAAGATCCGGGCAGGCTGGAAGCCCTGGGGCTTAGCATGAGCTGGTTCGACAGCCTGAATTCACCTGATTTTTTTACGATCTATCCTCCGGTATTGCAGGCCCTTTTTATTCTTGGGGCTTCCACCGGATCCATTGTGGCGGGCGTGTTTGTGCTCAAAGGAAGCATTCTGATAGCAGAGCTATTGAACCTGTTCTTGCTCGATCGCATCCTCCGCCGCTTGGGGCGGCCCCGACATTGGGCGCTCTGGTATGCACTCAACCCCCTGGTGATCGTGGAGCTTTGCGGCAGTCTTCATTTTGAGGCGCTCATGATCACCTTTGTGCTGGCAGCCATTTATTTTTTATTGTCTGGCAAATATGACCTCTCCGCCCTCATGCTTGGGCTAGGAGTAGTGACCAAACTGTTGCCATTGATCTTTCTTCCTTTTCTGATCCGGCGAATAGGCTGGAAAGCCAGCATTCGCTATGGGTTCATCACGGGCTTGGTGGTGCTACTGTGTTTTCTCCCGCTTCTGAGTGCGGAGATGCTGAATGGATTTCGCGAAAGCCTTAGCTTGTATGTCAATCGTTTTGAGTTCAATGCCGGGCTTTGGTATGCCGTTCGTTGGGTCGGAATGCAGATCACCGGATGGAATCTGATTCGGGAAATAGGCCCCTGGTTCACGCCTGTGGCAGCAGGCTTAATTTTGGGATATACTTTGCTGGAGCGAAATCCCAACAAAAAAAATTGGGCGACAACGATGCTTTATTCGCTCACTATTTATTTCTTCCTGAGCCTCATCGTTCATCCCTGGTACATTTGCACCCTGGTGCTGCTTGCACCACTGGCCAACAAGCGGTTTCCACTTTTGTGGTCTGTTTGGCTGCCATTTACGTATTTGGCATATCAGGTGGAGCCCGTTACCGAGTCTATGTGGCTCATCGCCTGTGAGTATCTCAGTGTACTGATCTTTCTGATGGTCGAAAACAAAGGAAAGCCACGGCAAGTTGTTTTGCTGTAATATCATCTTACCTTCATCCGCCCAAAGCCATTCCTCTTTTCCGAGAACAATCTCTGCTGTATGTCTGAATTTTTGCCCTTGTTTCCGTTAAGCCTCGTAGTCTATCCTGGCGAGGTTCTCAAACTTCATATTTTTGAGCCCAGATATCAGCAGTTGATCAAAGATTGCGATGAAGACGGGATCTGGTTTGGCATCCCGCCAGTGATTGAGCAGAAAATGGCGAATGTTGCTACCATGGTAGAGCTTCAATCCATCGATCAACGATTCCCCTCTGGTGAGGCCAATGTGACGGTATTGGGGAAATCTCGTTTTCGCATAGAAGAGTTTTATCCACTTAGCCCAAACAAGCTATATGCAGGCGGGAAGGGCATAGAGGTGGAGGAAGAAGGCAGCATTGATCCGGATCGGCTTCAAAATCTCAGACAAGAGATCATCGATCTCATTTTCCAACTTCATGATGCACTTGGGATCAATAAGCAGGTGGTAAGCTCACCAGATAATCTCACCGCTTTCAAAGTAGCCCATGATGTGGGCTTCAGTCTCGCCGAGGAGGTGGAACTATTGATAATGACCAACGAGCTTGCGCGGCTCAATTATCTCTATGATCATCTCCAGAAAATCATCCCGATCGTAAGAGAAACCGAACGCCTCAAAGCCAGAGCCCAGCTCAATGGCCACTACAAAAATCTGGTGCCCCCGCACTTTTGAGGGAAATCTGTGTGGACACCAAATCAGGAGGTCAATTCTGGTTTACACCCCTTCTTCGGCTGCTTCAGCAGCACGATTTAAAAATGCATCGAAAGGATGCAATGCGCGAAACACATTGGTGGCATGTGCCAGAAAATCAGGACGCAGGACTTGCGCATCTTGGAGGCTATGTGTACCCAGAAAACTTTTGTGCTTCAGCAGCTCAATCTCAGGATGGTCAATGGGATAATCTTTGGGGGCACGCTTGAGCTTTTCGCCTTCGATTCCGCCAAAATACTGCTGAAAATCTGGTGCCTCCACAATCTCGCGCAGGCCCGCTGCATTGAGGTCAATATCGAGACGAATGCTCTTGAGCCACGCGGCCTGCGGCATGTAGGCCCCACCTGCCAACATCGACTCCCCCGGACCGATATGAATATAGTACCCGGCGCGGGAATGAATGTCGGAGCGCTTGACTGCGGAGGTGATGTGGGCACCAAAATGCGTTTTGTAGGGAGCTTTGTCTTTGGAAAATCTCACATCCCGATAGATGCGAAACACGCAGTCTTTGGCACTGTGATGCCCAATGCTTGGATCAAACTCCACGATATTCGCGATCAGCGCATCAATGAAGGAAATGAATTCCTTGTGAGCTGCTTCATAGCGACGCTTATTCGCCTGAAACCAATCCCGGTTGTTGTTGGCTTTTAAATCTGCCAGAAATGGCATCGTATCACTGCTGAGTTGTTGCATCTGAAGATCATTGAAAGCATCGTCTATTGACTCATGCCAGGGTTCGGGTATATTCGAGTGACAAAGTAATCAGATTTTCCCATTCCTTTTTCTCTTGTTCCTTCACCATCAACCATCCTGCGAGAGGCGGCTTGGTCTTGAAGGGGCTTAGCGGCTCCCAGGCGGAGATCCCAAAGAGCTCAGGATCAAATTGCGGGCCCAGCCGAAAGCCCATCGCCGACTTATGATAAAACGCAAATATTTTGCCCTTCACCTTCAGACCTGGGGAACTCATCATTTTTCCTTCCGCCACATCTGCGTGAGTAGAGCAACAGTCTTGTGACAACACATCGAAGTACGCACGTGAATCACTCATAAGAATCGGCAAAAAATGAAAATCCATGATTTTTGCATGCTAAAAATAGCAAAAATTACCCGAATATTTATAGTCAAATGTCATTATTTTTAGCTAAAAATCCCTCTCTATTCTGCTGAATAAAAAAATCAGCAACTTTGCCCTATCCCAATATTCAATGAAGAACATGCTCCCCCTGATCGAAATTCCAGACCAACAGGTATTCACAAGCGGAATGCGTTTCCGTGTCTATCAGATTGGCCTGAATGTGGCCGATCCAGCGGATGATTATTACGAATACATGCTCGCCGAAATTCCAGGGGAGCGCAACTACATGCTCCTCACCAACGTGAAAGGCCCCAAAGCCGGCAATGCACTCGCACTCGTCGAGACCGACAAGCATCGCTTTGTGGTGACAGGCGAGGCCCTCAAATATTCATTAGGAACTGAGGCCACGTTTTGGCTTCCGAAAGAGTAGGTTTTACCAGGTAATCTGAGTCACATCTTCCATCCGATTGAGATTGAGAAAATGTTTGGGGTCTTGCACCATTACCGGTTGGGCATTCATCCTGCTCAAACAGGCAGCTAAGGACCTGTGTCCATTGTCAAACAAGGCCTTGAGGACGGGCAAGGCTGCCGGCTCCCACACAGAGAGCATACCCTCCCAGCGATCGGCTTGCCGATCAAAATAAGCCGTTGCCATCTGCGTAGCATGATGCGCCTCGATCAAGACTTGAAGATGCTCAGGCTCGATCAACGGCATATCTACTGCCAGGATCAGAAGTGATTCATCGCTTGTTTTGAGGCACGACAAAATGCCGCCTAGCGGCCCTTGGCCGGGATATTGATCCACCACAACAGGATAGTCCCAGGATTCATGCGCCTGCCTTGCATTTACCGATAGATAAATCTTCTTACAGCAGGTGGCCAACTTTTGTGCGGCCAGCTCATACAAGGGCTTACCCGCCACGTGCAGCCGTGATTTGTCTTGCCCCATGCGGGTGCTCATGCCCCCCATCATGACCACGCCGGTCATGCTTGCGCTTTTTCAATGGTGATCACCACCCGTTTGGATACTGGCGTCATACTCTTTTTGGCATAGGAATCAATCGGAACCAATGGATTTGTCTCAGGAAAATAGGTGGCTACATTGCCTCTTGGAATGGGATAAGGCACCACCAGAAAGGTGCGAGCCTCGCGTTTCACCCCGTGAAATTCACTGAAAAGATCCACCTTCTCCTGGATGGCAAAGCCCCGCTCGGCCATATCTGCTTCATTCATCATGACCACCCTTCGCTCATTCAAAATACCTCGATATCGGTCATTGAGGCCATAAATGGTGGTATTGAACTGATCATGGCTTCGAATTGTCATCATCACATATTCGCCAGGCGCGAGCTCGTGTTTTGGCATCTCATGCACCGTGAAGTTGGCCTTGCCGGTGGCAGTTTGGAATCGACGCTCACGCACATCGTTGGGGAGATAAAACCCTCCGGGCTCGCGCACACGGCGGTTGTAATCATCAAATCCGGGAATCACCCGCTCAATGGCTTCGCGAATCTGATCGTAGTCGTTGGTCATGCCCTGCCAATCGATGGGAGAGTTGGGCAAAACGGCCATGGCCAATTCTGCCACAATGTTGACCTCGCTTTTGAGATGTGGAGAAGGCGGCTCCAGGATGCCCTGCGAAGACTGAATCACGCCCATAGAATTCTCTGTGCTCACAAACTGCTCGCCGGAGGCCTGCACATCTTTGTCGCTGCGGCCCAGACAAGGCAGGATAAGCGCCTGCTTGCCTGTGACGAGGTGGGAGCGATTGAGCTTGGTAGAAACCTGCACGGTAAGATCGCAATTGCGAAGGGCTGTGGCCGTGAATTCGGTATCGGGCGTGGCTGAGAGGAAATTGCCACCCATGGCAAAAAACACTTTGGCACGGCCTTCGTGCATCGCCTTGATGGCTGGCACAGTGGCCAATCCGTGATGGCGTGGTGCTTGAATGCCGTGCACCTCTTCGAGCTTGTCGAGAAAGGCCTCTTTGGGCGCTTCCCAGATGCCCATGGTGCGGTCGCCCTGCACATTGCTGTGGCCGCGCACAGGGCAGGTGCCTGCGCCAGGCTTCCCGATAGCGCCTTTGAGCAATAGCAAATTCACAACCTCCTGGATATTCGCCACGCCATTTTCCTGCTGCGTGAGCCCCATGGCCCAGCATACAATGATTTTTTGCTTGTGGGCAATGAGGTCGGCTGCTTCCTCTATAACCGAAAGATCCACCCCACTCTCCCTGATACACTGCCCAAGGTCATGGCTCCTCAGCGCTTCTTTGAATTCTTTGTAGCCGCTTGTGAATTTTTTGATGAATGGTTTGTCGATCACTGTGCCCGGCACTTCCTTTTCTTTTTTCAGGAGAAGAAGCATCAAGGCTTTGAGAAATGCGACATCGCCATTCGCGCGCACGGGCACAAACACATCTGTGAGGGTGACACCACCTGTGAGCACCTTGACCGGCGACTGCGGATTGATGTACTGCATCATGCCGGCTTCGGGCAGTGGGTTCACTGTGATAATTTTCCCGCCGTTTTCTTTGCATTTTTCCAGCGCAGAGAGCATGCGCGGGTGATTGGTGCCGGGGTTTTGCCCCATCACCATGATGACTTCTGCCTCGTGCAAATCCTGGAGGGTCACTGAGCCCTTGCCGATGCCCAAGGTTTCCGACAATCCTACCCCACTCGACTCGTGGCACATGTTGGAGCAATCGGGCAGGTTGTTGGTGCCGTATGCCCGCACGAAGAGCTGGTAAAGATAGGCGGCCTCATTGGAGGTGCGCCCGGAGGTATAAAACAAGGCCTCATCGGGTGAATCAAGCTGATTTAGCTCTTTTGAGATGATGGAAAATGCTTCTTGCCAGCTGATCTGTTCGTAGTGCCTGCTGCCTTTGCGGAGCTGCATCGGCTCGGAAAGCCTGCCAAGTTTGCCGAGCTCGTAATCAGAAAGTTGAGAAATCTCTGCGACACTGTAGCGAGCAAAAAAGTCTGCTGTGAGCAATTTCTTGCTGGCTTCTTCAGCGATTGCCTTGATGCCATTTTCACAATATTCACCGATGGCCGAGCGATCGTCGTCGGGGTCGGGCCACGCACAACCGGGACAGTCAAATCCCCCTTTTTGGTTCATC
>JANQTF010000170.1 GCA_030731845.1 Bacteroidia bacterium | reverse complement strand
ACCAAAAGAGACTGCCCTTGTGAGGCAGTCCCTTTCAGATTTTATGAGCTCTTATTCGACTTAGAATTTGCCGTTGTCATTCTTCCACTCCGACTTGGGAGGAATCCCAGCAATCACATCCCAGTGCTCTACAATCTGGCCATCTTCCAGACGGAACAAATCGTAAAATGCCGTAGGGTCTCCTTTGCCGAATTTTCCCTCACTTACGGTCAGAACAAAATTGCCTTGTCCCATGACCATATGTAATTTGTCATACGCCATCACCAGTCCATTTTCTGCGAAATACTGCATGGCTGCACCAAAGCCTTCGAGTCCATCGGCAACAGCAGGATTGTGCTGGAGATACGTTGTAGGATTAATGTATGTCGCTACTTTATCCATTTGATGATTCAGCAGGACAGTTTCAATGAACTCTCTGACGGTTTGCTTATTGGCTTCTGTCTGATCATAATCGGTGATTTCCGTCGCTCCGTCAAACTGCGTTCTGCCACTAGGGTTGGCGGGTTGAGTTTCCAACAGGTTATCCCAGTGTTCCACGATGAGTCCATCCTCAAAACGGAAAATATCGAACCCTGCTTTTGGGCCAAAAAAGTCATATTCAGTATGAGTGAATACATAATCGCCATCTTCAAAAGCACGGATCACATTGGCTGAAAATCCCTGCGGCGGCGCATGCTGCATCACTTCTCCAAATCCCTGTAAGCCATCTCCAACGGCAAGATTGTGCTGGATGTAGGTAGTTGGGTTGATATAAGAAATAGGGGTTTGGTCGCCCGTGTTAAAACTGTTTAAGAGGGCTACGACCTTTTCCTTGTTAGAAAGGGGAGCCGTTAACATCTTATATCGTCCCATCGTCATGGTCGATGTTTCCATGTTCGACATAAAGGCTTGAGCGGTAGGGTTTGCCATGAAGCCCTGCAAAGAGGCATCTGAGGCTGTTTTGGTAGACCAGTATACGGCTACGACTTGCTTGCCTTCTTCATTGACACCAGTCAATCGCTGCAAAAAGCCTTCTCGTTTTCCGGTAAAATCGGTTTCTACCTGTTGATTCACACTTGCGAATTCTGAGAGGTCTGTTCCCGGAACCAGGTCAAATGACATAATCTCTACGAACTGACTGCTTGCGGCGTCAAAGGCTTTGTCCATTTGATAGCGAGCCATCTTCATGGTTGGGCCGTCGATCATGTTGGCATAGTCGGCGACTGAGGCGTCGCTCATGAACTTATTCATGGAAGCATCGGCATCCGAGGGACTTTTCCAGAATACGACCACCACGTATTCTCCTTCGTCATTGACAGCGCTTTGGCGCTGTATGAATCCAGGTTGCAGACTGGTAAAATCGCGTTCTACCTCTGCGTCTTTAGCACTAAAGTCAGTGGCGTTGACATCGGGATTGATGGTGAAAGTGGTTACTTCCATGATAGTTCCAGCCATGGCAGGGTCGGTTTTTGATGATTGATGAGAATTACTGCTTGCTGAGCAGCAGCTCAACAACAATGACATGATAATGAGGGGAAATTGGGCTAGGTATTTCATCTGATTTCCTGTTGGAAGAGTGAAGAATGTAGCCTCCAAGATGGGGTGGAAATGAAAGAATAGAAATGGTTAAAACCCCTCTATTTACTGTCAAAATGGGAAGGCATTACTGATGCGCCTGCCTGAATACTTCCGGAGTGGTGCCAGCGTATTTTTTGAAATATTTGAAGAAATTTGCCGAGTCCTCAAACCCAACGGTATAAGCGATTTCCTTGATGGGCTTGTTGGTGCTGATGAGTAATCTTTTGATCTGTAAAATGGCTATTTCGTCAATAAAGGTTTTGGCTGGTTTATTGACTACTGCCTGGACAATCTTATTCAATGTTTTGGTAGAACAGCCCATCTCCCGGGCATAATACAATACTTTTTTGTTGTGGAAGCATTTCCTTTCTACCATTTCCTGGAACGTCAGAAACTCTTCCAGGTGCTTTTTTTTCTCAGAGAATAATTGTCCGTTTTGCGATTTGATCCGGAACAATTTGGTGATGACTACGTGCAAAACACTTCGAGTAATCCCAATAGAATACTCGTCTTTGTATTTATACTCTGATTCTATTTGTCTGACAAGAGAGGCAAAATTGGAAAAGTCTTCCTGGTCTGGCTGCAGCTCGATTTTGGGAAAACTCAGGAGCTCATTGAACAATTGAAAGGCTTTCAATGCTTCCAGTTCATTCAAATGACTCACGATAAATTCTTCAGTAAAAATCAACAGGTATCCTTTGATTCCCGGATTTTTGAAGAATTTATGAATCTGATCTTTTCTAATCAGCAGCACGGTCCCTTGCTGGCAAGGGAAATCGGTGAAATCTATGGTGTGGTACCCTTCCCCCTCGACGATGAAAAGTATAATATTGAAGTTGACAATGTGGTGTTTACAGATATCATGATCCAGCTCCCTGGTTAGCAGTTCTTCAATTCGAACCACCTCAAAGTATGACTTTGGATGGTTCTTATTGTTAAATTTGATATGCTTCAATCCGTCAGTCATAGAGCTTATTAAGGGTGCTAACCCAATGTAGGGTACGAATTTTTTGGGATGATAAACAGGAAGGATCTACGCTTATCTAAGCCAGATTCTTTTGAGCGTATTGTCTCGTTTCCTGATGAGGTGAACAATGAATCCCAGGATGTGAAATAGCAGGAGTAAAAATAAAATTTTGGCCACAATGTGATGAGATAGCATCATGGGATGAAACCCATCACTGCTTATTTCAGGCAGATCCAGGAAGTTCCCGCTGATCAAAGAGGACATAATTCCTTCTAAAAACAAAGAGCTGATCCCCGAGATACACATCCATAAGATGACCAGATAAAAGCCATAATGCACCACGAAAATAAATTTCTGATGAACCGATTTTCTAGGATACAATGGTTCAGGTCGTTCATCTTTCAGAAGGGAGATCACTCTCCAGATGGTGAGGATAAACACGCTGAAGCCCAGGGCAAAATGAATCTTGTACAGCGTGAATTTTTTGACATCATGGGCTGCGTGCTCCATGTTGATCCCTGTGTAGATGAGACCAATGATCAACAAGGCTGAAACCCAATGAATCCAGGCGGTGCGGCTGCTATATCTCAAGACTGAATTTGTCATCCTGTTCAAAGTTATTTTCTGAGGGTAATGACAACTACCTCCCCACCATACCTGGTCTTCAACTGGTATCTGGCATCCCGACTGACTTCCTTGAGAAATCTCTGAGTTTCTGTCATGTCTGCGTTATCTACGTAGATATAGGTATCTGCATGGAAATTGGGCTCAAGCATCCGAAAGACAGGTAGGTACAAATCTTTCCAGCCATCCAGTAATAACAGATCTATCGGCTCGCTGTGATTGGCCAATGTTTTCATGGCATCACCGATTCTTAAATCTATGATTGAATCAACCCCAGCTTCCTTGAAATTTTCGAGGGCCTTTCTGGCTTTGGTTTCAATTAATTCTGTAGTGATAATATTGCCGTCGGTTTCTATCGCTCCGAGCGCCAGGAAAAGGGTAGAGATGCCGAAAGAAGTTCCAAACTCAATAATGTTTCGCAAGTTGTTCTCTTTGATTAAGCGAACCAATCCTTCTCCCTGCTCCTGAGAAATGGAAAGATATACATCTTTAAAATCCGCCGGCTGTACAGGTCTTAGGATTCCTTTTGCAAAGCCTTTCATCATTTTGAGATGATCATACTTGGCATCGTGATACAAATGAGCTAAGGTAGCTTCGACTTTTCGTTCCTGAATCATACGTGTTGTTCATTTTGTTTAGCTGGGCTAGTCGTGTGTAGCCAGCTGTCATGTTGGGTCTGATAGATGGGAGCGAGACTGTCTCAAAAGCTATTATTCCACAGAGAATCAAGCCTTTGAGACAGTCGCTCCAGATTGAAATTACCCTAGTTATTGGCCTTGATTTTTGTGAAAGCAAAAATTTCAATCAGGCACATAACGCCTCCCATTGCTGCAACGGGGATATTCCCTGCAATCAGATTGTTTACTAAGTCCAGACCGTCACTTACGATTCTGAGTAGTAAAATGAGCTGGATCATAGAGCTGTTTTTCTTGATCAGGCCAAAAGCCGTTACAGCAGCGGTGGCGACGTTTCTCGACAGAAACAAGCCTAATGGTCCAGCGAGTGAAAGGGCACCTGCTGCGGGAAGTGCTTCCCATGTTCCGAGCAAGGCATCTGGCATAAAATAGCCAGCAAGACTCGCTCCTAAGGTAATTGCAAATGTGATCCACAGGTAGATGGTTATCCACTTTGGTGTTGCAGTTGAATTGTTCGTCATGATGTAGAGAATTTGTAGTAGTGAAAAGGTGTTAATATTGTCTTTGTGAGAAGTAGGGTCGTTGATTTCAATTGAGAATTCCTCAGTATGTGATCACGAATCTTCTCTTAAAGCCTATTATCATGAGTGATGTCGCCTT
>JANQTF010000169.1:37877-48425 GCA_030731845.1 Bacteroidia bacterium | reverse complement strand
CGATTTTGTCCATTTGCCTAACGCCCGTTCGTAGCGGGGTATTTTTGAAATTGGCGTTTGGAAGCGATTGGGGGTTGGGTAATAAGGAATAGGCGCTATATGGCGAGTAGCAAGATGTACGATGCAATTTACCCCAAAATAGCCAGAAGGAGTTTCTATTCTGCCGTTAGCAAGCATCGCTTTACCAAAGCGAAGATTTACAAGGAGCCTATGTAGGAAGCTTGCTTCTGGGCATAGGTTGCTAGTAAATCTGCCTACAGATGCGAAGCAATCTAGCTTGCTAACGAAATGCAGCTAACAAAAGTTGCCAAAAAGCAGAATAAAAACTAATAATATTGGGTAGCCTATTTTAGGGTCGCCCTTTAACAGGAAAAAATGACGGGCCATTAGAGAAGTCCTAAAAGGCCATCATTTTTGCGTAACTTTCTGTGAAAAGGGCTAAACTGCATCGAACATGCGCTATCAGCCCATTCTCGTTTCACTCGAACAGGCGATAGCCTTGTCGTTGCCCACAATTTAAAAACACAAAGAACACTGAACGAACAAGAAATTATATCTCAAATACTTAAGAGCAACCAAGAAGCCTTTAATGAGCTTTATACCTCCTACAAAAATCAGGTATATAATACTACATTGAGCTACCTCCAAAATACGGAAGACGCAGAAGAAGTTACTCAAGATGTCTTTTTGACCGTTTTTGAAAAACTGGATACTTTTAAAGGAAACTCAAAAACAACATTCCAATTACGAAAGGTTCAAGAAAGAAGTCATTCAAATCATTCTTCGTTAGATTTTTTTAGTTAAACCGAAGGAATTAATGTAAACTGTCGTCTAATTAAACAATTAACAAAAAATAATTAAAATGCAGAAATCAAGTAAACTTCTTTGGCTATTTATTTCCTTTTGTGGACTTTCTAGTCATATTTCAGCACAATCATTCTATGATGAAAATACTGTGCAAACTATCCAAGTGTATATGTCACAAAGTAATTGGGATCAGTTACTAGACAATGCGTATGCCACTACCGGAGATTATATTATGGCTGACAGTGTTTCGATAAATGGGACAGTATTTGACAGTGTTGGTGTAAAATACAAAGGCAACAGTTCATACAATGCCAATCAAGTAAAAAACCCTTGGCACATAGAGTTGGACACATATAAAGATCACGATTATCAAGGGTATAAAGACATAAAATTAGCCAATGTAGCTAAGGACCCCTCCTTTCTACGTGATGTATTAGGGTATAAAATTGTAAGACAATATATGGATGCCCCTTTGGCTAATTTCACCAATCTTTATGTAAATGGCACATTAATCGGTTTATATTCAAATACCGAAGCAATATCTAAATCTTTTGTAAAAGATAGATTTGGTAACAAAACAAATTCTTTCTTTAGCTGTAGTCCACCGGCTGGTGCAGGACCCAATAGTACGGATTTACCCACTTTGGAATATTTAGGAACAGATAGTACCAATTATTATGAGGCTTATGAAATAAAATCTGATGCTGGATGGCAAGACCTCATTAATCTATGTGATACGCTTAAAAATAATACATCTGCTATTGAGAATGTTTTGGATGTAGATAGGGCAATTTGGATGTTAGCACTTGACAACGCCATTGTTAATCTTGATAGTTATATAGGTGTTTTTTCCCAAAATTATTACCTATATCAAGATGATTACGGAAGATTTCTTCCTGTAATATGGGATTTGAATGAATCTTTTGGAACGTTTTCAAACACTGGTGCGGGTACTTTGAATTCTACTACTCCCAAACAGCAAATGAGTCACTTATTACATAGTGGTGATGCTAATTTTCCATTAATCAGTAAATTACTGGCTATACCTACTTATAAAAAAATGTATCTGGCACATATGAAAACCATTTTGGAAGAAAATTTTACTAACAATGGCAATTATTACACTATGGCACAAAGCCTCCAAAATACTGCTAGCGCTTCAGTTCAAGCAGACCCAAATAAGTTCTATACCTATGCACAATTTACTTCAAATTTAACAACAGATGTTTCTTCAGGTGGTCCTGGACCACAAGGGCAAAGTATTCCTGGTATTACCAATTTAATGAATGGTAGATATACGTATTTAATGTCTCA
Organism: Bacteroidia bacterium; assembly: GCA_030731845.1. Classification (GTDB taxonomy): domain Bacteria; phylum Bacteroidota; class Bacteroidia; order J057; family J057; genus JANQTF01. The sequence goes on along the minus strand of JANQTF010000169.1, from coordinate 46,304 downwards.
AAGTGATTTTACAGCTACTCAACCAAACATTTCTAATATAAATGTTTCAAATTCTTCATTAGTTATAGGTAATACGGTAACTATTACAGCCACCGTTACAGATGAACAAAACGTATATCTAAATTATAGAAGCCAAGAATATGCTCCATTTAACAAAATAGAAATGTTTGATGATGGAAATCATAATGACGGTGTTGCTAATGACAATGTGTTTGGTGCTGACATAATAATCAATGACCTTACTACTCACTATTACATATATGCAGAAAATAACAACATAGGAAAGTTTTCACCTGCAAGAGCACAACACGAATTTTACACGCTTACAGCTACAGGTGGAATAACACAAGGTGATATTGTAATTAATGAATTTATGGCTTCAAATGATACAACGGCAGCAGACCTAGATGGTGAATATGACGATTGGATTGAGATCTATAATAATTCTTCAAGTGCAATTGACATAAGTGGATATAGATTAAGCGATGACATTACTGATTTAAGTGTATTTGCATTCCCATCAGGAACAATTATCCAACCAAATACTTATATTATTGTTTGGGCAGACGAAGATTTAACTCAATCTGGATTTCATGCCGATTTCAAAATCTCTGCTAGTGGCGAAACATTGTATCTTACAGATGCATCTCAAACTGTTATAGATTCTATAGCCTTTCCTTCACAAAACACAGACGAAACATTTGGGCGATTTCCTAATGGAACGGGAGCTTTTCAAACATTACCTGCTACTTTTGCAGCAGAAAACAATACAGGTTCAACTGCGTCAACTAACGAGCTTGATAAAAGTTCGACTTTTAATATATACCCGAACCCAGCAAAGGATTATTTTATAATAGATGTATCAAATAATTCTATTGAAAATAAAAAATTAGTTATTTACAATGCAAATGGACAGCAAGTATATTCATCAGCAATTCAAGAAAAAATGATTATACGAACTGACCAATTTAATAATGGTTTATACTTTATCCTAGTAGGAAACATTTCAAAAAAGTTATTAATTAACAGATAGTTTTTATTACTAATCAAAGCAAAAAACTGTGGGCAACAACTAAGTTTTCGTGCGGCGCGTAGCGCCCAGCATGAAAACTAGGTTGCACGCAACCTTCGGTAGTTTTTGCAGCTATGGGGATTGGGGCGGTACCTCTCAGGTGGAGCAGGTGGCCCGGTAGTGGGCATGTGTGCTGGAGGTTTGGCGCTGTTTGAAAACTTGGTGTTTCCCCCTTCCCCTCATTCAACAACTTCCCCCAGCTCGTTTTCACCACGAAGAAAGTAAGGGCATGAAGGGCCACTAAGGGGAAGAGGTTTGGAAGGTATATGGGTATAAGGCAAAATCCTTGCTTTTTCATTCAACCATTCAACAACCCACCCCTTCAATAATTTCCTCCCATCCTGCAAATCCTGCCATCCAGCCATCCTGTCAAGACTTCCCCTCATTCAAAAATTCAACAACTCAACCATTTAAGCACTTCCCCCTCTGTGAATCTCTGTGATCTCAGTGCCTCCGTGGTGAAATCTTCCTCCCTCATTCAACAACTCAACCATTCAAGCACTTCCCCCTCCGTGAATCTCTGTGCCCTCAGTGCCTCCGTGGTGAAATCTTCCTCCACTCAAAAATCAACCTGATAGCTCAGCACCGGGATGAGGCCACCGGGATGCCTGCGAAATTCCAACTCATTGGTGGTAGCGTTGTAGCGAATGTCGTTGGCATTGGGGCGATTGAGCACGTTTTGGATGTCGAGGGACAAAATGGTGCTGCGGTTTTCCCGGTTTCGGGTGTAGGCGATCCGGGTGTCGATCCGGAAATAGGGCGACACTTGCCCTTCGAAGGAGGCGCCTGCCAACGGCACATAGATGCCCTGCTCCTGAGATAGTACCGGATCGAAAGGCGTGTAGCGGAACCCGCCATTGTAGAGCACCCGGGCCCCGATTTGAAGCACGGAGCCTTTTTTGAAGGAAAACTCCTTGCCCAGCGTGTAGGTGGACGCATAGCGGGTTGAAAATCGTGTGGGGTGATCCACGCCCTCCAGGGTTTGGTAGGTGGACTGAAACCGGGAATAGGTGAGCAAAAAATACATTCCCCCCGAAAAAAACTTCTCCAGCGCCACATCTACGCCGTAATTCAGCCCCGTGCCTTCCCCAACAAGCGGAAATTGCGCCACGCCGCTGCGGTTGTTGAGCCACCACCAATCGCTGGCCACAGGCTCCACCGGCACACGACTCAACTGCTGGAGATAGGCCTCCACATTGAATCGGATATTCTCCAGAAAGAGTCCGTTGTAGGCCACCACGAAATGATGTGAGCGGATGAATGGTAACTCGCTGTTGGGAAAACTGATATTCACAGTTCCATCAACGAGGGTATCGTTTTGGCGATAATAATAAGCTCCGAGCGGGAGCATTTGGCTGTGCCAGCCGTAGGCTGCACTCACAGAGTGGCGGCCCGAAGGCGAAAATTGCAGCGAAACCCGCGGCTCCACCGCCCCGGTCTGATTCAGCTCCAGCAGGATAGAATGGACTCCGGCATTCAGTGTCCATTTCTCATTGAGGCTATGAGACAGCTGGGCATAGGCCTGATAGGTGCGGGTGTTACCCTCACCGTCGATGGAGATGTTGGAGAGCACCTTGTCGAGCACATCTGTGCTTCTGGGGGAAGATTCCTGAAAAAACCGGAAAAAGATCTGGTTGAAAAACAGGCCGGTTTTGAGCCTTGTGCGAGAGGAGAGCTTATTGGTGTAGCTCAACGAAGTCGTGAGACGGGTATCGAGATACTGCTCGGTGTTGTAGCGATAGCGAATGTCCTCCCGGTCGAGGGTATCATATTCGTAGTAGATGTTGCTGGAAATGAGGGCGGTGGTCCACTTGAGGTAGGATTTGTCGTTGATCAGGCGGGTGACAGTCACGCCGGTGGCGGCCATGTCGCTGGTGCGGTTGCGGTCTTCCCACTGATTGGCGACGCCCGGCTCGCGATCGGCGGCATTGGCCACGGGCTCGTAGCGCTCGAGGCTCAGACCTCCCATGCCAAAGACCGTGACGAAGGTTTTGCCGTCTTTTCCGTCAAAGGCAAGGTTGAAGGACAGATCCTGAAAATCGTTGCTCACGCGCTCGCCCACGAGGTAGAAGCCCATTTTGTTGAGCAGCCCAAGGGTAGAATACCGATAATTGACCAGATAAGAGGAGCGGCCCTTGGCGATGGGCCCTTCGGCAGAGAAATCCAGGCCCAGCAAACTGGCTTTGGCGCGGTAGTTTCTTCCTTCCATGTTTCCTTTGCGGAAATGAATATCAAATACGCCCGAGATGGCGTTGCCATATTCCGCGGCGAATGCGCCGGTAGAGAAATCAGAATTGGCGAGGAGCTGCGCGCTGAAGACGGTGATCCCTCCGCCAGAAGTGCCCGCACGGGCAAAGTGGTTAGGGTTGGGCATGTCGATTCCTTCGAGGCGCCACAGCATTCCGAAGGAAGAGTTTCCGCGAATGATGATGTCATTTTCTGAATCATCGCCGCCTTGCTGCACGCCAGGATAGGTAAGCGCCATGCGACCCGGATCATTGACCCCTGCGGGATAGCGCTGGGTTTCTTCTGCCGAAAAAGACCGTGTGCTGACCACAGAGAGCGGGTTAGTAGCCTTGTGCGGAAACTCCGACGCGGTGATATTCACCTCCCCTACCCTCGCCTCGCCAAGCAATTCTGACAGGGTGAGATCCACCACCACAGCGCGGGTGGAGGTCACCGGCACAAAGTCGGAGCGGGAATCGGAGAAGCCAGTGAGGGAGGCGAGCACTTGCTGCCGGCCCAGCGGCACCTGGGTGATTTCATATTTCCCGAGCGCATCGGTAATGGCCCCGATTTCTGGTGAACTATCTACAATCGTCACCTTCACGCCAGCAAGTGGCTGCCGCGAATCCGCATCTGTGATGGTGCCACGAAGGGTCTGTGTGGGCACTTGACTGAGTAGAAAAGACGGAACCAACAAGACAAATAGGATAGACCAAATTTTCATACGCCGGGATTTGGGAAGGTCAACAGGTAAGAAATATACGAGATTTTTTTTGTGAACCTTTAGCAAGAATCTTTGCCCCGACTCATCATTCCTGCTTATCTTCAACAATCCATCTATTCATATCCCGCTGTATTCGCCTCACAATTCTCCCCACTTCCGATCGTTATCCCCGCAAACACTTCCCGATGCACAAATTCGCGATCTTTTCCTTCCTCCTTCTCCCTACCTTGATGGTTGGCCAAAACAGGCATCAGTCCGACTGGCGTCGCGTGAATATGGTGATCGAGGAAAGCCAACCACAGCGCTCGGTAGCGGCCACAGTGCCCAATCATATTCCAGATCCGGGCTATAGCAATATTCGCGTGAACAGAGATGCGATCTCCAGGACCAACGCGCCATTCAAGATCGAAGCTGATTTCTGGGGAGAAATCATCAGCTTTAGAACCGAGCAGATCCCAGAGCTAAAACTCACTGGCAATCTAACCCAGGAGCGCCTCTCTCGTGCCTACCGCACCCTCTGCTCACAACAAACGCCTGTGCTGCTCGCCGATCTCAAGCAGCAGGCAGATCATCATCGCCTCAACGACTGGGGCTATCTGCAATTGGTGCATAGCCTCACAGGCACCATATATGCCAATGACCCCGCCGCAAGAATCCTTGCTACTGCCTGGCTCATGCAAAAAAGCGGCTACCAGGCCACTGTTAGCTATTCCAACTCCCAGATCTATCTTCTGGTCCCTGTCAAGCAGCGTTTGTATGGATACACCTTCCTCAATGTGTCGGGCAGCCGTATGTATGTAGTCGATCCCCTGGGATCAGCGCCACAAGTGAGCACAGCTTTTCTCTTTGAACCCGCGGAAAGCAAGCAGGGCAGGGCCATTGATATGAGCATCAAGGAAGCTCCCAGGTTGATCGGTAGCATGATGCAACGCCAGGTGCAGTTTAAATATAAAGGCACCCAATACCGAGGAACCATTGAAGTGAATAAGCGGGTCGCCTCGTTTTACCGAAAATATCCCCTCGTGGATTGGAGCGTGTATGTAGCTGCCCCTTTGTCGGCCGAGGCGCTTGCTTCATTGGGGGCTTTGCTCCGCGAGCCCCTCCAAAGCATTCAGCCCCGCGCTGGATGGACCCTCAAAATGGAGCAAGCCAACTTCTTGCTGCACTTTGTGCAATCTGCCTTTCCCTATCGCAGCGATCGCGAGGCACTGGGCGAAGAGCACTACGCCTTTGCCGAGGAAATGCTCGCCCTGCCTTATAGCGATTGCGAAGACAGATCCTCCCTCTACCTCACACTCGTGAGAGAATTTTTGGGTTTGGAAGCCGTTGGGTTGCTATTCCCAGGCCATGCAGCAGTAGGCGTCAAATTCAGCAAGCAGGTGAATACCGACTCCGTCATCCTCAACGACACCAGATACGCCGTCTGTGATCCCAGCTACATCGGTGCCGATATCGGCATGGGACTGCCTCAGCTCAAAGGTTCAAGGCTCAAAATCGTGGGGAAATAGACAAATCCGGAAGTTAGATTCCTGGACCTTTCTATCTGGCTAGGTAGAAAGAATTGAAGACATTGCATCTATACAATTTGAGTCCAAGTCCTAGATGAAACATACCCCTCGGATTTTCGCAGTCCCTCTCTTCTTCTTTATCGCACTTTTGCTTTCTTCCTCTTCCCTTCAGGCGCAAGAGGATAAAAAACCATCTGCTACCGCCATGGCGAGCACTTTCGAGTCTCTTCAGGCTGATTTTCAATCCAAAGAAGCCACCCTCCTCAAGGAGTTCATGGAATTGGTGCGTGTGGAACCCCTCATGCAACAAGGAAAGCGCTATGCAGAGATTCATCAGGCAAGTGAAAAGGGAAATCAGCGGCCTGCATCGGTCACCGAAGCCGAGTGGAATACCTATCAGCGATTGTCTGAGGCATATTTCACCCGCCTACAGGAACTGCGGGATGCCAAAACCGCCGCCATCAAAGAAAGCATGGGTTTTCAGGCTTACTGCCAAACACGCAAAGAGCTGATCGACTAATTGAGGCATTTTCCCATATTTTCCTGATGAAAGAAATCTTTCATTTTCGAAGGAATTTTTCTCCCCTCTCCCCGGCTTCATCAGTATCGCATTTCTCTCACACAACGCCCTAAAATACATGAGTCATCCCGACATTCGGGATGACTCACTGGTTTTATGATGCTCTCTGAACCTGCTATTTTTCCCACCAACCCTTGCTGTTGATGTTGTCGCCCTCCATTCTGCTGGCCGCTTGCTGATAGTTGGCACTATTGGTGGCTTGCTCGGACTCTGGATAGAGGTAGCGCACGGGATAGCGCCCGTCGTTGAGGTTGTCGGGGCCTGCTTTCAGGGCTGGAATGCCCGTTCTGCGAACATTGAACCAGGCCTCGTGCCCATTGCCGATGAGGCTCATCCACTTTTGAGTCAGGATCTTGGTGAGATCGTCTGAGCCGTCGAGGGTGATGGCAGGCCGCATGAGATAATCTGCTGGCAGATCTGCCTCAAAGTAGTCGAAGCTCGCTGCGATGCCTGCTTCGTAGTAGGTGCGCGCATCGCCACTGATGTAGCCACGGGCAGCGGCCTCAGCCAGGGCAAATTGCAGCTCGGCATATTGCATAAACTGGGCATCCACGCCATCGGCAACGTCCCGGTAATTGGGACCAAACAAGGAAATATCGCTCAGCTCAATGCCTTGGGCGCTGATGGTTTCGCGGTTTTGTCCGTTGAGCAAGCCTTTGAATTCAGGCGCACCGGCGCTCACGCTTTTGGAGGTGGGCTTGTAGAAGACCGCAATGCGCGGATCATCCCAGAGCTTTAGCACGGAGTCCACGGTTTTGGTCATTCGGTGCTCTTGGTAGAGGCCGAGGGCAGCCTGAGACATGGGCCACTGATTTGGGGCGGCGTTCAAATAAGGCAGCACGGCATTGTCGGCATTGGAGCGCATCAAGCGGTCGGACTGGGCGAGTGCCTGCAACGCAGAGAAATCGGTGAGTCGCTTGCTGATGCGCAGGAGGTAGCGCACGCGCAGGGAGTTGGCGAAGCGGGCCCATTTGTCGAGATCATTGCCAAACATCACATCGCCCTGGATCCTGGCAGTGGTGCTTTCCAGGGTGGCCGCAGCCCGCTCGAGCACCGCGAGGATGCCCGTGTTGGGATCGGTGTAGATGCTCTCCTGCGTGTCGTATTTCGGGGTGAAATTGCCCGTTTTAGCTTGCAGAGCATCGGTGTAAGGCACATCGCCCCACATGTCGGTGAGCTGAGAAAACAAAAAGCTGCGCATAACGTCGCCCACGGCTTCGTAGGCTTCATTGGAAGCGGCATCGGTTTTCATCGACTCTATGTCGGAGAGGAGGCCAAAAATGGTGTTCCAATAGTCGCTGTTGGAACCCATCTCATAGCGGTCGATTCGCTCAAATTCCACACTCGCTGCAAATTGCGCGAGGTAGTTGGAGAGGCGAAACCCCTGCTCATAAGCGTTGCGGTCAGCAGCCACAGAGATCACATTCGACAACAAAAACTGTGGGCCGATGGTCTCAGGAGAATTTGGATTCCGGTTAATTTCTTCGAATCCGTTGGTGCAGGAGCTCAAGGTGAGCATCATGCAAGCCAGAAAAAATATGATCTTATTCATCGTGTTGTCGGATTAAAATTGGGTTTTGAGGCTGACACCAAAGCTGCGGGTAGAAGGATAGGACATGTCTTCGACCCCGTAGGTGATGTTTCTTCCCTGGAAAGCATTGAGCTCGGGATCCACGTGTGGGTTTTCGGTAAACAAGAGCAGGTTGCTCCCAACGAGGCCGATGCTGATGTTTTCGAACCCGATTTTCATGGTGCTTTCCTTCGGAATGCGGTAATAAAAACTCACCTGCCGCAGTTTCACATAGGAAGCGTCATAGAGCGCGCTGGCCTCGTTGCCCCGGTCAAAGAAGTTGTTGTAGAATTGGCTGGCCGGAACCACGGTGGTGTTGGGCACATAGACCGGCTCGGTGGCCGTGCCGACGTTCATCACGCCCTCGCCGATCACGCCGGTTTCGCGGCCCACGAGGGTTTCTTCGAGCACACCGGAGGTGCTGCCCAGTGCTTTGGTCCGGGAAACAAAGGTTCCTCCCTTGCGCCAATCCACCAATACCGTCATCGAGAGGCCTTTGTAGGTGAATTGGTTATTGAAGCCCATGGAAAAATCGGGGTTGTAATTGCCCAGCAAACGAAGGGTTCCATCCTGCACCGGGAGCCCATTCGCCCCAAAGAGATTCTGCCCATCTACCTGCACAAAGCCGGTTCCGTACATGTCCCCTACCCTGCCGTTTTCTCTGGCGATGTAAAACACGGTGTTGGAGCCACCGCTGCCGCGAAACACGCTGGCCTCGCCAGTCACGTATTGGTCCACGTTGTCGGG
>JANQTF010000169.1:23874-37777 GCA_030731845.1 Bacteroidia bacterium | reverse complement strand
CTCGCTGCATTGAAGCGGATTTTGGCGAATGAAATGGCCTTCGGCAGCTCAAACATGTTGGAAATCACGTAGCTGACGCCGGCAGAGTAATAAGAAAAGGAGTTGTTGTCGGCGGGCAGGGTGCTGCTCCAGTCGTTGCGCAGGGTGAGGTCGAGATACAAAGAGGAGCGATAGCTCAGGTTGCCGATTCCATAGACGCTGTTGATTCTTTTGGTAAAAATCTGACTGCCACCTCTGAGTGGCGCGCGCGAATTGGCCAGGGTGTACACACCCGGCACCGCAAGCTGTGGAGCCTCGGTGAATTCATAGTTGATGGCCTGATCAAATCGGTTGGCACCTGCCGAAATCGAATATTGCCAATCATCTCCGGCGCGATCAGCGAATGACAGGAGCGCGTCGGTGTTCATTTCGCTGAATCTCACGTTGTCTTCGCGATAGCCGCCAAAGGGCCGCCTGTTGGTACTGAATGCCCGGCGAAAAGCACGGGCGTCGTTGTAATTGTCCACGCCGCTGCGCACCCGCAAGCTCAGCTTGTCGGTGAATTCATAGGTGAGCGCCAAATTTCCCAACACCCTGTTTTTGGTGAAGCTGTTGGTGTTTTCGAACAGCGTGAGATAAGGATTGGTCAGCCAGAGATAGTTGAAATCAAAATGCTGAATGCCTTCCTGACCCGCCTGCCAATAGTCGCGCAGGGCCGAAATATCGGTCTGCCGCCCGGTCCAGTTAAATCCGTATTGGATATTTTCGTAGCCGTAACCGAGGTTGGGGCGGTTGTTGCTCCGGGAGTTCACATAATTGACGAATGCATCTAGCCGAAACTTGTTCGTGAGCTGCTGATCCACACTCAGGGAGAGGCCATCGCGGTTGAGGTCTGTGTTGGGCAACACGCCTGTGTTTCTCAGGTTGCTGTATGCCAGGCGAATGCCGCCATTGTCGTTGGCCGAGCTGATGGCAAAATTGTGCTGAGAGGTCACGCCCATTTCGTAGAAATCTCTCACATTGTTGGGTCGTGAAATCCAAGGCGTAGGCGTCACTTCGGTGAGGGTTCCGTCGGGGCGGGTGCGGGCAATCACATCGCCGCCGCGCACGGTGTTGCCATTCACGTCGAGAGAGGGGCTGTCGAATTGGGGAATGAGCAATCCCTGATCGAGCCGGGGGCCATAGCTGCTGATGCCGCCATCGCTGATGCCGCCGCCGATGCCATTGGCAAATCCATAGTTTCCATTCGATCCGCCACCATACACGTCCTGATAATCAGGCAAGGTGAGAAGCGACTCCAGCGTGAGCGAACTGCTCGTGGAGATTCCCCAGCCTTCGCTTTTGCGACCGCGCTTGGTGGTGATGAGCACCACGCCATTGGCAGCACGTGTGCCATACAACGCCGCCGAGCCCGGTCCTTTCAGGATCGTGATGGAGGCCATGTCGTCGGGGCTGAGTTCGGCTACGCCATTTCCAAAATCCACCTCCTGAATATTCGCCCCGTCATTAAACAAATCACTGGTAATCAACTCATTGCTGATCGGAACCCCATCCACCACGAAGAGCGGTTGGTTGCTGCCGCTGAGGGAGTTTTCTCCGCGAATGATGATCCGGGACGAGGAGCCCACGCCAGAAGAACCATTGGTGATCTGCACCCCGGCTACCTGCCCGGCGAGGCTGTTGACCACATTGGTGAGCGGCACATCCGTGAGCTGTCGGGAACTCACCTTCGTGACCGAGGAGGTCAGCGACTGCTTGTCGCGCTCGATTCCGAGTGCGGTGATGATCACTTCGTCGATCAGCTCATCAGACTCTGTGAGCACGATTTCCGCAGGAATGACACCATTTGTCACGGTGATTTCTACTTCCTCAAACCCTAAAAAAGAGACGACAAGGGTAAAATTGGGGGAAGAAGGCGTGAGAGAAAATCGTCCGTCTTCGCCAGTGATGACGCTGTTGCGCGTGCCTGCCTCGTTCACGGTAGCGCCAAACACGGGCTCGTTGCGCGTGTCCACCACACGAGATTGATAAGATTGGGTCTGCCCAAACACAGTGGCCATGCCCAGGCAGAGGACCACAAAAAGAATATATTTCATCTGAATAAACATGATGTTATCTACCAAAAACCAGCCTTGCCAGACGTGCAGGAGCTGCCGCATCAGGAAAGCACAAAAAAAAAGGAGCTCATGATCCTTCCGGATGACATACTGGATTGCTTCTTATTTGCCAATTCAACCACAAAGCATTCCCCGCAGCTCACACAAGCCGAGGAAGGAGCCTTGCAGAAACAAAGCAAACAGAGCGAATCGCCCAGATGGCGAGCGCAGATGATCGGGAAGGAGGTAAAGGGAATGCGCTCCCTTCATTCCCTCGTCCTACGGGAGAGGAGATGAAGGGCCATAGCCGTCCGGTTAAGTCCAAAGATGCTGTTGCTATGAAGCAATGTCCTTCGAGTAGCAGGATCTGGGAAAGGTGGCAGTCGCTATGCGCATGCAACCCTCACGGGACCACCGAATTCTACCGAGGTTCGAATCGCTACGCGCTTCGGCTTTTGGCTGGAAACAGCAAATTCTAGCTTTTCCTCCAGGCGCGTAGCGACTGACACCTTGGTAGAAATAGCAGGACAAAGCGTTCTTTCCAGGCGCGTAGCGACTGGCACCTTTCTTAACCGGACGGCTATTGGATGTAGCGACAAGGCGGTGCCCGCAACCGATGATCTGCCGCGATGGCATCCGTTGCCATCACGAGATGGGCCTCGGGCTGATACCCCACATCGGGCAGGAGCAGGCAGATTAACAAGCGGCTAAAAAAGGTGCCGGGGAAACTGTTCAGATAGGTCAGTACCGACTGATAGTCGTCGATGTCGGCCAGGGTTTTCAGGCAGATGACCTGCAAGCGCTGCCCGGCATAGTGGCGCAGTCCCCCCAAGAGCTGAGAGCTGTTCCAGGGTAGCGCCCGGAAGCGATCATAGGAAAACGCGGCTTTGCCAATTCCGATGAGATATACCCCGCCGTCGAGCACAGGGCCCAGCACCAACTGATTATCTGCGAGGCTATTCAAAGCCTGCTTCAGGATCCCGACCGAGAGGTCCGGGCAGTCACTCCCGATGGAGATGACCCGGTCATAGCCCTGCTCAAAGAGACCCTGAAACGCATTGGCGTAGCGCTCGCCAAAACTTTGCCCCTGCTGTTTGGATTCGTCAATCCAAACGAGGTCAATCCCAGAATCTTTGGCGACGGTCTCGGTGTGCCGAATCAACTGGGCAAACAGCCTGCTGTTGTTGTTCCCTTGTTCTACCCCAAACACACGCTTCCGGATCGCCTCCTGCCGGGCAGAAAGCGAAAACACCATCAAGGCGGTCCGGGTATGTTGAGGGAGTTGTGGACTCATTTCTCTGCAATTCTACTGCACATACGAAGGAAAAAGTGTCGGGAGATTGTCGTTTGAGTAAAAAAAGTGAGAAGAGCTGTTTTTCTCATTGCGATTGAAATCAGGGCCTGCTCAATCGGGCAAGAGAGAGCGCATGAGCTTTTCGTGATAGTCGCTCACCACATCATAGCAGTAGGTAACAGGAAAACCCTTGGTCTGTTCGTCACAAATCAAATATTGCTTGAACGCCTTTTGACCGGGCAGGGTATCATCGGGGTGAATTTCGAGGCGGGCGAAAATCTTTTCAGAGATGATGTCTTGCGGAGCGAGGAGATAATGGCTGGCGAGCACATCAAAGGGGTTGAAGCCCTCGGCACCCTGATCCACCCACTGTTGCAACCAGGGCCGGGAATGATGGGCGAGCCACTGTGCTGCGGGCGCTCCTGCAGCGAGGCGGTCGAGGTCGGCGGCCTTGAGCCACACTTTGTTGGAGATCTCGAAGGGACATAGCGTCACGGCTAGTCCACGCTCAAACATGAGGCGGAAGGCATCATTGTCGAGGTCGAAATTGAGATCTCTGGCGTGGTTGCCTTTGTTGCCAATGGCAAAATAGTCGGTGGGTTTTCTGCGGCCAGCCACAAGCACGACTTCGTTGATGCGGGAAGCCAATTCGGGATAATGCAGCAGCAGCAAGCCCACGTTGGTAGCCGGGCCGATGGCCATGATGGTGAGCGGCTGCTCCTTGAGGGCAGCAGCAAGGGCATCCACGGCTTCGTTTTGCTCGGGGTTGCGCAGATCGAGCGCGGCTCCGGCACCTTGATACACCGGGATGGCCCCCATCCCAAACTCTTCGCTCATTTGCAGGCAGAGCGGATAGGCTCTCTCGATGAGGGTATTGCCAAACACGGCGCTGATGCCCATGATCTCTACCTTGTCAGAATTCATCAGCTGCCAGATGGCGAAGCCATCGTCCACGTCGCAATAGCCTTCGCGCGCGTGGCGCTTCATGCCCACGGAGAGGTCGGTATCTACCCAGATTTTTGTAGGTGTCATGAGAATATTTTTGTTGAGCTAAACAATCAAACAGAATCAAAGAGGATTGGACGAGCCAGGCAGGAGCTCGCCCCAGAAGGCAATTTCGTCCTGAACGCCCGTAGCCGGATCGCGGATAAAGCCCTCTTTGTCGGGATAGACGGTGAGCTGTCCGCTGCGCATGTAGGCAATTTCATCGCCCATGAGGATGGCCTCTTTGAGGTCGTGGGTTACGAAGAGGGATGTGATGCGGAATTCTGCTGCCAACTTTTTGAACAGCTCCTGCATTCGCTGCCGGGTGCCTGTGTCGAGGCTGCCAAATGGCTCGTCGAGCAGCAAGAGAGAAGGATTGGTGATGATGGCCCGGCCAAAGGAGACCCGCTGCCGTTGCCCACCCGAAAGCTGATGCGGCATTTTTGTTTCCTGACCTTCCAGCTCCAGGCTGTGCACCATGTTTTCGACTTTAGCATTCACTTCCTCCCTGGGCATTTTTTTCAGCCGAAGACCAAAGGCAATGTTTTCAAAAATGGTGAGATGAGGAAACAGCAAATCCTCCTGGTAGAGATAGACAATGTGGCGGTCGGAAGGGCTTTGCTCGTCGATCAGGTTGCCGTTGAGCAAAATATGACCGGAATCGGGCTTCACCAGCCCGCCCAGAATCTTCAGCATGGTGGTTTTGCCACAACCGGATTTTCCCAAAATGCTTAGGGTCTTGTGGGCTTCCAGGCCGAAGCTGAGGTCCTTGACCACCTGCTCCTGCTGAAAGCTTTTCACCACGTTCTTTACTTCCAAAAACATTATACCAGCTTGTTGAAGACGTACTTTTTATTCAAATAGAGCAACACCACCGGCGGAAAAATGAGCAGGCAGCAGCTCAATGCGCCGTAGTAGAAATTGGCTTCTTTGATAAACAAAAACACCTTGATCGTGAGGGTCTGCACTTTCCCAACACCGATGATGGAGGTGAGGCCATACTCAAACCAGGAGATGAGAAAGGTCTGAAAGAAGCAAATCAGCAGCATCCCCCTGGCCAGTGGCAACAAGACCTTGACAAAGGCTTGCCTGCGAGTGCCACCAAGGGTGAACACCAGCTCCTCGAAGCTTTTGGTGCGCTCGCTCCAAAAACTGCTGAAAAAGATCAGCGAATAGGGAAAGGTGATCATAAACTGGGCGACAATCACGCCCGTGACATTCCCAAATAATCCCAGCTTCAAGAAGAAATAGCTCAGGCAAGCTGCCAATACTACCGGAGCCAGCAAATAGGGAAAGTAGGTGAACAACGTGAGCAATCGCTTGCGCGGATGATAGGCCACCGAGCGGCTGATCAGGAACCCCGACAAGGTGGAAACCGTGGCCACAGAGAGCGAAATCAGCGTGGAGAGGAGAAAACTGCTCACTAGCCCCACTTCTGATGCCCAGATGGTGCGCCAATTGTCGAGGCCAAAATAGCCGGGCAACAACGCTGGAAAGCGCCACTGCGAGGCCAGCGACAACAGCACCAAATACACGAAGGGAAACAGCGTGAGCAGCACCACGAGGGTCAATACGAATGGCTTCCAGTTAACCCGCATCAGTGGTGGATTTTTTTCGGTAAAACAACAGTACCGCTGCCAACGACACAAAAATGGTGTAGATCACCGCGACCACATAGCCTTCGGAAATCTTGCTCAGGTCATACTGCTTGATCTCCCGGATGATGAGCACCGAGAGCATTTGAGGTGACTCCTGCCCCAGAATCAAGGGCACTTCATAAGAACCCAGCAGGAAAATGAAATACAACCCGATGAGGGTCCAGGTTTTGCGCAGCAAAATCGGCAGGGTCACCCGCCACAGGACCTGCTTCTTATTCGCCCCCAATGACTCCGCCAATTCTGTCAACTCTGCCACGCGCTCGTTTTGATACACGTTGAGGAACAGCAGGACAAAAAACGGCGTCACGATGGTGATGAAGGCCAGCATGATGCCCAGGGCATAGGGATCATTGATGAGATCTGGAAATTCTCTTGCCTCGGCGATCCAGCCCAGGTGATAGGCAAAGCGGGAAAAAAGGCCTGACTTGGCGAATAATTGCACCATAAAAAAAGCGGCCACGACCCCTGGAATCGCCAACGGCAGGTAAATCACAAAAGACAGCCACCGATGCTGTAGCTCGCGCTTGAACTGCAGCGTGAGCCACATGGCCGCAGAAACCGATACCACTACCGAAATGCCCGCAATGCCTGCACTGTAGCCAAATGAGCGCAGGAATTCTCCCGAATTCCACACTGCCGCCCAAAACCGCAGCGTGAAGCCATCATTGACCACCCCTGCCAGCCCTACGCTGTAGAGCACAGCATAGACAAACGCCGACACAAACGGCAGCACGCCGATGAGCACAAACAACAGCAATCCGATATGTAAACGCCTATTTTTCAATGACTTCTGTTCTGAATTCGTCGTACAAGCGGATCATGTATTCAGCAGCAGGCTCCTGAATCGAACGAACGGAGAGCTCGCTCATGGAAGGCCCATACTTGCGGGTGGGCATGGCCTCATATTGCGCCTTCCACTCCTCTGGCAACCGCGACACATCGAGCACGGGATTGGAATCCATGCCGTTGGGGTCGGCTTTCTTGAGTTGTGCTTCTGGCGAAATCATGAAATCAATCACCTGCATGGCCCCAGCTTTGTTGGGCGCGTTGTAGGTGATACCGAAAAAATTGGCGTTGAGAATGGTGCCATTCTCCCAGGCGTAGCCACGCGTGGAAGTCGGAAACAATCCATTTCTCACCTTATCTTCAATCCCCCCTTCTCCAAATCCATACGAAATCAGCAATTCTCCGCTGGCAAACATCTGGTCCATCACGGAGTGTTCTTTGGGGAATGTCTTGCCTTCCTTCCAGAAATAGGGCTTTAATCGGTTGAGAATCGTCCACAACTCGGCTGAGAGGCGCTCGTATTTTGCCTCGTCGAAGGGGCCATCAAGGCCCGTGGGAGAACCGCTGAGCTCGGCGAGGAAACTCTTGAGCAGGGTCATGCCCGTGAAATCGTTGGACACGGTGAAGGTACCCGGATTCGCCATCACGAAAGCCTCCAACTCGGGCAGGGTTCGCGGGGGCGCAGCCACCCGGGCTGAGTCGTAGATCAACGCAAACTGACTGATGCTCCAGGGGCATTCCATCCCCTCCACGGCCTGCTGAAAATCTATGCTCAGATAGGGGTCTTCTGGGTTGATGAAGCGGGAGTTGGGAAGTTTTTCTACGAATGGCCCCCAAAGTCCCTGAATATTTCGAAGCTGAAAAAACGTCTCGCCATTGATCCAAACCATGTCCACCTGCCCTTTGGCCACGCCTGCCTCGCGCTCGCCCATCACGAGTTGCACGATCTCGGGGCCTTGCCCGCCACTGATCCGCAGGTCGATGTTGTAGCGGGCCTTTACTTCCGGCACCACGTAGTTGTTGATGTAGTCATTGATCGGCGAGCTGCCCTGCCACATCATAAAATTCACCACGCTGCCTTGAGCTTGTGTCTCGATGGTTTCCCAGGTGGCATCGATTAGGTTTTCTTCGGCAGGGGGAGTGTCACAAGCAGCCAACCCGCTCAAAACAGCGATCATGACCGGCAATAGCAGAAATTTTCTCATGGGGGGAAGAGATTCGTTCAACAACATCATACGAGGCACAATATACGTCTCCTCTGGTAGGATTGGATCGTGTGGAATCCACAAATCGGGAAAATGTCCTAAAAGAAGAGCCTATCCATCGAGGCGCATAGCGACTCGCACCTTTCTTAACCGGACGGCTATGGGGGTGACATTTCAGGGCAAAAAAATAGCCCGCACATTGTGCGGGCTACTTAATAATTCCGAAGAATCTGCGGAGGAGGAGGGATTCGAACCCCCGGACCTGTTACAGTCAATAGTTTTCAAGACTACCGCGATCGACCACTCTGCCACTCCTCCGCTGCAAACATACGACGGTTTTTGAATTCTGCCAACGCCATGTGTGTTTTTTTGCGAGGAATGATGATTTAGCAAACAAACGGTTATGATGATGGTGGAATGGATAGGAAAAATGACTCTGTACAAGAACAGGGTTTCGGCCTACTGCAAGACCTCCACGCCCCCAATGAACACCCGCTCGATGTAATTGGAGGCATAATAATAGGGAAGTTGCGCGAGGCTTTCCATGGGAGTGGTGATCAAAAAATCAGCGGCGTAGCCCGGCGCGAGTGCCCCGAGCCAGGAAGATTCGCGCAGGGCAAAAGCGGCATTGAGTGTCACTGCACTGAGGGCTTCTTCGGGCAGCATCTTCAATTGGGTGCAGGCCAGTGACATGACAAAAGGAATGCTTCCACCGGGCGATGAGCCGGGGTTGTAGTCGGTGGCCAGGGCCACAGGCAGGTCGGCAGCGATCAGGTCGCGAGCGGGACCGTAGGGAATCCCCAGAAAAAAGGCGACTGTAGGGAGCAGGCAAGGCACCGTGTCGGTGCCACGAAGGGCTTCGATTTCTTCTTCGCCACATTCCTCGAGGTGGTCCACAGAGAATGCACCCGCAGCTACGCCAGCTTGCACACCGCCTGTGCGGCCCAGCTCATTGGCATGAATTTTCCCTGGCAAGCCATATTCAGCAGCTTTTTGGAGAAGGTAGATGGTGTCCTCTGGTGTGAAATAGCCTCGGTCGCAAAACACATCCACGTAGTCGGCGAGGCCTTCAGCAGCGACAGCAGGCAGCATCTTGTCGCAGACCAGGTCGAGATAGCCTTGTCGGTTTTGCTTATACGCCTGCGGAATGGCGTGAGCGCCCAAAAACGTAGTTTTTACCCGGATTGGCGACTCCTGCTGCAAGCGCCGTGCGGCGCGAAGCAGGTTCAGCTCGCTCTCCAGCGTGAGCCCATATCCGCTTTTGATCTCGACTGTGGTTGTCCCCATAGCCATGATCTCATTGGCTCGATCCACAAGGCCTGTGTAGAGGTCATCCACACTCATCGCAGCCGTGTGCTTCGCGCTATTGAGGATTCCCCCGCCTTTCTGACCTATTTCCTCGTAGCTGAGCCCTCTTATTCTATCCACAAACTCCTCATGCCGACTCCGCGGATAGACCAAATGCGTGTGACTGTCGATGAAGCCAGGTAGCACAAAGCGCCCGTCACAATCAATTCGGTGAGCGTGGGAATAAGTATCCGGCAAATCTTGCATATATCCGATCGCCACGACTTTCCCCTCAGAGGCATAGAGGAAAGCATCATCAAGAAAGCTAGGGGTGGCCATGTCAGCACCGCGAAGGCACTCCTTGCCGGTTTCATTGATGGTGTACAGTCGCCGGATAGAAGTGAGAAGCAAGTCCATAAGAAGGCATATTTAGTAGAGCCAGTAAGGCTACTTTTCCTCTTTCTTCTTGCTTTCAAAGATGTAGAGCTTCACATCATCCACAAATCGCTGTGGATTGGCCTTCACCTCTCGCAGCAGGGCATTGATCTCGTTGGTCGTGGCCGCGAGACTGTCGTAGAGTTGGGTATCGTTGAGCAACAGGCCCAGGGTGCCACCGGTAGAATCGAGCTTGGAAACCATGCTCTCCACCCTTCCCACTGCACGTGCAGCATCTGTCATGAGGAATTTCACTTCCTGCGATGCTGTGACCAACGAATCCGTGGTCATCTTCACGTTTTCAATAATTTGGTCAATGTTGTCATTATTTCCTTCCACGTTCTGCACGATGGCCACGGCTCCATTGGCGATTTTGGCGATTTCCTGCGCGATAGAATCCACCTCATAGGTGATACTCGTGAGGTTATCCGAGGAAGTACGAATGTTTTCGAGGGTAGCCTTGATCGTGTTTTGGTTGCTTTTGTCGTTGAGTTGTGCTTTGGTAAGGGCCACAATCTCATTGAGCTGCACGGTAAGTCGGCCAATTTCGAGGAGGATTTGGGCACCTTTGGTGGTCACAAGATCAGATGCCTCGGCAAAAATTCCGGCTTCCACTGTGCCTTGAATAAAATCTTGTGTCTGATAAAACTCTGTGGATGGCGGGAGAGAATCCGGCACCCAGATTTTAATTCCTTTAGCCCCAAGCAGATCGGTAGAAATGATCATGGCCTGAGATTCTTTGGGAATGTCTAGTTTCTTGCTAAACTCCAGCTTTGCGGTTACGATTCCTGCACTAAAATCCAGGTCGAGCTCTGCCACGCGACCCACCCGCAATCCGTTGATGAGAATCGGATTACCGGTATTGAGTCCTTCTACATTGGCGTATTTGGCATATAGAATCAGCGGAGAGCCAAAGAGCTGGCTTCCAGCCATGAAGTTGAGTCCATATACAATCAGGACGATGGCGATGATCGCGAAAATTCCGAAGGTTACTTCTTTGCTGCGCTTAAACATCCGGGATACGTGATAAAGTAAATGGGATTGTACAGAACGATGCTACTCTCCCAGAATTAATGGTCTCTTCGTTGAAGCGCTAAAGCTAATCAAATCGCATTTGGTAGCCAAAGAAGTCGTCATTCTCCGTATGGTTTCCTGGCTAGATCAATATCGGAGCAATTCTTCCACTTTTTCATGCAAACGAGCCTTTGGCTGAAAGATCTTTTCCAGCTCTGGATGAAAGGGGATTGGCGTGTCAAGCGAGGCGACCCGCATCACGGGTGCATCAAGTTGCTGAAAGCAGTGCTCCGCCACTTCGGCTGCAATTTCCGAAGCGAAGCTTCCGGTGTAGGTGGCTTCACAGAGCACAAGACAACGCCCGGTTTTCCGCACAGAGGCAAACACAGCCTCGCGATCCCAGGGGATCAGGCATCGCAGGTCTATGACTTCAATTTCTCCTTCATGATCTTTTGCCAGCTCCAGCGCCCAGTGCACGCCCATGCCATAGGTCACAATGCTCAGCGAGTCGCCTTCAATCACGGTGGCGGCCTTGCCAATGGGCAGCTCATAATAGCCCTCTGGCACCGCACCACTTACCGAGCGATAGAGCATTTTGTGCTCAAAATACATCACCGGATTGGGGTCGGCGATGGCCGCAGCGAGAAGCCCTTTGGCATCGTAGGGAAAGGAGGGATAGACCACTTTCAGCCCCGGCACCTGGGTAAACCAGGCTTCATTGCTTTGTGAGTGAAAGGGTCCGGCTCCACTACCGCCGCCGGTGGGCATCCGCACCACCACATCGGGTGCATGGCCCCAGCGGTAGTGGGTTTTGGCCAGGTTATTCACGATTTGGTTAAATCCACAGGAGACAAAATCGGCAAACTGCATTTCTACCATCGCCTTTTTGCCCGCCAGGGACAACCCAAGTCCTGCTCCCACAATCGCCGCTTCGCAGATCGGCGTGTTGCGCACGCGCTCTTTGCCAAAAGCTGCTACAAACCCTTCCGTGATTTTAAACACGCCGCCATACTCCGCAATGTCTTGCCCCATAAGCACCAACTCAGGATGTTGCTCCATGGCCTGCTTCAAGCCTTCAGAGATCGCATCGATGAAGCGAATCTCCCTATCGCCCTTTGGCAGGGCTGGCAAGGCCGCTTGTTTGCGAATGGCATAGACAGAATTCAGCTCCAACTCCATGTCGGGCTCCAAAGCCGGGGCGTCAAATGCCGATTCCACTGCTTTGTTGATGCCCAGCTTTAGCTCCGCCCGGATCAATTCTATCTGACCTTCACTGAGAATTTTTTCTTCCTTTAGCCAGTCTTCATATCGCCTGATGGGATCTTTCTCACGCCAGGTTTCCATGAGTTCCTGCGGCACGTACTTGGTTCCGGAGGCCTCTTCATGGCCTCGCATCCGGAAGGTGACACATTCGAGAATGACCGGTGCCTTGTCCTCCCGCATTTTTTTCGCAAGTTCCGTGACGACATGATACACCTCCAGGATGTTGTTACCATCAATGGTATAGCCGGAAATACCGTAGCCAACGGCCTTATCGGCCAGTTTTTCCGCGCGATATTGCTCCGTGGTGGGCGTGGAGAGGCCGTAGCCATTTTGTTCTATCACAAATATCACAGGCAGATCCCATACAGCGGCCACGTTCACAGCTTCGTGAAATTCGCCCTCGCTCGTGCCACCATCTCCTGAGAATGCCACGGCGAGATAGTCTTCGTGGTCGAGATTGCTCGCCAATGCCAGGCCATCTGCCACCGGCAGCATCGCGCCAAGGTGAGAGATCATCCCGATCACCCGGTCTTCGGGCGAGCCAAAGTGAAAGGATCGGTCGCGCCCATGTGTGTAGCCATCGGGCTTGCCTAGCCACTGCTTGAGGAGACGCTCAAGCGGCATGTCGCGGGTGGTGAACACCCCGAGATTGCGGTGCAGCGGCAGCACATAATCGTCGGGGCGCAGGGCTGCTGTGATGCCTACCGAAATGGCCTCCTGCCCAATGCCTGAAAACCATTTGGAAACACGACCCTGCCGCAACAGAATCAGCATTTTTTCCTCTATCAGCCGGGGATAAAGCAGTTTTCGATACAGATCAATGAGCTGCTCATCGCTCAGATCACGACGATCAAACACAGGCAAAACTTCAGATTGGGAGATGCTCATGGGAGAATTATTCGGCAACAGGAAAAAGGGCGGGTCAAGATTTTTATTTCATTATCAGAGAAAGGATGGTGCTCGTGATTTACATCAGACCTTTCCTCTCTCAATCGTCATGTAGCCCGGAAATATAGGGAAAAGAGCTCGATTCCCCGGCACATTTTTGCGTTAGGCTAGCTTGCCCTGTGCCTTGAGCATCATGACTTTATACACAGCCGCCACCGTGAGCGAATCGGTGATCTTCCCGGCTTCTACCTCGGCAAACAGCTCTTCGAGCGGCATTCGCTTCACCCGCAGATCTTCTGTGTCTTCGGGGTTGGCCTGATGCTGGGTAAATCCAGTGGCGAGATACACAATGCCCCATTCGTCTGATACGGAATTAGACAGATGCAGCTCCAGCAACTTTTCGTAGTTGCTCGCCACAAGGCCCGTCTCTTCGAGAAGTTCTCGCTGTGCCGTTTGCAAGGGATCTTCTCCCTGTGGGCTTCCGCCTTCAGGTATTTCCCAGGAATACTGATCCAGCACATAACGATATTGCCCCACCATCCACACGTGACCATCCTCATAGGGAAACACCCCCACCGCCTGGTTTTTGAAATACACGGCTCCATATATCCCCGGATTTCCGTTGGGATTGAGCACCTCGTGCTCTTCTACCCTGATCCAGGGATTGTCATATTTCAGCTGCTTGGCTAGGGTGGTCCAGGGATTTTTCATACAAAACAGGTTCTTGAATGCTCCAAGTGTTTCTTCCTGGCCGAAGGTATCATTCCGCAAGAACATTTCAGCGACAAATACGGGTGAGAAGTCAGAAGGTCAGGGGTCAGAAGTCAGACAAGAGAGATGTTGAGAGGCGAGATGCTGCCCTTTAGCTGCTCTTGCTCCCCGACCCTGGAAGGGTCGCACATTTGTAGCAAACGCAACCAGCACCACCCCCGACCTCAGCGAGGTCGCACATTTGTAGAAAACGAAGCAACACCACCCGCTCCCCGACCCTGGAAGGGTCGCACAGCGTATGGA
>JANQTF010000169.1:5110-23774 GCA_030731845.1 Bacteroidia bacterium | reverse complement strand
AAACGAAGCAACACCACCCGCTCCCCGACCCTGGAAGGGTCGCACAGCGTATGGAAGGGAAGACCTTTTATACCGCGCACGGCGCTTGATTTCTTGCCCCTGCCATCTTCTCTCCGAAAAGAAGGCTTGAATGAGCGAATTCAGGACACGTGAAACGCCCTAGGTGGCAAAAATAAGAATACCCGGTAGCAGAAAATAAATGATCACCATGTAGATCACTGGAATGAAGCGGTGATCACGGGCGCTTTTCCCCAACTTGGAGGCCAGCCAAATGGGAAGTTTCCTGATCAGCGGCATAGGATAGAGCAAGAGCCCCCCGATGCAATTGAAGAGCAAATGGGTGAATGCGATGGCCAGAGCAAATTCGCTGGATGGCCCCAGAAAAATGGCAGCAAGCAAGGCCGTAACCGTGGTTCCCATGTTGGCACCGATCAAAAAAGCAAAAATGCGCGGCAAGGCGATGTGTGTACCCGAGGTGAGCGGCACCAACAATGAAGTGGTTACCGAGCTCGACTGAAGCACCGTGGTGGTAATGAGCCCCGTAAAAAATGCCTGACGTGGATGTCCAAAAAGATACTGGTTCATCCTGCTGTTTACCTGACCTTCTACCAATCCTTGAAAGCTCGTGATGAGCAGCCGGAGCGCGAGAAAAAGCGCCACCAACCCTAAGGGAAGCACGATATAGGGATTGCCATGTGGAAAACCAGTGGAGGATGTGAGTTCTACAAAAAATGCGGCAAGAGGCCTTGTGGTAATATCGAGCAGGCCACCCGGTGAAAAAGGAACCACCTCAGACCCCTGATAAAACAACGAAGCCAAAGAATCTGACAGCCTCGACAAGGCATGTGTAGTGAGCTCAAGCGGAAACAAAATGGCAACCACCAAAATGTTAAAAATCCCATGCAAAGCGGCCGTGGTCACCCCTCTGCCAAACTCTTTTCGCTGCCCGATGAGGCCCATCGCCACGATCATACACGTGACCGAGGTGCCGATATTGGCACCCATGATCAGCGGCGTAGCTGAGGCAATATTAAAGGTACCATTGGCCACAAGCCCTACAATCATCGTAGTGACGGTGGAGGAACTTTGAATGATAGACGTGGCCAGAATCCCCAGAAAAAGCGCCAAGTAGGGATTGTCGATCAGGCTGATCAGATCCTGCAATTTATCCTTGCCAAATAGCCTCAGCCCAAGGCTCATCCACTCTAGTGCCAGCAAAAACACCAACAAGGTGAGCACAAATCTCAATACCCACAAAATTCGCTGTCTCCGGGATTTGCCCGCCGATGCTTCAGGGGCAGAATCACCTCCCCCCACTGTGAACGTATGTCGCTTTGGCTCTGGCATGCGGTTTCTCTCTCCCTTCTTTCCCCAATAGTGTATTGGATTTCAAAGTGATTTTGTTTCGGGCCGCAAATTATTCCCTTTATTGTTATGGAACCGTTAAATCCTGAGTAACAAAGAAATAAGAGATGTTGAGGAGTCAGGGGGTCAGAAGCGAGGTGTCAGACAAGAGTGAGAGGGTGAGATGCTGAGATGTTGAGAGGTTGAGAGGTTGAGAGGTTAAGAAGCGAGATGCTGCGTGCCCCCCCCCCTGCTCCCCCGACCTCAGCGAGGTCGCACATTTGTAGCAGGGCGAAGCCCAAGCCACCGGAAGGCAAAGCGGAGCCTCCCTAAAATCCAGCCAGATATTGATGTACAAAGCTGATGCTCATGGCACCCTCGCCCACGGCAGAGGCTACGCGGTTCATCGCACCGGCTCTCACGTCGCCGGCTGCAAATACACCCGGCACACAGGTTTCCAGCAAATAAGGATCTCTCGATTCCTTCCACACCTTGTCGAAGCCCTCACAGCTCATCACGTCACGGCCTGTGAGGATATAGCCTTTGTCATTCCGATAGAGCGGGATGCCCAGCCAATCGGTGTAGGGCTTGGCCCCGATGAAGATAAACAGGGCCCCGGCCTCCACTTGTCGGGTGCTACCATCGCGACAATCCAGCAGGGTCAGCTGCTGGAGCTGTCCCACGCCGTGGGCTTCGGCTATCTCGGTAAATGGCAGCAGCTCAATGTTGTCGGTAGCGCTGATCTGGTCAATGAGATACTGAGACATGGTGGAGGAAAGATCCTCCCTCCGGATCACAATGAAGACCTTTCTGGCATAGTTGCTCAGATACATGGCTCCTTGTCCGGCAGAATTGCCGCCTCCTACGATGAAGACATCCTTGTCTTTGCAGGCATAGGCCTCCGTGGTGGCAGCACCGTAATACACCCCCGCGCCTGTGAAATCGTCGGCACCTTTGGCAGGCAGGCGGCGATAATCTACTCCGGTGGTAATGACGAGGGCCTTGCTTTTGACCTTGCTGCCATCGGCGAGGGTGAGGATTTTGTATGGACCCTGGAGGTCAATTCTGGAAACCTCAGCAGGAGAGAGCAATTCTACGCCAAATCTTGTGGCTTGGGTGATGGCACGCCGAGCCAGATCAGCGCCACTGAGACCCGAGGGAAAGCCGAGGTAATTTTCGATGCGGCTGCTCGTGCCCGCTTGCCCGCCGGGGGCACGCTTCTCGATCAGTAGGGTTTTGAGCCCTTCCGAACCGCCATACACCCCCGCCGATAGCCCCGAAGGACCCGCCCCAATGATGGCAACATCATACAGATCTTCTTTTGTCTCAGTGGACTTGCCAATTTTTCGCCCCAACTCAGGAATGGTAGCATTGGCGAGGAAAGTGCCATCTTCGAAAAACAGCGCGGGGAGATCCTTTTCCGGGATGTTATGCAGCGCTAGCAGTTCTTTCGCTTTATCCTCAGTCTGAATATCGAGCCACTGATAGGGATGGAGATTGCCGCTGAGAAAATCCTTGACCTGATGTGACTTAGGCGACCATTGATAGCCCACCACACGCAGCCCGGTGTATTCGGGAGTGTGGCTCCCCTGCCATGCATCGAGCAGGTCGTCGAGGACGGGAAAAAGCTTTTCCTCGGGCGGGTCCCAGGGTTTGGTGAGGTAAAAGTCGAGCTGCACATCGTTGATGGCCTTGATGGCGGCATCAATGTCAGAATAGGCGGTGAGCAACACGCGCTTGGCCTCTGGATAGATTTTCTTGGCTTTTTCCAGAAATTCTACCCCCAACATCTCGGGCATTCGCTGATCAGAGAGAAAAAGCGCCACAGTCTCCTGTTGCTTTTTCAACTCCAGCAAGGCTTCAAGTGCTTCGTTGGCAGAGATCGACGAAAACACCTGATATTCAGGCTTGTATTTTCGTCGGAGATCCCGGCGCACGGCTTGCAGGACCTGGGGGTCATCATCGATAAAGAAGATAATCGGGGCTTTCATGAATCCAGAGGAATAGTTACAAGGTTAAGGTACTCAGGATCGGGCAATTCCCGCAACTTCTTGACACCTAAAAACCCTGATTCGTGACCAAAGGTCATGCACAAGCCCAGATCTATCTTCTGAGATCTAATTTCACTCCAGATTGGGCGCTATCTGGAGCTGTCTTGTGCGCGCAGAAAAAGCATCGGCACATGAAGGTGAAAGAGCGCATTTTCGCTCACACTTGGATCAATCATACGCTCGAAAAAATTCTTTTTACTCATTGCAAACGCCACAAGGTGAGCATGATTTTTCTTGGCATAGCCCTCAATAGAATCAAGCAAATTGGCTTCGGGCAATACTTCGAGCTGGATTTTGATTTCTCCACTTGCTGGAGCCAGGTGCTCAGTCAGCCTTTCTACCAATTCCCCCTGACGATCATAATAAAATTGATCTTCGATATTGTCGGTCACATGCACCACATGCCATTCATTCACATGCCCCTGAAGCATTTCATTCATCCTATGGAGCAGTTTGGCATCATTAGGATCAAAATCAGAAGCAAATACGACTTTATACATCCCGCCATAAACAGCACCGGAAGGGATGGCAAAAATGGGAATATCCGTTTCCTTCAAGAGGCGACCTGCCACGCTCCCGATGAGCATACGGTAGATGCTACTATGGTTGGTGACCCCCATGACCATGCACATGGGCTCATGTTCCTCGATCCATCTTGTGATTTCTTCCACAGGCTCTCCCTCCACAATGGTCTGATAGATGGGGCCGTGGTAGCCAAACTGCCTGGCAGCACCTTCGAGCTCTTTAGTCAGATCCTTCATACACACATTGGCTTCCTGCCGCATTTCTTTCATCGCTGGCTCTAAGGCCAAAAACGGCGAAGTAATCCCATAGGTAGGAACGCTCACAGGAATCACAGGCATTCGCCCGATATGCAGCAGATGAACCTGGGCAGAGAGTATGTTTCCCAGTGCAATGGCAAAATGAGCGGCCTGTGTGCTGTGTGCAGAAAAATCGGTAGGAACGAGGATGGTACGCATGGTAGTAGGGTTTGATTAGATTAGAAGGAAATCTACCCATTACCCCTCCCCTCTCTCATGACAAAAGACAAAACCCAGGGTGACTTTATGGTGCTCCGCCCAAGACCAACTCCCGATCAATACATCCATTTCTTCTGATTGAAATCAAAGAAAGAAATCCCAAATTTCACTTCCCCGCTTAGCCCACTGCTGTAATTGCTGTAGGAGGTCACATAGAATGCCCCAATTTTGAATCGCTCGGTCAGGATTCTGATGGGCCACTGAATCCCTGCATAAACTTCGCTGTGAAAAAAGTTTTGGTCAGCGACTACAAGGCTACCGGCTCCGCAGGTAATCATAAGGGGCGTGTGCTTGAGCAACGGGATTTTATCGATCAGGGCACCGCCAAAGTCATGGAGAAAGTGCCCTTCCACATATTCATTGGGCGTGCTGAGGGTGGGGCCAAGAAGCTGAAAGGCCTGGAGCGGATTGGCAAAAAAGTAGGGATCGCTGCCTCGGAAGAAGGTGTAGTCTGTGAATCGGAGGCCTTGCTGAATTGGAAAGGTACCCGCACGCACGCGCCAACGTGAGATACCAAAAGACCCCGGACGAAATTCATGCTCAATGATGAAGGTGAGCGAGGAAAAATGAATGCTGCTGTTGAAAATGCCAGGGATGGAATGGCGATAATTCATCGTGAAGGTGGGCCACTTGCTCGGCAGGTTCACCTTTCTGAACGGCTCCAGATAATATTGCTGAAAGGGCGTGTAGCTGATGGAGAAATTGAGGACAAACTGCCGAAAGGGGTCAAATTCCAGCGGAATGTTCAAGTCACCGAACAACTCATTGCCCCACTCCGCCAACTTGAGCTGATTGATGGCCCGATAATCGGCCAAATCGGCATTCACATCGAGCATGAGCCCATTGGCGATTTCACGGCGATGCCCCGCCGCGATAAAGCGTTTGTTCACAAAATTGCTTCGGCTGAGGATGGCCCCGATGTTGGTGAAGTTGGTGATGGTGGAATAATTATCACCAACAGACACATAGGCACGGGCATCGTGCCTCGGGTCGTAGAGAAACCCCAATCGCATGGAGCCTTTGGGATCTTTGTTGGTAACGCCATAGTCAAATTCCCCCCGAAAACTTAGAGCCTTTTTCCGGCTCCAGGTTTTCACCACCGAGCCACCCACCGCGTGCCGATAGCCGCCTACCCCAAATGGCCGCGGCTGACTCGCAATCGGGTCAAAATAATAACGCATCCCGCGGGCGCGGTCTCGGAAGGTGATGCCTTGAAACAAAAAGTCGAGCCAGGAAAGCTGATTGTAGATCGAGTCTTGCTCTCGCAGATACTCCGCACTGCGGTGATAGGTACTGATGCTGTCCTGCTTGATCACAAAGGCATCTTCCACGGTGCTGAGCGACATAGGTCTGATCTCTGACCAGAAACTGCTGTCGCGCTCAAATGCCGCTGCGTCCGTGCGGAGAATCTCATTGCGGAAGAAATTTTTCGCATACACCGGAGCCAGATCATAGTCTGCATATTTCACAAAGGTGTTGCCTCTCTTGATACTGCGACCTTCTCTGATGGCATAGTCATAGGTTTCCTCCTCGAGCAACCATTGCCCCCCAATAGCGCGGGTGTATCGGTGCTGAAAGGTAAAATGAGAGAACAAATTGAGCCCCGAAGGCTGAATATCCAGATCTACCCGGCTAATCATCCAGTCTTTGTCGATCACCCAGATCGTTCCGGAAAAATAAGGCCCTTCCGAATTTCTGGGCGTAATGTCAATCTCATACACCACCTTGCCATTTTCGTAAGTCCTGTCCACCAGCCGAAACTTGTAGATCAGTTGCCACAGGGTGCTGTGAATCGGGCTGATGAAAGGCCGATCCCCCAACTCCAGCACAGGGATGAGGTTTTGATAAAAATCGAGCCCGGCACCGGGAAATTTGGGAATGAACAAGTAGGGATTGGTCAACTCTGTTCGATAATCCTGGGAGGCATTGTCATCGTCAAAACTCACATAGACACCCCCACTTTCGGCAGATTGGTTTTGGTAATCGCGATAGCCTTCTACCACGGTCTTCACTTGATCTGGAGCCTGATAATAGGTGCGCGCCTGCATCTCCACAAAAGTCTGGATCGAGGGCCTTGGCGGAATGGTATCAGCGCCCTGCGCAATGCGAGCAGAATCTGTGAGCAAAGAATCAGAGGAGAGCAGGGAAGTATCGCCGAGGGTGCTATCGTGGTTGTCCTTATTTGATCTGATAAATGCGAAGGGATCTTTCGGGGGCTTGAAATAGGTGGAATCATCCTTGATGAGGACAGATTTTACATATAATTGAGCGGAGAAAGCCTCGGGCCCACCCTGATGATCCTTTTTATGCTCAATTACCTGGCGAATAATGGCGTAGGCCGGATCCTTTTCTCCCCCTTCAATTTCTACAATATCGAGGGAAAAAGGATCTTCTTCCATGGTTACCAAGACTGGCCCGGCAAGAGGAACCACGATATCTGTAGAGTCGGGAAGATAGGCAAGATGATCGATCAACAGCCGGTATTTGCCCCGTGGCAGACTGAGCTGAAATTCGCCGGCTTCATTGCTCACGATGCCATTTTTTTGCCCTTTCACCACGATTTTGGCGTATGCAACCACCTCTCCGGCTGCATCAGTCAGCTTGCCTTTTACCTGATAAGCCTGTGCAAGAACTTGACCCGGCAAGAAGCCCATCATACAAATTGCAATCCATCGGTAGAGATAATTCAACATGGGGGATTTCAAACTTTGGTAGAAAGACGACAAAGATGTACCGGAAGTTGTATGACCCGATGAATCAATTTTCCCAATTGGTTGACCAAAGCACCAAGACCCTTACAAACACAAACTGATATGTAAGAAAGACGCAAAACAACAACTCTCCGGCAAACACAAGACATATACCTTGTGCTATGTAATCATCCACCACACATATGCAAATCCTCCAACTAACCTGGAATTCTGATCAATGGTCCCTTGCCGAAAGCTCAGCCCAAATGCAAAAATCACCTTCAATGGTGCTGTTTTTTGGTGGGACGACACCCGCAGAGACAACCCGACAATATGATAGACTACGGGATATTTTCCCTCATGCGGATATTGTGGGTTGTTCTACCGCAGGTGAGATTTCCGGCTATGACGTTACGGACACAGGCGGTGTTGCCATTGCCATTCACTTTGAAAAGACCAGAGTCCAAATGAGCAGTCTGCTGCTGGGCGATACGGCGGGGTCTTACGATGCAGGAAAAAGGCTGGCCAGTGCCGTCAATGGAGAAGGGCTAAAAGGCGTGATCGTCATCTCTGATGGGAATCAGGTAAACGGATCAGATTTGGTTGAGGGCTTGCGGACGCAGCTGGGCAAAGAAGTATTTATTTCGGGGGGATTGGCAGGAGACGGTGGCAAATTTCAAGAAACGGGCGTTTGCCACAACGGCCCCGCACTCCCCGGCAATATTGCCGTTATCGGTCTGTATGGGGAATCTCTCCAGATCGGTTGGGGGTCTGTGGGAGGCTGGAACCCGTTTGGGCCGCTCAGGCACATCACCCAATCAGACTCCAATGTGCTCTATGAGCTAGACGGCAAACCAGCCCTGGCACTTTACAAATCGTATCTGGGCGAATCGGCAGCCGCCTTACCAGGTAGTGCACTTCACTTTCCGATCATGATTCGCCCCGAAGGTGCCAATGATCAGGAAGGCCTCGTGAGAACCATCCTATCGCTCGATGAAGAAAAGCAAAGCCTGACTTTTGCAGGCAATATGCCCAAAGGACACACAGCGCAGCTCATGATGGCGAGCTACGAGTCTTTGATCGAAGGAGCAGCAAGCGCTGCCGACCATGCCGCCGAAGCCATTCCAGATCAAATCCTCGGCGACCAACTTGCCCTGATGATCTCCTGTGTAGGGAGAAAAATCGTGCTCGGCTCCCGAATTGAAGACGAAGTAGAGGCTGTTGCCGATGCATTTCCTCCCGATACTTTCTTTGCCGGATATTATTCCTACGGAGAAATCAGCCCACAGCACCAGGGCTTTTGCGAGCTACATAATCAAACCATGACCATCACCTACCTCGCAGAGAAAGCATGAGGCATTCCTTATTAGAAAGACAAATCAAGCGGCTCATGCGAAAGGACCCAAACGGCATCCTTCAGATTGATGCGCTCCTTGATCTTGTCAGCCACACCTATACTGAACAAGACGAGGAACGTCAAAAGAAAGACAGATCGGTGAAGATGATGTCGGAGGAGATGCTTGATCTCAACCGCAAATCGATGGAGCGGCATGAGGCTTTTGTGTCGGCATTGGTAGAAAATGTGGTAGATGGCATTGTCACCATCGGAAGCGACCTTCGCATCACCAAGGCCAACAAAGCAGCGATGAACATGATGGGGAGCGAGGCCGATGAACTCATTGGCCTGCACTTTGAATCATTGTTTGACCAGGAAGAGGGTGCTTGTTTTCTTCATGTTGATCTAAAACAGCTCTCAGATGGTCTCGAATGCGAAATGGTCGCAAAATCACTGACGGGCAATAGCTTTCCCATTGAGTTATCCATTAGTCAAATTTCTGCCGGCGATAGCGAATTTTTCCTGGCTATTATCCGAGACATTAGCCAACGGAAAAACACGGAGAATATGCTCATAGATGCCAAGGTGAAGGCAGAAAATCTGGCGCAGTCAAAAGCAGATTTTCTTTCTACCATGAGTCATGAAATCAGGACGCCGCTCAATGCCGTCATTGGTATGACGAGCCTCCTGGTCGAAACACCCATGACGAGAGAACAACTTGAATATGCCAACACCATCAAAACAGGTGGAGAATCTCTTCTGGCCATCATCAATGATATCCTTGATTTTTCTAAAATAGAATCTGGCAGGCTTGACCTGGAGAGCGTGCCATTCCCTACCATTGAGCCGATCGAAGATGTGATGGACCTTCTCGCCTCCAGGGCGCATGCCAAAGGAATCGACGTGATGTACACCCTGGAGGAGCAGGTGCCCGTGATGATCCAAAGCGACATCACCCGAATCCGGCAGGTGCTTGTGAATCTCGTTGGAAATGCCATCAAATTTACCGAAAAAGGCCAGGTATTGGTCACCGTTTCTGCCAGCTCCATCATCGACCGGGAGTGCGAGATGACCTTTTCAGTCAAGGATACTGGCATCGGCATTCCACAAGATCGCATTGCGCGGCTGTTCCAGTCTTTTTCGCAGGTAGATGCTTCTACCACTCGAAAGTATGGCGGATCAGGGCTTGGCCTGGCTATTTGCAAAGGAATCGTGGAGAGAATGGGTGGATCGATCTGGGTAGAAAGTGAAGATGGCGAGGGATCGAGTTTCATTTTTACCATCATGGTGAAGGCAGAGGAAAAGCAAACCCTTGAGCGAGAAGCAGCTCTTAACCTCCTTCTTGGTAAGCGGGTTCTTGTGGTGGACGACAACGAGCTCAATCTTCAGATTCTGAAGAAGCAGTTGGAAAGATGGAATCTCATGGTCCTCTGCGAAACCCTTCCTCACACTGCATTGCAAAAAATACGCGGAGGCCTTGAGGTTGATCTGGTCATCAGCGATGGGCTGATGCCCGTGATGAACGGTGCCGATTTTATCCGAAACCTCCGGAAAATCAAATCCAAAGACGAGCTGCCAGCCATCTTGTTTTCTTCAGGGATGAATAGGATTGAGGCAGATCTGGAATCCATGATCAATGGGTCCATTTCGAAGCCTGGCCGCCAAAAAACGCTTCTCCAGACCATTTCTCAAGCCCTTCAACTAGAAGTGGTGCCAATAGATTCATTGGTGCCTGGTAAAGAGAGAATGCAGCTCCCTCCGAGATTGAAGACCTTGCTGGTGGAAGATAATTCCGTGAATCAGCGGGTGGCGATCAGAATGCTTTCGAAACTTGGGATTGAGGCGGATGTGGTAGGAAATGGCCTTGAAGCAGTCAACATTGCCACGCAGATTCGGTACGACCTGATTTTGATGGACATGATGATGCCCGTCATGGATGGCCTTGAAGCGACCATCGAAATTCGGAAAATGGAAGAAGTTTCAGGCCATCGCAGCTATATCATTGCGATGACTGCCAATGTGATGAAAGAAGATGTGGACAGATGCCACGCGGCCGGAATGGATGACTTTTTATCTAAACCAGTGAGAATTGAGAAACTCGAAGAAACGATTTTTAGGTGGTTTGCCACACAGGCCGAGCACATAGAGGCATAGTTTCGTTCTAAACCCTATACGCTTTGTCTGGGCAACAGATCCTCGATCATTTGGCCCAGCCTCTCCTCCATCTGATAAAAACTCATCGATTTCTCCAAAAACCCATCGGCACCAGAAGCCATAGAGGTTGCTTCTTCCTTCTGAATTGTGCTTCCTGACATCATAATAACCGGGAATTTCTTAAATCCCCCAGCAATCAGGAACCCAAGAAAATCAAATCCCTTCATTCCCGGCAAGTTCACATCCACAATCATCAAGGCAGGAAATGGCAACCCGGCGAGGTTGCGCTGCTCCATTTCCCGAAGGGCCACTTCCCCACTCGTGGAGACGATGACTTCCACAGACGGATGGCTGGTGGAAATCGCCATTTTTAACAGCATGGTATCTTCTATGCTGTCCTCCACAAGCCAACATACGGTTTGGGAGTCGGAAACCTGTTCATTCATCTAGCTTTCATATTTACGCATTACAAGATAGTAATACTTTCCTGGTAATTGAAAGCACAATGCCCAAAAACTGCTACATGCACTACCTTCCATAGCCTACCGGCCCATCTATTGGCAGCGAGCCAAGGAAACGTTGGGAGCGACTGCAACAACCTTGCAAAAGCTTCGGCCTTCCTCATTCTTGCTTCTTTGCCGATAGAGGCGAGAGGGAAAAAGGCACTCTTTTCGCCCCTAGCTCTGCAATACCGATCAAAAAAAGACTCGTCCGGGTCAGAACGAGTCATGAGGCAATTCAATGATGCAGATCTATGAAACGAGAGTTGTGTGCTTTGTGAATGAGAAACCAAGGGGCTTAAAATGATCAGGGACCAGCACACCTCGTGCGCCGATCCCTTGATTCCCCCATTGATCCTAATCTGTTACCACTACGAGATACTTCGATACTGACCAAAATCTCTTGGCGTCCGTAATCTCGAGGCTGGTTATTTTGTTGTCACTTTCGTTGAGTACGTATGCGTCACTGGGGTGATTGGTCACAAGTCGTACTTTTTTGTTGTCGAAAGTAATTTCGTCTGTTGCTGTTATGTCCACTTTGGTGAAAGCTTCGTGGTTGAAATCTGTGCGGAGCACTTTGTCTGCGCCGATTCCGATGAATCCACCTTCAGTGGTAATGACATTTTGCTCTTTCAGGTCTTTGGCGTTGCCCACCACGTAGTAGCCTGTGTTGAGGGCGCTCACTTGTAGCCCGATGAGGCCTTGCTGATCTGCGATGGTGCTATCCTGAGCAGACATTCTCATTTTCTGATTGGAGGTGAGGTACACAAGCTGTTCCTTGGCTTGTGCCATCGTGTCCAAGCGGCGACTGAGAGATTCTGAAGTGAAGTTCATCTC
The DNA here is from genome assembly GCA_030731845.1 of Bacteroidia bacterium. Taxonomy (GTDB): domain Bacteria; phylum Bacteroidota; class Bacteroidia; order J057; family J057; genus JANQTF01. The sequence goes on along the minus strand of JANQTF010000169.1, from coordinate 11,822 downwards.
CACCAATTGCTCTTTCAGTACCACAATTTCCTGATCTTTTTCTTTCAGTTGCGCCTCCATTCTCGTAATCAGTCGGCGAAGCTGGGTCTGATCTCCTTCTGTGCGATCAAGGCGGTTATTCAAATCCTCGATGATGCTTTTATTTTGCGTGAGCAAATCGTTGATCAGGGCGATGTCTTCCAGAACCTTGTCCTTCGGATTGGACTGAAACTCTGGATCAAGTGATTCGTTGCTAATGATGTTTTCTCTTTGCTTGATGGCGCTGAGGTTTTCATCAAAGGTGTTGAAGGCGCTCATATACCCACTCAAAATGGAGTCTTGGGAAGCTTGAGCCTGAAGAAGCATGTTGTTTTGCTTTTCCAATCTGTCGATCTCATCGCCATTACAGGCAGTGAACAGAATCGAGGCAGAAATCAAAGCAAGGATTAGGGTCGGTTTCATCTGGGTTAATCTTGATAACTAAGTGACAATGGCTGAATGAAACTTAGCTAATGTTTGTGTGTGTTGTTTGCGTTGTGTCGTTTGCTGTTACGACTGATTGATTGCAAAGCCTGTTCCCATCGGCTGTGCCAATACTAATCCACTGATAATCAAACACTTAATATTTATGCCAATCCTTCAAAATCTCTCATTTTGAGAAACCGGGATTCATATTGAGAAGCGACTTTCGCATTTGCTCATTTTGAGACTAACAAAAGGCGAAAAGCGCCCTGCTCACGGGCAGAAATACCAAGAAAGCCGCAGGTGATGGACCCGCGGCTTTCCTTATTCGAAAAAATGATCGGCTTATTGGTGCTGCTCTCGCAAAAGGTCATTCACCGTCTTCACTGGATTGAAGGTAATGATGGGCACTTCCACAAAAATGGTGTTCCAGTCAGACATGGCGCCATTCCACAAACCCGGAAGTTCCTGCGCTTTGAGATCGCGCCCGTCTTTAGACTTAAAGGAAATAAATCCGGTCTCCGGATCGCGGAAATCAGGAAGGTGATAGGCATTGCCGCGATGATCTTTGGTGGCGCAGACCAAATCCACGGGATTGAAGTGCGTAGCTTCCTTCATCAGCCGCGCCTGGGTGGGGTCGTCCATGTCGATTTGGGCAGACTCTGCCACTTGTAGCGACACAGAGCCATCAGGATTCTGGGCCCAGAATGGCCCTCCACCGGGTTCACCTTCATTCTTCACCATCCCACACACCCGCAGCGGGCGATCGAGCTTTCCGGTTACATACGTGAGCTTGTCCTCAAAGCTCAGGTCATAAAAGTTTTCTGGAGGCGTGATGCAAAGCTCTTCCTGCAAAAAGGTGTCGATTTCATCCAAGATCTCCTCATCTGCTTCTTCTACCTGCTCCAGATATTCCCAGATCTGGCTTTGAAAATCAAGCAACACACCCGCAAGGGCTTTTTTATAGCGATAGGTCTCAGCTTTGATAGAGTCGGGCACGACGTTGTCGATGTTTTTGATAAAAATCACATCCGCTGAGATGTCATTCAGGTTTTCGATCAGCGCCCCGTGCCCACCGGGCCGAAAGAGCAGGCTGCCATCTTCTTCTCGAAAAGGCTCGTTGTCCATATCCACGGCGATGGTATCGGTGGAGGGTTTTTGTTCGGAGAAGGAGATATCGAAGGTCACGCCAAATTGGTCTGCATATTTTCCTGATACCTCTTTCACCAAGGCTTCAAATCTGGACCTGTGTTCTGGCGACACGGTGAAATGCAACGAAGCAGTGCCGCCTTTCACCCCGGCATAGTGCACCGCTTCTACCAAGTGCTCTTCCATGGGCGTTCTGGCCCCATCGGTGTAGTTATGAAACTTGAGCAAGCCTTTGGGCAATTCGCCATACCCAAGGCCCTCTGCTTCGAGCAAGTGGGCCAACACCTTGGCATAATCGCCCATGGCAAGGGTTTCCTGTAGGCTCGTGCCAGAGAAGGTGGCAGCGAGATCATGGTGAAAGGCAAATTTGCCCAGCTCTTCGATCACCTGCCGGGTGAGTTTGTCGGCAGCGAGGGCCGCCTGCTGATCCGCGGCAGGTTTGCCCGTATTGTCCGTAACAAATGAAAACAAGTGCTTGAACATACGGCTTGCCGCACCGGAGGCTGGCACAAACTTGACCACCTTGAGGTTGGCCAACTGGGCCTCAAACGCTGCGGCTGCGCCATCCACCTGCTCTTCTTCGAGGCGAATCATGCCGTCGCCGATGGTGGCAGCTTTATGAATATTAAGAAAAGGAAATCCAGTTTTGAAATATTGAATCTGGGTTTCTACGCTGGCAGCATCACTACCGCGCTCAGCAATAAAGGCAAGGTCTTGGGAGGAAAGGGTGGAGGCCATATAGGGAATTTTTGGGACCTGAGGAATATGCAGGCCGTTGGTACAAGTAAAGGTAAAGAAAGGAATCTTTTTCGCCACCTGCCCAAGGTGAACATTGAACCGTTGACCCGGAAATTCCTGACCTACTCCACCTCTTTCACACAGCGAAAGCCCAAATGGCAAAGTCCGGTCTCGGGAGAGGTGCCAGATCTGCCCGACACACGAAAGCCATGACACACCTTGGGGTCACATAGATAGGACCCGCCACGCATCACTTTTTCCGGCTCATTGGGATTTTGACGAAGATTGGGACCATCTGGAGCATAAGACTCAAACCAGTCTTCGCACCACTCCCACACATTGCCGGCCATGTCGGTGAGGCCGAGCGGGGTTTTTCCAAATTCTCCCACAGGCGATGGGCCTTTGTAGCCATCGGCTCCGGTATCTTGATAGGGGAAATTGCCTTGCCAATAGTTGGCCCGATAGGTTTTCCCCTCGCGAATGTCTTCTCCCCAGGGATAGCGGCTGCGGGTGTTGTTGCCATTGCGGGCAGCGTGCTCCCACTCCACCTCTCGGGGCAGGCGCTTGCCAGCCCATGCAGCATAGGCGCGGGCATCGCCCCAGCTCACCTGTGTCACCGGGTGATTGTCCTTCGCCGCAGGCCTATTTGGACCAAACGGAAAGCGCCAATTGGCTCCCTTGATCAGGCTCCAGCTCCCCGTAGCAAAATCAAACACGCCCGAATCGCCAAATTTTTCGGCCTCGGTCACATAGTCGGTAGCTGCCACAAAGGCCCTGTACTGTGCCACTGTCACGGGATGCACGTCCATCAAGAATCCATCCACAGCGTGCTGCTTAATAGGAGATTCGCTCTCAAATCCCAGATCGGACCCCAGATCCACGTAGCCACCCGGCACGAAGACCATGCCTTCTGGCACCTCAACGCCCACGGGGAGCGCCGCATGAGCAGGAGCTGCCAGGGTCACCGCCTTCTCCACAGGCATTGCCGATTTGGTAGCGGGAGTTGCGGAGGAAGAAGATTCGTCCACACAGCCAGTGCACACCATCATCGCCAGCCCTATCATCATCACGTTCTTCATCCTACAATATCATTGAAATGGATTGAAGCTCAATTTTACATTTCTCCAGGGGTTTTGCAAAAGGCAGCCAGTAGGAATTGCGGGTATTTCAACCGCCCGCGGGGTATATCGCCGAAGGCGCGGCTTTCAGGGTGTCTCCCGCTGGCGGGAAAGGCCTGTGCGACAGAGGGTGGACCACGGCCGCTTGGGTCCACACCGGTCTCAGGAGAGGCGAGATAGTTAGAGGCGAGAAGCGAGACAAGAGCCGGACACCTCAATCCGGGGCTTTGAGAGCCAATTTGAGAAGCGAGATGGGTGAATGCGAGAAGCGTAGCTGCGGGTCTTGCGCCCGCTTCGAGACTTGCGGCCTTGCAGGAGGCTCGTGCGACAGAGGGTGGACCACGGCCGCTTGGGTCCACACCGGTCCCGGCTGCGCCTTCGGCAATCTAAATTCTTGCTCCTTCTCCTGGGGAAGAAGGCTGGAATGAGGGCACTCTTTCGCGAGAGTCAGCCGCAGATCAGAGCCGCTTCACCACGCGGACAGTCTTGGAAAGTGTGCCGATCGTGACCCGCACAAAATAGTATCCCTCTGGAAACTCGCTGAGGGAAATATCTTGGTGAGATTCCCCCATGGGAAAGGCTGCGGAGGATTGCCAGAGCACTCTGCCTTGTAGATCAAGCAAGCGAATGTCGGTCTGGGACTCCGAGGGTTGCTCCCAGATCACCGAGACCAGCTCATCGGACGGATTGGGAGTGACATACACGTCAAAACCAGGAGGATTCACATAGTTGATGCTTGTGAACGTGCCATCGAGATCGAGGAGGGCTATGAAGCCCGTGCCCTGATTGTAAACTCCGGAGTAGGAAACAGTTCCGAGAATCACATATCTCCCATTAGACAACTGCTTTATATCGTTGATGCCTTCTAACCCCGTTGAAAAACCAGCCAAGGATTTGCGCCATTGAACTTGCCCATTCACATCAATCTTAACCAGATAGGCAGTCTTCTGAAAAAATGTCCCCATCTTCAAGTCATAATACCCACCAAACAGCATCCCTCCATCCAGCGTGGGAGCCACCGTTCTCATCTCGAACTGATCTGCGGTCGTGTCACCATCCGGATAAGGATAGGTGTATTCCCAGAGCGTATTTCCTTGCTGATCTAGCTTCACAACCAGAGGCATACTTCGATTGGTTGCAGTATCTCTGGTAATTCCTGCTGAATAAATCGAGCCATCTGTCCCGCTAACGATCTTCATCCCCATGGCCTCCGTGTTCCCAAAAAATCTACTCCAAAGAGAGTCCCCATCTTCATGCATGGCGAGCACAAACATTCTACCACCCGGCACGAGGGCGCGACCTGTGACAAACACTTTCCCAGAGTCACCCGCTACAATTGACCGGGCAAAGCAAAAAGAAGCAAACTGTATCTCCCTTTCCCACACTGCCACTCCTGCAGAGTCAAACCGAGCCATGTTGACGAACCATTCGAGCCCGGGCCCGACCCCCGGAGTAAATTTTTTGCCAAATCCCGCAATGATCGCTCCTTTATCAGCCATGGGTACTACACCATAGGCTGCATCCAAAGAACTTGCATTTGTCGCCACCCCATTGGAAAGTACTGTTCCATCCAATGCAACCCGAGAAACCTTCATCGACACATTGAGCGAATCAACCACTTGGCTACCACCATAGTAAAAAGCGCCCGATGAATATGCCAAAGAGCTATATCTCAGCGATGGATCTAATAAGATCGTTGACTGCGTCTCGAATGAATCATTTAGCTCAGAGAGAAAGGGAATGAACTTTGCGCCTGCTGAATCCCAGATAACGCCGGACAAATAAAACCCGGTTTCGTTTTCCAGGAGGAAATACCCAAAAGAATTAGCGGCAGTATCGAGCGAAATTACCTTGGGCGGCTGAATTTGTGCCAGGACCGAGCCAGCGGATAACAGAACAAGGCAGGTGAGCCAGCATCGAATTGATCGACGAATGGAGAGCAAAGCTGGGGCAGATAACATCGTCATGATTGTAAAGAAGTTGGTGTGTGATCAAAAAAGTATCACCACAAATTAACAATTTTAGGCAACCCCCATGTGTGCCAAAAAAAATACCCTTTAAGGGGTAATCTTCTTTCGAAAATTATTCGATTTCAAAAGCGAATCTCAACATCGCAGGTTTCGAAAGGAGGACAGATCATGCTGAGTATGTAGTTTTTGATTCTCACGGTTTTAGGGCGATCATACTCCAATGCATATTTTAGTCGAAAGGACCGGAGAATGGGAGAAGCACTTCGGAAGAGGGTGGACCTTGGCTGCTTGGGCCCACCCCGCCGGCGGGGTAGAGCGCAGAAGGCGCTCGCCCACAAACAAAAGACCCGCCAAGCCAAAGCCAGACGGGTCGATAGGGTGCATGGAATCTGATCGCGATTAGAGCGAGGCCAGATATGCCTTGGTCTTATTGTAAACATTCTCGCCGGTGTATCCGAGCTTCTCGTCGAGGACGGTGTAAGGAGCCGAGTAGCCGAAGTGGTCGAGACCGATCACGGTGCCACGTGTGCCCACGAGGCCGCGAAGGGTCACGGGCAGGCCGGCAGTCATGCCGAGGGTAGGCGCGCCAGAAGGCAATACTGACTCCTGGTATTCGGCGCTTTGGGCGCGGAAACGTCCCTCAGAAATGGCAGACACAATGCGCACCTTGAGCCCTTCGGCACGGAGCAACTTGGCTCCTTCGATCAGGGTAGCGACTTCAGAACCGTTGGCTACGAAGGTGATGTCAGCGGGGCCGTCGGTGTCTTCTACGACGTAGGCGCCTTTTTCGGCGTGGAGCGCTTCGGCGAAGCGGTTGCCGCTGTGAGCTGGCAGGTCCTTGATGTTTTGACGAGAGAGAATGAGGCCCGAAGGCGTCTTGGTGTTCTCAAAAGCCATTTTCCAGGCCACGGAGGTTTCGAGGCCGTCGGCGGGACGCAGGATGAGGAAGCTGCTGTTGCCAGAGTGGTTCTTGAGTTGCTCCAACAAGCGGGCCTGTGCTTCTTGCTCGATGGGTTGGTGGGTAGGGCCGTCTTCGCCTACGCGGAAGGCGTCGTGTGTCCACACAAAGATCACGGGTTGCTCCATCAGGGCAGCGAGGCGCATGGTGGGCTTCATGAAGTCGGAGAACACGAAGAAGGTCGCACAGACCGGAATCACGCCGCCGTGCAGGGCCATGCCAGTGCAAAGGGCCGCCATGGTGAGTTCAGATACCCCTGCCTGCAAGAAAGAGCCTGCGAAATTGCCTGCCTGAAAAATGGTGGTCTTTTTGAGGAAAGCGTCGGTTTTGTCAGAGTT
>JANQTF010000169.1:2599-5010 GCA_030731845.1 Bacteroidia bacterium | reverse complement strand
GAATAGAGCATCGGCGACATGTGGCCGGGATCGAGGAAAAAGCGGTCGCGGAATGGCCAGGCAGAATCCGCAGGATCAAAGGTCATATACTCTGAGAAGAGGATATGAATAAAATCTGCGCCTCCCATGGCACCACCGGGGTGACCAGAATTGGCTTTTTCTACCATTGAGGCAGCAAGCAGGCGGATGTTATCGGCAGCACGAGCAGAGAGGGAAGCATCCGGACGGATGGCGGTAAGTGAAGACATGAGGTAGGTCGTCTTTGAAGAATGATACAGGTTGGAGAACTAATACCCGTAAATGTTGAAAATCGAGGGAAAGAACAGTAAAATTATTGGCACTGTACAAGGCCCATGCAGGAGGAATAAAACATTGTCCCTGATAAGACAAAAACAATGGTCATTTGGGCCAGAATCAGGAGACAGATGCCAAATTTTATGCGAACAGACAATCGTTGATCATTAATACACTGGCAAGGTAAGGAATGATTGGAGGGATTTGAAAACCAATTCGAGAATTGATCAATTGCTTTCGTCATTATTCGAATTCGGGGGGCCTTTCGCAAAAAACGTGACCCATTTATGGCCGGATTAACGCGATTGAACCTTTTGATTTTGCAGGTGGACCCTTCGTGCTGAATCCAGGGCCTGATCGTTTAGTATTCGTAGAAATTTAACCATTAACTATGCATCTGAATTGCAAAAGAAGAAGATGAAAAAGGGATTATTTTTGTTGGTGATGCTTCTGATGGGAAGGGTAGATGCACAGAGTTGGACAGAAGGGTATGCCTCCTATGACGGCACGTATTCTACTGGCAATTTTAAGCGACATGAGTGCGGGGCGATGGCTTGCAAGGTACACGGTGCGCAGAAAGGGATTGTGATTGGAGGCCGAGGCAATGGTGACAAGCGTCGTGTTATTATTTATGATTTTGCGAGCAACCGAGTATCATTGGGGGCAAAGAGCCCGCTGGAGATCCACCATTTTCAGGCGGCGCTATGGCGCGACAGCCTCATCGTGATGGGGATGGCCATGACAGGGGTCTTCCCAGACGAGGTTCCTGTGCCGGATATTTACCTCTACAACGCAAATCAGGATTCCTGGATCAAGTATGACAGCATCCCGCAGGCCCGCCTTCGTGGGAGTTCACAAGCTGTGATCGCGGGAGATTGGATCTATTTCTTCAATGGTTTGACTAAGGGCCACCGATCCGGCTGGACCAACCAAGTCGATCGCTACAACCTTGCCACCAAAACCTGGGAAATCCTGCCTGATTCCCCCAGGGCAAGAGACCATTCCTTAGCCATCCTGACCGATACAATGGTGTATATCGTTGGTGGAAGGCGCTCCAATGTGGGCGGCACAGGCGGCATTCATGCCCTTCCACAAAACGAAACAGATGCCTACAACCTCATTTCGCATACCTGGAGCACGCTCCCTGCATCTGCCAATCTCCCGATTTCGCGTGCAGGCCTGATGGGAGCCCTTCAGCCCAATGGCCTCTTGCATGACCAAATCAATATCTGGGGAGGCGAATATGCCAATGGAACGCACAAAACTGGAATTGGCCTCGATCTGAAAACCCTCACATGGACCTCGCTACCAGACATGGCAACCTCTATGCACGGCAATCAGATCATTCAGACCCACCCCGATTCATTATTTTTGATAGCGGGTTCTATCTCCGGAGGGAATGAAAAAGATGTGGCCAGCTCGAGCTACCTGGAGCGCTTCATCCCTGCTACGCCCTTTGCTATTGGTTCTATCTGGGATCAGGTAGAAGCCAAAGATGCAGGTAAGCAGCAGATTTTTGTATCTTGGCAAATCGAAGAATCAGACAACATCTCTCAATATCAGATCGAATTCAAAGATCAGGGAGGAACCTGGATTCCCAGCAAAAGCCAGGGAGCCGAGGGAAAAGAGGGGGTCCAAGCCTATGAAACTGTGATTGAGCCGCAGTGGTTTGGCAGCAGGGGATATCTCCGAATCAAGGCCATGGGGCATGATGGCGTGGTCTCCACTTCGCCCGTAGTGACTATTTTGCGAGAATATTCCTTCCCTATTTATCCCAACCCCATCTCTTCGCAGCAGGGTCTGCTACAGCTCAGCGAAAAGATTGATCACACCCGCTTGTTTGCCATGGACGGCAGAATGGTGGGCGAAATAGTCAACGCCAGCCAGTGGAGCATTCCCAAGGGACTCACTCCGGGCCTTTATCTTCTTCAGCTGATTCAGCATGGACAAATTTCAGAGATGACCCTGATGATTGAATAGGAGAAAAAATCCCGGTATTTTCACCCCTATTTTTCTACCAATTCACACAGCATCCTGATAATCAGTGCGATTCGGGCCCTCATTTTGACCAAAGAAGCAGGAAGGCAAGGTTCTTTGCCATTTGATTCCAACCTTGG
>JANQTF010000169.1:624-2499 GCA_030731845.1 Bacteroidia bacterium | reverse complement strand
GGGCCTTTCCCCAACGAATTTCCCCTCACCGACATTTACCTCTATAACATCAACAGCAATACCTGGATCACCTACGACACCATTCCGGTAGCACGGCAGCGTGGTAGCACACAGGCGGTGATCGATGGAGACTGGGTCTATTTTTTCAACGGGCTTACCCAAGGCCACAAATGGGGTTGGACAGAAAAAGTCGATCGCTACAACCTCGCCACCAAGACCTGGGAGATCATGACCGACTCGCCTCGTGCCCGCGATCATGCCGTGGCAGTCAAAAGCGGCACTCTCGTCTATATCGTGGGCGGAAGACGCTCCAACGCTGGCAACGCAGGGATGCACGCCTACCCGCAACTCGAGATCGACGTGTATGACCTCAGTACCGATTCCTGGACCACACTTCCCCCCTCTGCCAACCTTCCGGGCCTACGCGGTGGCCTCATGGCTGCTCTTCAAAACAACGGCCTGGGCCATCAACAACTCAGTGTGTGGGGCGGAGAATATGAAACGGGAACCCACTTTTCTGGCATCGGCCTCGACCTGACCACCCAAACGTGGAGTTCCTTGCCAGACCTGACTTCCAAGATGCACGCATCACAGATGATTCAACTCGCACCGGATACCCTCTTTACCATAGCTGGAGCCATCTCCGGCGGAAATGAGAAGCAGGTGACCAGTGCCGATTACATTCAGCGCCTGTTTCCGGCTACGCCTTTTCCCATCGGATCGCTGTGGCATGAGGTGGCTGCCCGCGACATCGGCAACCAGCAGATTGCCCTGAATTGGTCGGTAGAAGAACCCGAAGGAACCACGCACTATGAACTGGAATTCAGGGACCAGGGAGGAAAATGGAGCCACATAGGCCAGGAAGCTGCCAAGGGAGCTTCCCAGAGCCAGACATATTCCTCGGTGGCATCGCTCTTGTGGTTAGGAACCACAGGAATGGTGAGAATTCGGGCCATGGGACTGGATGGAACCGTTTCCACTTCCCCGGTAATAGAAATCACGCGAGAATTTTCTTTTCCGGTTCACCCCAATCCGATTCCCGCCGATCATCGGGAGCTGCACATGAGCATGAAGGTGGATCGGGCAAGGCTCTACGCCTGTGATGGCAAATTGGTGGGAGAGGTGAGAGATACCCAAACCTGGCAGCTTGCTGATGATCTCGCCCCGGGCTTGTATCGTCTGCAGCTATTGGTAGGAGGACAGCAGTCTCAGCAGTCACTTATCCTGGAATAACAAATTTGACCAACCTGCCTGGCCGCATCTCTTCTTTGGGAGTTGGTGTGGCCAGGGTGAGTAAAGATCGTTTTATGGTCAATTATTTTCCCAAAATCTATTTCAATTCTTCTGAATTAACAGACCATTCGCAGCTGGTCATATCCCATTTCCGAAAGAGAAAAAACTTCGAAAATCGGTCTATATCCATTCATACGCGGCTTTTTACCGTCATAACCATGATCCTTTCAATCTAGGCTATCGCGAGTATATGGTTAGTTTAATATGCGGTATTTTTAAGCAAATAAATATCACAACCGATAACAACGTCCCCTACCTGTTGTTATATCTTTTGAAACCGTTGATCCTGTTATGAAGAAACTCCTTTACTCGTTCCTTTTCCTGTTTTCCCTTTCCCCTATTCCCACACAAGCCCAGTTTTGGACCTCCTGCCATGCGGTACCAGATTCCTCCTTCGATCTGGCCCAATATAGCCGCCATGAGTGCGGAGCAGTGTATGCCAATATAGATGGACAACGGCTCGCCATTGTGATCGGTGGCAGAGCTGGTGCTGGCAAGGTGGATAAAAAACGCCCGATTATTTATGATGTAGATGCCAATACCCTCACCATGGGTGGCAATGCAGATGATCAATACCATCAT
>JANQTF010000169.1:0-614 GCA_030731845.1 Bacteroidia bacterium | reverse complement strand
CTGGCGAGATTCCATCATCGTGGTAGGCATGTCCTTCGACAATGGATACCCTAATGAAATTCCCCAAACTCATCTCCACCTCTATTACATTCGCAGCCAAACCTGGGTGCAGCTCGATACCGTTCCCACGGCGCGCGCCCGCGGCTCGGCACAGTGCGTGGTGGTAAACGATACCGCTTACTTTTTCAATGGCCTCACCGATGGTCACAAGAGTGGTTGGGTCAATTACACCGACAAATATGACCTCGTCAATGGCGTGTGGGATACCCTTGCCCCTTCGCCTCACGCCCGCGATCATGCTGTGGCCCTGCTCGACGGCGACAATGTATATATGGTGGGAGGAAGAAGATCTGCTACGGGAAATGGTGGCCTCAATGCCTTTCCCGTGTATGAAATTGATGTGTACAACATTCCAACCGACACCTGGACCACACTTCCTGCGCCCGCCAATTTACCGGAATTGCGTGGTGGCCATCAGGCGGCGATGCAGGTGAACACCATCGGCAACAAGCAAATCAACATGTGGGGCGGAGAGATCGACGGAACTGCGCTGATCACAGGAATCGGGATAGACCTGAACACCTATGCCTGGCACACCCTCCCTGACCTCGATC
>JANQTF010000168.1:3045-4544 GCA_030731845.1 Bacteroidia bacterium | reverse complement strand
GCAAATACTTGTGATTTCGGGGAAAAGGGCGGATATTCGGTTCAGTGAATGAGGGAATAAACGCTATGGGTTGCGTTTATACGGATGTTGCCAGTAATTAGAAAAATGAAAAACCTAATAATCATATTAGCCTCAATAATCTTTGCCAGCGAGTTCTGTAACGCTCAAAGCACTTTACAGGTGGATATTAAGGACTGTAGACAAGAAAGTAGTTTTGAATACTTGTCTGAATTCAAAGTGTTTAGGAATGATTCTCTAATAAAAACCATAGAACCTAAGCATGAAAGTAATCAAACACTAAAGGACTTAGAGTATGGTAAGTACAGAATTGAGTATAAAACAATGTTCAGTAAAACTGAGAGTGTTAATATTGAATTGACAGAAAAGAAAAAATATACTATTGATTTGTGCTTAAATTATTTAGACCATGAATCTGATCTATATCAACCATTTATTGACCGACTAGAAAATGGAGAAAGCTATTCAATTCAAGTATCTTCTCAAGGTTGTTTTCATAGTTCGAACGAGACAATTACTATAAAAAGGAAATCCGACAAATTTTATCTGACTTTTCAAGGAAAGGACAGACTATTGGACAACAAAGAAATTAGAGCCATAAGGTATTTTGAGATAGAACTTAATTACATGGAATCTTATGGTTGCACAACAACAGATACTTATGTATTAAAATACAAAAGCAAAGAAGTAAAAATATCTGATGGTAGTTGTGATTGGAATGGAGACTATTACTTGAAGAAAGAATTGAATTTAACTGAAGAATAAAAACTACCGCCAACAACTAAGTTCCCCTGCGACGCGTAGCGCCCAGCATTCAACCCAGGTTGCACGCGGCCTTCGGTAGTTTTGGCAGCTTTCGGGATACCTGTCTCACCTCTCAGTTGACCGCACGCAGCCACTGTTCACGCGTCAATTGGTAAACCGCGCAGTCACTCTGTTCAAACCTGCGGTTTTCGACGAAGTGGAACCCCAAGCGTTCGTAGAAGCGGATGGCGGCGGTGTTGGATCGCAATGGATCAATGAGAATGGCCGTGACGGCCTCATCGGCAAAGCATTTTTCGATGGCGAGTGTCATCATGATGGTCCCATAGCCTTTGCCGAGGTCTTCTTTCTCGCCGATCCAGATATCAATCGCTCGCAGATTGGGGGCTACCTCGCCCCAATAATGGGATTCTTCTTCTGCCGGATCGATGATCTGGATGATGCCGATGGGCCTGCCATCGAGCTCTGCGATGAGCTGCTCCCGCCATGGCGGAAATCTCTGAAGCTCTGCTTCCCAGTTCCAGTCACTGTCATCATCGTCGGAGTCGATGACATGTGGCTGCGTGTCCCACCACGTCAGCACGGGCAGGTCGCTGATGGTGGCGCTGCGAAGGAGGATGTTGGGTTTGGGCTGGGCGGACATTGTCATAGCGTTGGGGGGAGGTTTGGGAGACAGGAGCGAATGGGACGGAGCGCGGTCTCGGAGCGCGCAACAACAT
>JANQTF010000168.1:0-3035 GCA_030731845.1 Bacteroidia bacterium | reverse complement strand
GGGGGGGATGTTTTGGAGACATGAGCGAATGAAACGGAGCGTGGTTCGGAGCGCGCAACAACATTTGGGTGCTTGTCTGACTTGCTGACGAATATTTCTGACTTATTGCGTCATGCGGTCAGAGACCTCTTGTGAGCTCAGGACCTTGATCACCTCGAAATCAACGAGGTCTTTCCAGTTGTCTATCCATTCATCTAGCAGGTGCGGGCTTGGGCTGATCATCACCTGATAGCATCGAGAGAGATTTTCTTCAATCCAGCTATTGACATATACTACGGCAGGTGGCATCATTCTCCCACGCTCTGCCAAGCGCTGGTAAATCTCTTCCGTTTTTCCAGGCTTATAGGCCTCAATGATCATGTAGGTCTGCATCGCTGTAAGGTTGATTGGATGATGAATTGGCCATTGCGTTTGTAGCGGTTCCCTTGCACATGGCTAAGAGGTCGTTTTTCTTGTTTGAGCAACGAATGCGGCATACTGATATCCTGTGAGATCTGCGATTCCATATTGCTTGTATCCGAGACTTTCAGAGGCAGCATCGCCGTAGAAAAAGTTGAAGATCAGATTGTACTCTTTTGATTGCTTGTTGGCTTCATAGTAGGCGGCAATCTCATCGAATGTGGCTTGAGGAACGCGCCCGGCGGTGGCGTTTGCAGAAACAAAAATTTCCTGCTCAACATGATCTGCAAGGGTTATAGGTTTCGAGTTATTTTGCCAATAGATGGTCCGGAACGCATATTCTCTTGTTCTGGCCCGGATGAGATGTTCTGAATAGGACTCGCTTGTCCAGAAGTGTGGCGCACAAAAATTGCGTCTTACCAATGCCTGTAGCTTGAATTTACTATCGAAGTCTGTGGTGTAAAAATTTGTCCATCCTCCTTTCAGGTCATCAGCCAGGTTCAAGACCATCGTGATCCTGGCTCCGCTTGATTGATCGAGGAGGGAATTGATTTCTCCGATGGCTTCTGCCATAATGGCCTCAGCTCCCAGATGTTCTAATTCCTCAATTTTTTCAAGGACCTGCCCCATTGGGTTAAACCCTGAAATGGGCAGACTGAGGTCTCCCTTTGTGTCTCCTTGCAATTTGGATAGGTACTGCCTGAACCGATCTGCGGAAATCGGCTGGAGGTACAATTCCTTCATATCTGCCAGAATGGGGGTTAGGTGAAACTCCATGGCTCTTTTTCTTGATGCCGCCGGGCGGCAGCTACATTCAGGATGGTACTTATGGGTTTTTTTACAGGCGTTGCCAAGCGTACTAGTCCTTCTAGTTGTCTCGCTTTTCGCCCTCCTGGGCGCAGCGAAGTCCCGCTTGTGGGATGATGTATCGCATCTCAGTTGCCCACAACAACCTTTTCGTAAGTAACGTTTTTACCGTACTCAACGAAACTTCTATGCCTTCTTTTGTGCTTTTTTTTCTGAGGGGTCTTGCTACATGCGCGTTGCTGGGGCTATGCCTGTCGGGCTGTGCACCGGAGCTGCGACAAGCTGGGAAACGCTACCAAAGCACCCAACAAGCCGCTGATCTGCAAACGGTCGTGGACCTGCTTCCGAGCGGAGCTGATAGCAGCCGCCTGCGCCGCCTGCTTGGAGTGCCCATCGACATGGGCTTTGATTGGCGCTACCTGGTCGATAGCAGCGGCCCGCAAGGCTGTGTGGTGGGCGCTGTCTTTCACTTCGACGAACAAGGCAAGGTGGATCAGCAGTGGGTGGGAGAGATTTGCGAATGAGGAGGAAAGCGATTCCTGGCGCGTGCTGATGCGCTACTCCTGCATCCCTTTGCCATCAAGGATCTTTGGAATGCATTTCTCTACCCTGGCTTCGCGGGTTTTGGCTTGTTTGGGTTGAGAAAAATGGAGCAGATAGCCCCGCTGTCGCCCTGGCGTGAGGGCTTCGAAAGCGGCTTTCAAGTCGGGGTGCTCCTGGAGTTTTTGTTGGAATTCTTCCGGAATACTGAATGCTGAAACCTTCTTGAATTCTACCTTCAACCCCGCTTTTTCTACTTCCATGGCTTCGAAGAGGTAGGCTTTTAGGATGGGTTCCATCTCGACGAGTTGCCTGGTGTCGGTGAAGCGAATCAAGCGGGCGGATTGGGTATTCTCACCCGGCTTTTGGAGAATCTGATGGGCATCTTCGAGCAAGACGCCTTTGAAGAAACTCAGCGCACAGTATTCTTTGAATGCGCTGACGATGGCGACGTTTTTGCCCTGAAAGGTGTAGGTGGGGACGCCCCACTTGAGCGCTTCGGTCAGGCCGGTGCTGAGCACGATCCGCCTGAGCTGCCGCAGTTCTTCCGGCCACAGGTGGACTTTGCACGCAGGCGTGCCTCCCAGCGGGCAGCGCCCACAGCCATCGGTGAAATAGGGATCAACTTCAGGATTCATCGCGGTCTTGTAGGCCTTTTCCAAGGAGAATGTGTGGGGTCCATTTCTCTACCCTGGCTTCGCGGGTTTTGGCTTGTTTGGGTTGAGAAAAATGGAGCAGATAGCCCCGCTGTCGCCCTGGCGTGAGGGCTTCGAAAGCGGCTTTCAAGTCGGGGTGCTCCTGGAGTTTTTGTTGGAATTCTTCCGGAATACTGAATGCTGAAACCTTCTTGAATTCTACCTTCAACCCCGCTTTTTCTACTTCCATGGCTTCGAAGAGAAAGGCTTTTATGATGGCTTCGCTCTTCAGGATTTCGGCCACGTTGGTAAACCGAATCTGACGCGTTGCCTGCACATTCTCCGTTTGCTGAACGAGCATGTCGTGAGGATCTTGCAACAGCGCCCCTTTGAAAAACAGAAGCGCCGCGTATTCTTTGAATACATGGATCAAGACCAGGTTGCTTCCCTGAAAGGTGTAGGTGGGAACGCCCCACTTCAGCTCTTCGGTCAGCTCGCAGTCGAGGACTATTCTTCGCAATTGCTCGATTTCGGCCTGCCATTTGGCGGCTTTTTCAAAAAAGAACTCAACCTTGGGATTCATTCTGCTCATGAGCTCGCAATCAGGGGGAGGCACTTCGGTGAAAATAGCAGCTTTGTGGCTGAAATCGAAAG
>JANQTF010000167.1:3168-4554 GCA_030731845.1 Bacteroidia bacterium | reverse complement strand
CCTGCGGATGCCCCACGTACATGTGCAGGGCGAGGTAATCGACCACATCTTGGAGTTCTTCCACCACCACACGGTTCCACCCCATGGGATTGGCACTGGGGCGAAAATTGGAAGCGCCTGCAGCGATGAGCTTGATGGAAGGGTCGGTGAGGCGCATAAGTTTGGCAGCTTCGCGGGCTTTTTTGGCATAATCCTCAGAATTGAGGTGGCCCATTTGCCAGAATCCATCCATCTCATTCCCCAGGCTCCAGTACTTGATGTTGTGAGGCGCCGGATAGCCGTGCTTTTTGCGCAGTTCTGCGTAATACGGCCCTTCGGCTACATTGGCGTATTCTACCCAGTTTTGAGCCTCTTCGATGGTCCCGGTCCCCATGTTCACAGAAAAATATGGCTCCGTGCCAACAGCTTTGCAATAGTCGATGAACTCATTGGTGCCGAATTGATTGGTCTCCAGGCGATTCCAGGCGAGCTCCATGCGGGGCGGGCGATTCTCTTTGGGGCCGATGCCGTCCTGCCAGTGGTAATTGGACACGAAGTTGCCGCCAGGATAGCGAGCAATCGACACATTCAGCCCTTTTACCGCTTCTATGACATCCGTCCGAAACCCCTTCTCATCCGACTTCGCAGACTCAGGATTATAGATTCCATCATAGACGCAGCGCCCAAGATGTTCGACAAAATTGCCATACAACAATGGGCTCACTTCCCCGACCTTTCGGTCGATGTCGAGTTTAATACGGGCCTGTTGGGCTTGAAGGGTACTGACAGCAAATAGCAATGCCAGGGGAAAGAGAAAGATTTTCTGATTCATCTTGAAAGTCGCGATTAGTAGTAATGGCTCATTCTCCAATATCCATGGAGCAGCGTCTTATTCTAGCTCCCAAGATAGAGGCCAGAGTGTTCCAATCTGGTGGACCTTGGCGTAAAAGGAGTGGATAGAATGGGAAATCCCGTCAAAAAAAGGGCTCTACAGGGAAAAATAGCATGGATGAGGCCTCTTCTCTTCGGATGAAGAGGTTATTCCTCCGGAAAAAAGAAGATGAGTCATCCCGACTGTGCGGAATGACTCATCTTGATGAAATCAGCGAGAGCGGAGGATGCTCTTTTTGTCCTCACAAGAGAACAATTTTGTCAGGCAACCTGACTAATCCACAAGCTCGTAATCAATTGTCTCGAAGGTAATGCCACGATCCCTGAAAACGAGGGTATCTCTCACTTCATGACGAATGTCAGAGGCGTCGAGGTACTCATATTGCAGATAGATGGCATCGCGGCTTTCTCCTCCCCAAGCATCTCCATCGGCCTGGAATCGTCCGGATCCATTTTGGATCTGAAAGACAGAGCCCTCTACAGGAGCGACGTTAATGTTTCCACCATTATCAACCG
>JANQTF010000167.1:0-3158 GCA_030731845.1 Bacteroidia bacterium | reverse complement strand
GGAATAGATCATGCCACCTTCGGTAACCAACTGGCTGATGCCATTGGTGTGCACGACGTTTCTGCCCTTGGTGGCCAGCCTCCAAATCTGATCGTCCACCACGTATCTTTGGCTATACACCGCCGTATCCACGGGCGCGCCCTGATTATCGTACCCAATATCAATTCCGCGGTGAAGGTAGGAACCGTGGTATTCGTTGACATATTTCACAGCAAAAAGAGTGAAATCTCGTGGTTGGGCATCGGGATCATAATCTGAGGGGATTCTTCGGTCGGGACTATCGGTAGTAGCCCTTCCAAAAAGAATCGAATCCGCATTGGTACTGGTAATTCTCAGAGGAATGACGTATAGCCCTCCTTCCCCCCAAGCCAAGGGATCTTGCAGAAAATTCTGAGACATTTGTACCTGAATCAGGCCAGAAAAACTCCCTGCGGGGATGGTGAATTCGCTGTTATTGGCCATGCTAAAGTACTCTGTAGGCATAGGCAGGAGCGTATCACCACTCACCTGACGGATTTTATCGAGCAAGGCCGGATCCTGGATATAGCCAACCTGCCAGCTTTGGGTGTTTTCTCTCAATCCCCCGATCCCGACTCCAATGTTGAATTTGAGTTCACGATCAAGAGAATTATCAACGTAGTCTTCTCCCAGAGACAGGGTCCTGATGGGATACTGATGGGGAAAATAGACCGCGGTGTAGTCAAAATCACCGAAGTCGGGAGTGAAGCGGTCACATCCTGAGAAGGAGAACACAGCAGCACAACCCAGAATTATCATCAACTTTTTCATAGCCAATATTGGTTGAAAGGCGAGGGTCATGGGTGACTACCAGCCTTGGTTTTGAAGGAGATCATACTTGAGGGTCTCATTGAAAGGGATGGGGCCGTAGATCATATAGGGCTGATAGCTACGGGCTTCCACCTGCCGGTAGGTATAGGTAGCCGGAAAACCGCCCGAGATGACCACGCCATTGGCAGGATCGGTGAGGGACTGGTTCCATCTTCTGAGATCCCAAAACCGGAATCCTTCGAAGCAAAGCTCCAGTCTGCGCTCGTTTCTAACAAGATCTCGGAAGCTTCCGATCCCGGATACAGTACCGATGTATCCATCATTGGTGATACCAGCCCGCTGCCTGATGGCAGTGATCACATCTCTGGCGGTAAAGCCAAATCCATTGGGATCTGCATCAGGCCCGTAGGCTTCGTTGGCAGCTTCAGCATAGATGAGGAAGGTCTCGGTAAATCGGAAGAACGTATAGAAATGTTCCGTCTGAATAGACAAATTGGGGCTCAGGTTAACATTTTCATCCATAAACTTCCTGATGTAGTAGCCAGTTCTGGTACTTCTTGGAGTGGCATCAAGCCCATTTTCACCAGCTCCTGCACCCTGATAGGTATTGACGGGTGTTCCCTTGAAGATACTTCCGTTGTAAATCACATAGTCATTCAGTCTGGGATCCCGGCCAATGTAAGGGCTGCGAGCATCATAGCCTGAGCTGGGATGATCGATGGGATATCCATTTTCCATGGGAAAAGCGTTGACCAGATTTTGGGTCGGATTGGTTTTGCCTTGCCCAAAAAAGGAAGGAGGGAGGTTATTGGCCTCCCAGGAGTTGCTATTGATCACATCCCGCCGCCAAATAATCTCCGCATCCAGGCGATTTTTGTAAAACTCAGTACCAGAAACGGATAAACTACTCAGGCCTCCGTTTGCGAGGATCAATTCTCCGGCAACTTTGGCGGCTTGTTCCCATTTCTGAACATTGTTGTCCAGATTAAAAGCGGGGCTCGCAGCATGTAGAAGCACTCGTGCCTTGAGGGCGCGAGCAGCGAGCCCGTTCATTCTGTTGGCCCACTTAGCACCCAGTGTCACAGTAGAATCACTGGCATCAATTGAATAGTCCCGATACGTATCCGGCAGACTGGCAATGGCAATGTCCAGGTCGTTCAAGATCTGGGTTACACATTCCTCATAGGTATTTCTGGGAAGCTCCAGATTGTCCTCTGCTTCGAGCGGGGTAATGATGATAGGAAATCCAAGCAATCTGCCATCAGAAGCAACGCCAGCGTGGTTCTGTAGCAACTGGTACATGTGCCAGGCCCTTAGGCCGTGAGCTTCACCAATCAGGCGGTTCTTGTGCAATGACCGCTGTGGGTCGCCATTGAGAGGTGCCCAGTTTACTGAGTCCACAATATCGAGGAAGTAATTGATATAGTACAGGGTTTGATAGCGTGGGTTCCAGGTAGAAAGCGGATTAAAGTCTGACCGCCACTCTCCGGTAGCTATGGAAAGTAAGCTTGACCCGCGATCGGCACTCACGGCGTCGTCAGTGGCGACTTCTTCAAAGGTGTTGTAGGTGCTGGGCATATCCAGATACCCATTGAGCAGGAGGCCTTCGGCAAATGATGGATCGGCGAGTACGGCCCTTTTGTTCAAAATATTCTCTGGTCGGGGATCCAGGAACTTTTCACACCCAGTGCTGAGCAAGATGCCTGAAAGAAGATATATGAAAGATAATCGTTTCATGTCAATTTGAGGTTGAGAGGGAATTATTGGAAATAAACCCGAAGTCCAGCGGCAACATTCCGCATTTGAGGGGAACTACCCACATTCAAGGTCCGAAGCTGGGTCTGAGCTGAGATATCGAGAAGGTTGGTTCCCAATACATATATCCCCAGTTTTTCCAGATTGAGTTTGGAAACAACGGATGTGGGCAGATAGTAAGTCAGTTGGACTGCATTGAGTCTGAATCCGTTGTTGGAACGCAACCAATAGGTAGAATTCCGGAAGTTGTTGCCATTGTTGGTAGAGGTAAGTCTCGGATAGCTCGCGGTGGAAGCTGTGGCCGGTGTCCAACTATCTCTCACGACCTCTGAGTAAGGCCTGTCCCCAAATACCCAGAAATAGGGACTATTCAGATATCGGCTTTGCCCGGTTTGTCCTGTTCCCAAAGCAAACAATTCAAAGCCTTTGAAGCTCACGCGCAGATTGAGACCATACTGGAAGCGAGCAGAACCATTGCCGATATTTCGACGGTCGTTATTATTGATCACGCCATCACCATTGAGGTCTTCATAGCGAATATCGCCAGGGCGCACAGGCCCAAAGCTTTGGGTAGGGCTGTTCAGAATCTCGGTAGAATCCTGGAAAAGCCCCAT
>JANQTF010000166.1 GCA_030731845.1 Bacteroidia bacterium | reverse complement strand
GGGGTTGACTTATGGAATGTGCGGCTTTCGCACGAAAAAACCAACTATTTCCTACCCCGCTACCCCGAATTTAACTGTCTCAAAGGGGGAACCAGGATCTTTGGGTAAAGGTGAAAAATCCGCTAGGTTTGCAAAATTCATTTAACAGCTCGGGTTGTCTTCGCTTCGATTTTTATGAAACATATCCTCATCATTGGTGCCGGTCGATCTTCCACCTCTCTGATCACCTATTTACTGGAATCCTGCCGTCAGTTTGGGTGGTCACTTACTCTGGGCGACCTGTCGCAAGAATTAGCCGCCTCCAAAGTGGGCAATACGCCAAATGCGGAGGCGATCAGATTTGACATTCATGATGAGTGGCAACGAGAGCGGGAAATTTCCCGCGCTGATTTGGTGATCTCGATGCTCCCGGCAATGTTTCATTTTGTGGTAGCCGAAAGCTGCATCAAGCATCAGGTGCCATTGCTCACGGCATCCTATGTGAGCGATGAGATCCAAAAGCTGCATGAGGCGGCTGTGAACGCGGGCGTAATGATTTTGATGGAGTGCGGATTGGACCCCGGCATCGACCACATGTCGGCGATGAAAGTGCTCGACAGCATTCGGGAGTCAGGCGCCACCCTCAGGGGGTTTGAGACCTTCACGGGCGGGTTGCTTGCGCCCGAATCCACGGGGAGCAATCCATGGGAATATAAATTCACCTGGAATCCCCGCAATGTGGTGCTCGCAGGGCAAGGTACTGTAAAATTCATCCAGGAAGGGAAATATAAATTTATCCCCTACCACAAACTTTTCCGGCGCACCGAAGTGATCAATATTCCCGGATATGGCTATTTTGAAGGGTATGCCAACCGGGATTCCTTAAAGTATCTGGATGTGTATAAACTGCGGGATATCAAGACGCTCTATCGTGGCACCCTGCGAAGGGTAGGGTTTTGTCGGGCTTGGGATATATTTATACAACTAGGAGCAACCGAAGACAGCTACCGCATGGAAGGGGTAGCCACCATGACCCATCGGCAGTTTATCAATTCATTCCTTTCCTATGACCCGGACAACACTGTTGAGCTAAAACTGGCACATTACCTCAAGCTCGACCTCGACGGCCCTGAGATGTACAAGTTGCATTGGCTGGGCATGTTTGAGGAAGAACCCATTGGGTTGAATGCCGGCACACCAGCAGAAATTCTGGAGCACATTCTTAAAAAGAAATGGACACTGAATGAATCCGATAAAGACATGATTGTGATGTGGCACAAATTCGATTTCCTCCAGGATGGAAAGTTGCGCCAAATTCAGTCACACATGGTCGTGACAGGCGAAAACGACCGCGAAACCGGTATGGCCAAAACCGTGGGTCTTCCACTTGGAATCGCAGCCGAATTGATGCTTCAAAAGAAGATCTATCTGCCAGGTGTGCAGATACCCGTGCACAAGGAAATCTACCTTCCTATCCTTGAAAAACTAACTGAGTCAGGTGTTACATTCCAAGAACGAGAAATACATGATTAATAAATTGTCAGATTCATTTTTTTATATGATCTTCGGAGTGTGGAACCTTTCGCAGACAACCAATCATATACAAAAAACGTAAGTTGTGCGTTGGTACTAATATGATTGAGAGAATTTTTACCTCCCTTGTGACTTTTGAGTTTCTCTCAGCGTCTTATACTCAAACGACAAACAACTTTCCAATTTTTACAATGAAAAAACGCACCCTTCTATCCCTTTCCCTCCTTATCGCAGTGGTAACTATTTTTACTTCTTGTGATAATACGACTCCTACCCCAGTAGGACCCACCCTGTCAACTGCAAGCCTCAGTGCAGACTCTGTTTACACAGACTCTTCTTTCACTATCAGCGTAACAGCTTCCAAAGGCGATGTTGACCTTACCCGGATCGAAGTACAAGAAAATGGTACTGCCATCGCAGCCAGCCGTCTGCAAATCGACGGATTCACCGCTGGTAGCAACCCTTCTCCACTTTCAACTGATGCAGCTTCCAGCTTCACTTATACCCTGACCATCGTAGCAGGATCTGTAGATGGAGAAACCAGCGAATACACCGTAATCGTGACTGACGCTGACGGCCTCACTGCTTCTGAGTCTTTTGACATCTACACCGAAGATTTTGGAACCCTCGTAACAGAGAGAACCATGATCCTCCTGCTCAACCAGGCTGGCCCAGCCGGACAAGGTGGCCTTGATCTCGAGACAGGTGCTTCTACCGGAACTACCGCTGCCTTCCCAGATGCTGACCTTCGCGACATGGGTATCGATACCAACCTCCCAAATGCAAGCAACTGGCTGCAGCAAATCGCTTCTATCAACGGCGCTGAACTGAAAGTTCCCGCTGCTGGCCTTGTTTATGGAGAGGTTCTCACCAAAGAAGCAGTTCTGGCAGCTTTCGAAGCTGGACAGATCATCACTACCAGCGACAAAGTGGCTGTGGGAGATTTATTCCTCGTGAAGACCAAAGTCGGAAACTATTTCCTACTCAATACAGTTGCTATTACTCCTACAGCAGCTGACAACGCAGACAAATACGAGTTCTCCGTAAAGAACTAAGTATAAAGAGTTTTACAGGGGGTTATGACGGCCGGTCACCTGCAAGGGTGCCGGCCATTTTTTTTATATTTGCCACACACTAAACATCTATTGCCAATCATTCTCTATGTCTTCTCCCATCTTTCTCATCACAGGCTGCTCTACTGGTTTTGGTCGTGAGTTGGCTCAGGTAGCCGCTACACACGGTGCCAAGGTTGTGGGCACCCTTCGCAAAGAGTCTCAAATCGCAGAATTGGAGGCACTTGCTCCAGGTAAGATCAAAGGCATCCTCTTGGATGTCACCAATCCCGAGCAGGTGCTCGCTGGGGTAGCAGAAACCATTGCCCTTCATGGTCGCATAGATGTGCTGGTAAATAACGCAGGGTATGGCTCTCTCGGTCCCATCGAGGCGATCGATGAAGCAGAAATGCAGCGCCAATTTGATGTGAATGTTTTTGGGCCGGTACGCCTTATTAAGGCAGTCCTTCCTCACATGCGTAAGCAGCGATCCGGACATATTCTCAATATCACTTCTATTGCAGGACTTAGTGGATTTCCTGGTACAGGAATTTATAATGGTTCTAAATTTGCCCTTGAAGGAATCGGGGAAGCACTCTATTATGACGTAAAGCCTCTGGGCATCAAAGTAACCAACGTAGAGCCAGGCCCCTTTAGAACCGACTGGGCAGGCAGGTCTGCAACCTTCTACGGGGAAGAGCTCGAAGACTACCAAAACACGGCTGTAAAGAATGTGAAGGCCATTGCAAATGTGAGTGGAAACCAGATCGGCGACCCACATAAAGCTGCCCAAGCCATGTACGCCCTCACCACCATGGACAATCCGCCCCTCCACCTCCCCCTTGGTGGCCCAGCATACAAACGGGCCCGAATCAAATTTTCTGACATCCTGAAAGAGGTCGATGAATTTGAATACCTGGGCCTCCCAACTGACTTTGAATCCTAGATCTTTGCTTAAGCAGAGCTACCTTGCCTGAGATTCTACAAGCCCCATTTCTATGAACTATCTCGACATGAACCGCGATTCATGGAATCAGCGAACTGCCTATCACCTGACATCGCAATTCTATGACGTGAAAGGCTTCCTTGCGGGCAAAAACTCCCTCCAAAAGCCGGAGTTGGATCTGCTTGGAGATGTCAATGGCAAGACCATCCTCCACCTCCAGTGCCATTTTGGGCAAGATAGCCTGTCTCTCGCGCGCATGGGTGCTCAGGTTGTGGGCGTAGATCTCGCCGATAAAGCCATTGACGCGGCTCGCGACCTCAACGAACAACTGGGATTGTCTGCTGAATTTATTCAATGCGACCTCTTTTCCCTGCCCCAACATTTGGATCGGCAATTCGATATTGTCTTCACCAGCTATGGAACCATCGGCTGGCTGCCAGATATTGCGCAGTGGGCAGGCATCGTGAATCGCTACCTCAAGCCAGGTGGCAGGTTTGTTTTTGCTGAATTTCACCCAGTCCTTTGGATGCTCGACAATGATCTCGACAAGATCGTCTATCGGTATTTTCATTCCGACCCAATCGTGGAGCAGGAAGAAGGCACTTACACTGATCGGTCAGCGGAAATCCATGGCACCACGATGTCTTGGAATCATGGCCTCGCGGAGGTAATACAAGCCCTGATACATGAGAAATTGGTACTCCGCAGGTTTGACGAGTATGATTACTCCCCCTATGACTGCTTCAGTCACACCGTAGAAGTAGGGGAGAGAATGTGGCGAATCAAGCACCTCGATGATAAGATCCCGATGATGTACACCCTTCTCATGGAGAAAGGTGGATGAAGATGGCCGATTAGGCAGCGTAGTTGGTCTGAATCACATCTCAATCTGCCGAGTTAACCTCTTTCAGCAAATTTGCCCCATTCTTTCCTTGTAGTTTGAGTGGGGCAAATCATTTGTCCGGGGTTAATCCTTCCTGCTATGCTGAAAAGTTATCTGACCATCGCATTCCGTAACATTCTGAAAAACAGGGGCACTTCCCTCATCAATCTT
>JANQTF010000165.1:4115-4568 GCA_030731845.1 Bacteroidia bacterium | reverse complement strand
GGACTATCCGGTCGATTGGCCTTCCTGGGCTTCTACGATCAGGATTCTAAGAGATTCTGTTGATTTTAAATTTTATGGCACAGTGGGAGATACGACCCACTACGATCGAAGACGATTGGTCAATGAGACCTTTGACCGGTTGGTCGGCGAATTGAGTCAGGATTTCCCGGAGGAGAAAGACTGGAATTGGGGAGATCGAAAAACGACAGACGTGCGTCATCTGGCACGGGTCCTTGCGCCATTTAATCGCCCCAACATTGTCACCGACGGAATCAATCACGTACTGAATGCCACTACCCGAACACATGGGCCTTCCTGGAGAATGATCGTGGAGTTGGGAGATAAACCCAAAGCGATTGGCGTATATCCTGGCGGCCAAACCGGGAACCCTGGCAATCCAAAATATGATGCATTCATTGACACCTGGGCCGAAGGCCAGTATTTTGAGTTGTG
>JANQTF010000165.1:843-4105 GCA_030731845.1 Bacteroidia bacterium | reverse complement strand
GAATGACATCTCCGCAAGATTCCAGCCACACGATTTCCAGCCGAATCATTGCCCGCTCCAATTTCTAAGCTATCCGTAATCCGCTGACCATGCGACTTTTACTAAGATTTCTACTGATTCTACTTCTCAGCTGGCTGGCACAGTCCTTCCTTCCTTTTTGGACGGCAGCGATTGTCGCATTTGTGGTAGGCTTGTTATTGAGTCAAAAACGGAAGCGTCGACTCTATGGAAAAAATACGCCTCCGGCGCGGGCATTCCTGGCGGGATTCTTTGCGCTGTTTTTTCTTTGGGGGGGCGCGGCGTTTCTTCTTGACCGCGCCAATGGCTCCCTGTTGTCCCTGGATATTTTTACCTTGATTTTCCAGTCTGAAGAAGCGCTGCCCTATCCATCTCTGGTGATGATCGCGCTTTCTGCCTTCATCGGCGGCTTGGTGGGAGGCTTTTCTGCCATGTCGGGAAACCTGTTGGGAGAGGCGATTCAGGAGTAGGTGAGAGAGGTAAGAGGGGAATAAGGTATGGAGGAATAAAGGATTTTTTTGTAGTCGGGGGTCTTGCGCCCCCGATTCTTTGGTTTGGGTAAGAAGGGAAGAGGGTAATAGTGGGAATGTTTTTCTGATACCAATATTATTGCTCCGGAGGAGCTTCAATGTTGGTGGCAACGTGGGCCTCTTTTCTGTTTTTTTTGCAATCGGGCCAGTTATGGCCCGGTACATTGAGCTTTTTATAAATGAAGTCTGAGAATCTACCAACATGGACCTCTCTCTGAGGCTAGAAAATGAACCTCTGATTCGAACACTTTACATGACTAATAGGAAATAAACATCTTCACCCATGAATCGTTTCTGATTTTCCGTATCGGGAAATTACCTCCCCCTCATATTCCAGAAATTCTTCCCATCGCTTATCAACATCGAAGTTGGGGCAGAGCTTGCGTGCAAATTGCAGGAACATGGTATAATGCCTTGCTTCGGAGATCATCAGTTTGTGGTAGAAGCTGGCCAATTCCTTGTCTTCAAGATTTTCCGACAAGACCTTAAAGCGTTCGCAGCTACGCGCTTCAATCATCCCGGCAAAAAGGAGTTTGTCCAGTAACAACTCTTCTCTGCCTTTGCCTCGGCCCTTGATGAATTTGATCAATTCATTGACATAAGAATCCTTTCGTTCGCGACCGAGGTCAAATCCACGATCTACAATTCTTTTGTGTACCATTCTGAAATGACCCATTTCTTCCTGGGCAAGATCTGCCATGGCACTCACTAGCTCAGGGTGCTCGGGAAACAAGATGATCAGTGAAATCGCCGAGGAAGCTGCCTTCTGCTCACAGTATGCATGATCGGTGAGGATTTCCTCGATGTTTTGTTCAGCGATGTGTTTGACCCAAAGTGGGTCTGTTTTCATTTTGAGCTTGAGCATATAGATTAAGGTCTATCAATTTTAGGTTGCAAAGTAAACGAAAAGTGTAAAACTGAAGTTCGGTTACAAACCATTTTCCCGCAGAAATGCGGGTTTGACCCCCAATTTATTGCCTTTCAGGCGAATACCCCTCATTCAAGGCAGATTTAGAGATACATTTAGATTCTAACAACACCCAAATACTCATTCGTCCTCGGTCCCCATCCGATTCGATTTGATCCGCGAGTTTGAAGAATTTGGTAAATCCCGTCTTTCTTCACATTCAACTTTGATAACTATTAGCATCATGAAGAAATTTTACAGCTTATTCGCATTATCAGCTCTGCTACTCTTTGCAGGCCAGACTCAGGCGGCTCTGCCATTTTTCCAGAACTTTGGTCCTTCCACCGGTTGTGCTCCAGGATCCAATGGATACTTCTATGCCGGTGGGATCGCCAATACAGCCTTCGACTCATACTATGCTGATGAGTGTTACTTTTCGAACACTCAAACAATACAGTTAAGTGAGCCGCTTGTACCGGGCCTTACTTATACGATGTATCTGCACTTTGCCGAAATCTATTACGGGGAGAATAATTCCCAAACTTCAGGAGGTGATGGGTCCAGAACATTCGATGTATTGCTAGATGGTATTCCTGTTCTTGCCAATTTCGATATCCACGCAATTGTGGGTTCCAGAGCTGCTGCGGTTGTGAAGTATGATTTCATGGCGGATGCAGATGGTAGAGTGGATCTCACTTTCGTGCCGATCTTTAATAACGCTAAAATTTCTGCAGTAGAAATTGTTACGCTCGGTGCCGCCTCGGCTATTCCTCCAGATAACGCCATCATTGACGCAAATGATCCTACTTTCCCAGTAGAATGGGCAGAATTGGACGCCAAAGCAGTAGGCAATGCAGCTATTCTTACCTGGACGACTGCATGGGAATCCAACAACGCTGGATTTGAAATTCAGATGGGAAATATTGGTGGCGTATTTGAAACTGTCGAATTCGTAGAAGGCGCTGGTACTGCTACTGAGCCTACTACTTACCAGTTCACTACAGGTCAATTGGTAAGTGGATCTTATGTCTTCCGTATCAAGCAAATTGACTTCGACGGTCAAATCTCTCTGAGCCCGATGGTGGAAGCTACTATCGGAACCGAACTGGGAATCAACATGGAGCCTTTGCAGCCAAACCCAGCCACAGATTACACCCTTATCAGATTTTATGGACATGAAGGAGACGATGTCTCTGTGACCATCAGTACGCTCTACGGCCAGACAGTTCAGGAAGTATTCAAAGGAAGACTATCTGAGAATGGCCAACAAAGCTTCCCCGTTTCTACCGAAACAATGACACCTGGCTATTACTTCGTACAGCTGGTGCAAGAAGGACAAGTCACTGGACAACGACTCCTTGTTTCCCCAAGATAGTATCTACCTAAGCATACGAAATACATTGATCTTAAGTCAAGAGGCCGTCTTCACAGACGGTCTCTTTTGCTTAATAAGCACTCAATAACAGCGAGGTATGCCCAACAGTCTTTTCGTTTTTATCCTCCCATCATTTTATGCTAACTTCCCGTCCTACCTGCACTTGACCATTACCGTTCATGGTTCCAAAAACCAAAGTCCGAATTCTCCAGACTGCTCTGAAATTGTACAATGAACATGGGGTATATAATCCTCATGGTGAACAGATTACCGCAAGGCGTATCGCGGCCGAGCTCAATATGAGTGATGGGAATTTACGCTATCATTTTCCTTCGAGGGAAGACATTGTAAGAGGCTTATATGATGAGCTTGTCGAAAAGTTGAATACGGAATTTTCTACTTTTTCAGTAGATACCGCCGACTGGTCTGTCT
>JANQTF010000165.1:0-833 GCA_030731845.1 Bacteroidia bacterium | reverse complement strand
GTCTGGCTTGATGGCTTTTATCACATTTATCATGTATTGTATGACTATCGGTTTCTTATGCGCGATTTCGTCGGGATCATGCAACATCAATCCGAGTTGAAGTTGCATTTCCGCTTTCTTCAAAAGGAAAGAAAGATCATGTTCAAAAAGATGCTGAAGGTACTTCAATCTGAAGGCTTTCTGCGGCCTGAGCCTATTCAGGGGCAATACGAAAGGCTCTTGGATCAGCTCCAGATTCTTTCAGACTTTTGGATCGCCAGTTCGGAATTAATGTATGAAGGAAAGGTAGAAAGGATCTGCCAGCATTATGCTCAGCTTTCACTTAGCCTGTTTATCCCCTACATGTCTGTCATTGGTCTTGAGAAATGGGAGAAAGCGATGAAACCTTCCCGCCCCAAGGCTGTTTAAAGTATATTCTGCCAGATATTCTATGCACCTGACCCTATCTTTGCTCATCCACTCATGAGCAAATTATCCCAACTTATCGACTTCGATGCACTAGGCATTCCGACTCCGGCTTTTACGGCTGTGAGCTATGACGATTTTCGGCTCGATCGGTACCATGATGATGTGGCCCGGCTACAGTTCCCGGTCATTGTGAGGGCTGATTTTCAGCCTGGGAATTCCAGTCTCTCATCTCACCCAAAGCTACATCAGACTGCCACTGACCAGGAGAAATTGTTTGATGCGATAGATCAGGTCTTTACCGCCTATCCAGTACGGGAAGAGCAACATGTGATTATCCAATCAATGACCTCTCCAGACTTCAAAGGAGTGGTCATAGCGGGAAAAAACAATGTCTGGAGGTTGAATGTGTCATCGCTGTCGGATTC
>JANQTF010000164.1 GCA_030731845.1 Bacteroidia bacterium | reverse complement strand
CCCTTTTTGTTGTAGAGACAAGGCCTGCCTTGTCTCTACAACTACGTGAATGCGCCATTTCCGACCAACAATCGAAGCGCGTAGCGATTCGAACCTCGGTAGAGCCCCGTTTATCCCGTAGAGCTTGCAGGCGCATCGCGACTGCCAACTTTCCCAAGTCCTGCTCCTAACCTCCTCATTTGGCTTCTGTTGGAAAGACACCTCGAAATCTATATCTTGGAGAAACAATGAACGAGAACATGGTGATTCATCCAATGATCAGGGAAAAGCTGGATGGGCTGCGGCAAGTTAGCTAAGTGGGCTTGTTCAGGTAAGCTTATTGAAGGAGGCGAATCCGCAGTGAGCGTTAAGCTGGATACAGCTTCTTCGGAAAATCATCAATCAATTCTGGCTAAGAATCCGTACATGATAGAAAAAGACATGGCAGTGAATCCCTATCAATCTGTTCTAAAGAGCCTTAGCCTGATTCCAGAGGAATATTTGGTGCAGGTCAATGCCTATCTCGAAAAGTTGCAAGATCGCATCTCGCATAAAGAAAAGAACCGACAGGAAATCCTTTCTCTGGCTGGCACATGGTCTGATTTATCAGACTCAGACTTCGCCGATTTTTTGGATAAGGCTAAGGAAAGCGGGAATGAGGTATTCGAGAGAAAAGTTGATCTATGAATCAAGCGATTTTAGATACGGATACGATTTCATTTTATTTCCGAAATAATGTAGCTGTTGTACGGCACCTTGATTTACATCTTCTTCAATTTGGGTTTGTGAATCTAAGTGTAGTGACCTACTATGAAATTATGAATGGTCTCTTTTATAAGGATGCCCATAGACAATTAGAGAAGTTTGAGCGGTTTGTAGAGTTAAACGAGGTAATACCCCTAACTGAAAAGATTGCCAAAAGAGCAGCTTTGATATTCTCCGATCTCCGGAAAAGAGGAATTTCAATTGGGCATAATGATGTGATGATTGCGGCTGTAGCAATAGAAAGCAAGATGACATTGATTACCAATAATGAAAGCCATTTTCAGCACGTTTCAGGCTTAGCGTGGGAAAATTGGCTGAAATAAATAGACATCAACAACCCTTTCTTTTATCGACTGCTGCCAAGCTGCGACTCCTATAGCCGTCCGGTCAAAGCGCGTTTTGGCGCCGTTCTTCACCCCCATCTGACATTTTTTTTCTACCATTCCTTGCGATTCTCCCAAACGATTCCTTGATTTACTACATGGTTTAACCAAGTGGTTAATTTCTCTTATGCCCGAAACCGACAACACTGAAGCAAGAATCCTCGAAGCTGCCAAGCAGGTCTTTTATCGAAAAGGCCTCGATGGTGCGCGTATGCAGGAAATTGCCGATGAGGCTGGCATCAACAAGGCCATGCTGCACTATTATTTTCGGACAAAGGAGAAGCTCTTTGATAAAATCTTCCTGGAGGCACTGGGCAAAATCCTTCCCAAAATTGCCACCACGCTCGGCAGTGATGCCCCACTCGCCGAAAAGTTTGACGTCATAAGTGGCTATTACCACGATCTGCTGCTGTCAACTCCCTATTTGCCGGTTTTTGTGGTTCAGACCCTTCAGCACAATCCCGATCGCTTGCTCCAGTTTATCATCACCCAGTCGGGCATCAATCCCGCAGAAACCTTCGGCAAGTTTTTGATGCAAATCCAGCAGGAAGTTGCCTTGGGCAATATTCGCCCCATTGATCCGCGGCATTTGGTGCTCAACCTCATCTCCATGTGCGTCTTCCCCTTCATGATGCGGCCCATGTTTATCCGAATTATCGGCATGAAAGACGAAGCTTTCGAAGCATTCGTCAACGAACGTCGCCACCTTGTGCCCCAGCTCATCATGCAAAGCATTCAGCCTGATCAGCCGCCGCCTGACTGATATTTTTTTATCTCAAAATTAACCAACTGGTTAGTTGTATTCTCCTCCTTCTCGTCTCGATTATTCCAACTTCTTGATTATGAGACATATTGCTTTTCTTCTGTTCCTCACCGGAGCTTTTCTATCAAGCTCCTATGCCCAAACCCTCTCCCTCGAAGCGTGCCTCGCTTCTGCCCGGGCCTCGAGTCCGATCCTTGAGCAGGCCCAGTACACCACGTTGATCGGCATACAGGAAGACGAAAACTTGTCCCTGCAATGGCGACCCACCATCGGCATCAATGCGCAGGGAACCTATCAATCGGATGTGATCACCTTTCCGGAAAATTCGCCGCTTGGCAACCTGCCCAGCCTGCCAAAAGCACAGTATCGCGCCACGCTCGATGTGCAGCAGGTCCTCTACGAAGGAGGCGCGATCAAGCAATCGCGGCTGCTCAACGGCATGCAGCGCAACATCGAAGTAGGGCAGGCAGAAGCGAGCCTCGCCCAGGTGGAGCGCAGCATCACAGAGTTGTATTTTGGGGTGTTGGAGGCAGACGAGCAGGCCAAATCGCTCCTCTCGAGCGTGGAATATCTGCGACTTCGGCGTGGCAATCTCCAGGCCGCCATTCGCAATGGCGTCATGCTCTCCTCGGAGCTCGCTCGCTATGACCAGGAGATTCTCCGCCTTCAGCAGCAGATAGACCTGCTTCATGGGCAGGCCCAAGCCTTCAAAGCGGCGCTTGCGGTGCAGGTCGGCGATCCCGATCTCATGAGCATGACCCTCACGAGGCCTGTCAGTGCAGAGCTGCCCAATGCTCCACGGCCCGAGCTTGAGCTGTTTAATTTGCAGCAAGGCTTGATCTATGCACAAAGCGATTTGCTCGATGTGCAAAAGCTGCCCAAAATCTCGGCATTCGCCACCGGTGGGCTAGGGCAGCCCAACCCCTACAATTTCATCAATACCGACCTGAGCGGCTTCTACATGGTGGGGCTTCGGCTGTCATGGTCTCCTTTTGATTGGGGAATGAGGGAAGGAAAACAGCAAGTGCTGCGACTGAAGCACAGCATGGTGGGGCAGCAGCGCAGCCTCTTTGAGTTGCAGCAAAACACCGAGCTTGCCCGCATCGACCAGCAAATTCTCACCCTGTCTTCCTTTGCCGACCAAGACGATCAGCTGATCGCCCTGCAAGAAGAGGTCGTGGCGCGAGCCGAGTCTCAGCTCGATAATGGCACCATCACCACCACAGACTATCTCCGCGAGGTGCAAACCCTCACCCGCAACCGCCTCAGCAAAGAGCTGCATGGGCTCCAACTCAGCAAGCTCCAGGTTCAACGCAGTCAGGTAGAGTAGGGGAGCACTTGGCTCAGATTTCATTCACCCATTTCATCGTCAACTCATTCACTCATGAATACCAAATTCCTTCTGATTCTCTCTTTGGCCGCGCTTCTCTCCTGCGAGGAAAAGCAGGCCCCTGCCGATGCCTATGGCAACTTCGAAGCCCGCGAAATCCTCGTATCCTCCGAGCGTGCCGGAAAAATCATGAGCTTCCGTGCTGAGGAGGGCCAATGGCTCGAAGCCGGTCAGCTCATCGCCGTGATCGACACGGCTGCGCTGCAACTCCAGCAAGAGCAGTTGCTCGCCCAGATCAATGCCGTGCTCAGCCGCTCACAAGACATTGCCCCGCAGCTCGCCGTCTTCGATAGCCAACTCGCCAACCTGCAGCGAGAGCAAAAGCGCATCACCGCCCTCGTGGCAGACAGCGCCGCCACCTCGCAGACCCTCGACGAGATCAACGGGCAGATCGCCGTGGTGAACCAGCAGAAAAATGCGCGCCTCGTGCAAATGAAAAGCGGAAACCGCAGCGTGAACAGCGAAGTGGAGCCCCTCCGCGTGCAGCTTGCCCTCATTCAGGATCAGATCAGACGATCTTACGTCAAAGCTCCCGAAGCAGGTCGTGTGCTCGTCACCTATGCCGAGCAATCCGAGATCACCTCGCCGGGCAAGCCCTTGCTCAAGCTCGCAAATACCAAAGACATGACCCTCCGGGTGTTTATCTCCGGCACGCAACTCAGCGAGATCGCCATTGGTGCAGATGTCGAGGTGATGTTTGACGAATCGGGAACTGCTCTGGGCAGCTTGCCGGGAAAGGTGACCTGGATTGCCGATCAGGCGGAGTTTACCCCCAAATCCATCCAGACCAGAGAAGAGCGCGTGGACCTCGTGTATGCGGCCAAAATCTCGGTTCTCAACGCCGATGGCAAGCTCAAAATCGGTATGCCCGGTGAAGCCAACTGGTAAATCAGCACCCTTATGATTCGCATCGAACACCTCTCCAAGCGCTACGGCGATGTCCTCGCCCTCGACGACGTGAGCCTGTCTGTAGAACCCGGCGAACGATTTGGACTGATCGGTCCAGATGGGGCAGGTAAGACCACCCTGATCCGCATTCTCGCCACGCTTTTGCTGGCAGATGAAGGCAGCGCCACCGTGGATGGCCTCGACATCAAGTCGGATTTTAAAGAGTTGAGAAAGCACCTGGGCTACATGCCGGGCACATTTTCGCTCTATCAGGATCTGTCGATAGAGGAAAATCTCAAGTTGTTTGCTATCATTTTCGGGACCACGCTGGAAGACAATTACGACCTGATCAAAGGGATCTATTCGCAGATCGAACCCTTCAAAAAGCGGCGTGCGGGGGCGCTTTCAGGCGGAATGAAGCAGAAGCTCGCTTTGTGCTGTGCCCTCATTCACCGGCCCAGGG
>JANQTF010000163.1 GCA_030731845.1 Bacteroidia bacterium | reverse complement strand
GGGTGGACACAGCACATGTGGTAGAAGGCACTTTTTATCGGGAAATTCTGAGCAATGGAAAGCTCGAAGCACTACGGCGAGCCGAGTTGCGATTTCGGCAAGGAGGAGAAGTGCAAGCCGTTTTTGTGAAAAATGGAGAGTGGGTGCAGAAGGGGCAACTCCTGGCTCGGCTCGATACCTTCCCGGCCTGGCTGGCCTGGCAACAAGCCAAAGAAGCTCAAGCCAAAGCCCAAATGGAGTTTGGCATCTGGCGCATCGAGATGTCTCTTGATGAAACCGACAGCGCACACGCACCCCCGACCCAATGGGCCACAGGCCTCACCAAATCGGGCCTTGCCCAGGCCAGGCTCGCTACGCTCAGGGCGGCAAGATCTCTGGAAGAATGCAGCCTCCGAGCTCCATTCGCAGGAAGGGTTGCCAACCTCGAAACCCAGGCCTATCAGCTCGTGACGGGCGCAGACCCTTTTTGCGCCTTGTTGCAAGACAATCAACTGCAAGTGAGCTTCCCTATTCTCGAATCAGAACGACAATACCTCAACACCGGACAGCCCGTGTCGCTTTCGATCATGGCCATCTCTGAAGAAGAGGCCACGGCAAGCATCACAGAAATCAACCCCGTCGTGAATGAGCAGGGACTCATCCAAGTGCGCGCTACCCTGAGCAATCCCGGCAAGAAATGGATCAGTGGCATGAATGTGAAAGTTTCAGCCAAGGAGGCCCGCCCGGGGCAAATGATCGTGCCCAAAAGTGCCAACATCCGCCGACAGGAGCGCGACGTGATTTTCACCTGGTCCAACGATACTGTCTATTGGAATTACGTGCAAATCTCAGGCGAAAATCAAACCCAACTGACCATCGAAGAAGGCCTGAGGCCCGGCCAAATTGTTGTCACCGACGGACAGCTCAACCTGAGTCATCAGGCCTTGGTCAAGATTCGCCCTGGCAAATAATTCACCCTTCAACTTCTCCTTTTCTTGATCAACTTCTGCCTTCAACGACCCATAGCCACGCTCGTGAGTGTGTTGTCGCTCTGCCTGCTGGGCTTGCTGGCAGGGTCTCGGCTTCCTGTGTCGCTGATGCCCGCGATTGATCTGCCAGTGGTTACCGTTCAGCTCAATATCCCCAATTGGACGGCGGAAGACATCGACAGGCAAGTCATGGACCCCCTCCGACGACAATTGCTGGAGTGCGATGGACTCGACGACCTCCACACCGAGGTGAGAAGCGGAACCGGGAGCGCCACCCTGCGATTTCAATTTGGCAGAGACATGCAGGAGGTTTTTTGGGAGGTAAATGAAAAGGTGGACCGGCTGTGGGCGAATTTTCCGAGAGAACTTCCCCGCCCACTTGTGCTCCGCTCCCGGGCGGCAGATTTGCCTGTCTTTATGCTCAACCTGTCCTACACGCCTGCTTCAGGCAAGGGTCACGCGCAAGCGGAACATCTAGCCCTTGGTGCGTATGCGCGGGAGGTGCTGCGCCCTTTGCTGGAGCAATTGCCAGAAATTGCCCTTGTGGACCTCACAGGCCTCAGCGAAGCAGAGGTCCGAATTCAAGTAAACCAACTGGCGCTTCAGCGCCTCGGGGTCTCTTTGGCAGACATTCGCGCAGCCTTGAGCGCCACCAATATTCCCTCAAGCAGCTTCGTGGTAGAAGAAGATCAATATGCCTACACCCTTCGTTTCACAGAGCGCCTGCGAACCATCGAAGATGTGAAGCGCATCCGGCTCCTCATTGCCAACAGGATGATGAGCCTCGACGAACTGGCCACCATCAGCCTGGCGCAGCGCCCCCGACAAAGCGCCTACTTGTATCAAGGGCAAGCAGCCATCGGGCTTGGCGTGGTCAAGCATCCCGACACACGCATCTCCGAGCTCAAACAAGCTGTGAACCGCATCCTGGAAGGCGAGCGTAACAGGTATCCCGACATTTCCTTTTCGCTCACGGAAGACCAAAGCCTCTTGCTCGAAGACGCGTTTAGCAGCCTGACAAGCAGCCTCGTTGCAGGCGGAGGGCTGGCATTTCTCGTGCTCTTCTTTTTCCTCAAAGATGCCAAAACACCCTGGCTGATTGGGCTTTCGGTGGTCGTGGCATTGCTCATGAGCCTGCTGGCATTTTATCTCCTACAAATGAGCCTCAATCTCGTGTCCATTTCGGGCATCATCCTGGGTATCGGCCTGATGATCGACAACGCCATCATCGTGGTGGACAGCATCATGGCACAGCGGGAAGCGGGAAATAGTGCCGCAGAGGCTTCTCTGACTGGCAGTCGTGATGTGCAACGACCGCTGCTCAGCTCGGCCCTCACCACGGTTTCGGTATTTTTGCCCCTGACCCTGATCCCCGGCCTGGCCGGAACGCTTTTTCGCGAGCAGGCACTCGCCATTTCCACTACCCTGCTTCTCTCTTATCTTGTGTCGGTGTTGGCCCTGCCGGTGATGTATTTGTTTTGGGTAAAAGATCAGCCGATCTCCGCGCGCTCGCTATCGCGTGGCGAACATCTGTATGAAAACATCGTTGCCCGGTTGCTCAGAAGGAGCAAACTCACCTTTGCCGGCATTGCCCTGATCCTCACAGCAGGCTGGCTTTCGGCTACGCGCTTGCCGTTGCAGCGCCTTCCCGATTTGCCCAGCACAGCCACAGAACTTCGCCTGTCCTGGAATTCACCGCTGAGCATTTCGGAAAGCGAATCCAGAATGAAGAACTTGCTGGCACATTGTCAGGGACAGTGGCAAACCGTCACCTCGCAGATCGGACCGCAGCAGTTTGCGCTCAGCCAAACGAGGCTGGCGCCTCAGCAGGTAAAAACCTGGTTTTCTTGCCCCGACGAAGCCACCTTGCTGCACTTGAAAGCTAGCGTAAGCGCCTGGTTGAAAGCGCAGCATCCAGAAACGAATTTTGCCTTCTCGGTGCCTCCCGATCCGCTGGAGCAGCTGCTCGGAAGCACAGCGACCACGTATGTGATTGCCCTCTCGTCGCAGGAGGAGCAGTCTATTCCCAGCTTTGAGCAGGCGCACACGTTTCGCCGAGACTGGGTCGCTGCTACCGGAATGGCGCTATCGCCGATAGACCAAACGATGACCTTCTGGGTAGAGGCCAATCCTGAGCAATTGCTCCTGTATCAGGTGAGCTGGGAATCGGTGTATCAAGCGATGGCTTCGGCTATGGAAGGGCTAGAGGTAGCTGCCCTCACCGAAGGGAGAACCCGCACGGCACTGAGCCTTCACGCCACGACGAGGGAGCCATTTCCCGAAAGCCTGAACGAGATTTTTGTGATGAATGCCCAAGGCGATCTGGTGCCGGTATCACACCTGGTGCAGGTGAGTCAGCGGCCCGCCCTTGGCCTCATTGAAGGAAACGAAACCGGGCCTTTTATTGGTTTGAGGGTAGAGACAGCGGGGGTAGATGAAGCGGCGGCGGCAGAAAGAGTAGGCGGATTTCTCCCCCGGGCCACAGGGTTGCGTGCTGAGTGGCAGGGAAATTTGGCGGCAAATGAAGAGATGGCGAGCTCGCTCGGGCTTGGGTTGTTGGTGAGCATCGGGCTGCTATTTGCAATCCTGGCCATTCAGTTCGAATCGTTTCGGCTGCCACTCATCATCCTGGCAGAGCTGCCCGTGACCCTTGGTCTTGTGCTGATCTCATGGTGGCTGTTGGGTATGAGTGTGAACATCATGAGCATGATCGGCCTGATTGTGATATCAGGGATCGTGATCAATGATTCTATTCTGAAAATCGAGGCAATCCAGGCCTGGGAGCGACAAGGGATGGAGCGAAAAGCGGCGATTGGCCTCGGAGGGAAACAACGGTTTCGCCCCATCATCATGACGAGCCTCACCACCATGCTTGCCGCCCTCCCGATGGTGCTCGGTGGTGGTCTGGGCAATGCCCTTCAAGCGCCTTTGGCGCTGACCCTCGTGCTGGGCATGGTGTTTGGCACAGCAGTGAGCCTGTGTGTGATTCCTGTTCTTTATTGGGCTTGGGGCGGGAGGGGGTGAGGATCGGCGAATCCATCGGCTCTAAGGTGGTTTTACCTCTATACCTCCCATTCATCACTCCCCGATTTCGCATTTTGACAATCATGCAGATCTCATGGACAAATCAAGGAGAGTCATGCTGTTCGATCTCTACCGAGGCCCTCGTTCTCCCACCTTACCGGAGAGGAAGGGGAGCTGACGTTGCGTTGCAAATGCTGTCTGTCAGGCGTTTGGATACGCTTCCTTTGAGCACTACAGCCATTTTAGACGAAAAACCGCCCCTAATCAGGACAAATTACCCCCAATTTGTTGTTCACTGATCGTATTTTTATAACAGTTCAAGCCATTTAAAACTACTCACTATCAAGCAATGAAGTTACTGCCCCAAAAAAACAGAGTTACCATTATGCGCCAATTCGCAATTTCCTTGTTCAATGTCTTATTCCTGTCGATGCTTCTCGTTTCTTGTAAAGAACCGGAAGTTAAATTTGTAAAGGGAACAGATCCCGAACCGGACCCCATCGCCACGGGCATGACAGCTGCCAAGGTAACAACCGAAATGGGACCTGGATTCAACCTCGGTAACACCTTCGAAAACGGCAACAATCCCACAACCCTTGCCGCTGCCAAGCCCATCCTTGATGCCTACTTCGCCGCAGGAAT
>JANQTF010000162.1 GCA_030731845.1 Bacteroidia bacterium | reverse complement strand
ACACCGATGATGGTGGCATCGCTGAGGCGGTTTTTGAGGCCAAAACTCACCCCTGTTTCGGTGTTTTTGAGGCTACCGAAGGTATAGAGCTGCTTGAGTAGGAGGCTGGGGACAATCATAAATCTTCGGGAATTGTAGTAGTGAAAAGAAGCGAAGGATAAATGTGGCTTAGAAATTACATTTTTTCCCTCATTTGCCAACTAAATAGGCTATGAAACCGTTTGGACACTTTTCTAATGCCTAGCTTAGAAAAAATACTGAGTTTCCGCATCTGCAATCGCAGAAAACTGTACTATTGCAAGCGAAAATGATAATCGGGACACTAATCATTCGTTTGCCTTGGCAGGAGAAAAATAAAAAGAATCCCCTTTATCCTTCACCCCTTTATAATCCTTTGCTTAAGGCAAACTTGGCAACATGCAATCTTATCACGACTTCGTCCGCCAAAGTTTTGAGTTCCCTCCTCCTGGGTTTCAGGTCATGGATGATGAGCTCTACTTTCATGGGATCAACTTGATGGAGCTAATCGAGACGTACAAAACGCCGCTACGCTTCACTTATCTCCCCATTATTTCCCAGAAAATTCAGGATGCCCGAGACTTTTTTCACAAGGCATTCAAGAAACACGATTACAAGGGAGATTATACGTACTGCTATTGCACGAAGAGCTCGCATTTCAAGCACATCCTGGTGGAAGTGCTAAAAAACAAGGTGCAACTCGAAACCAGTTCTGCGTTTGACTTGCCGATGATTGAGGCACTTTATCGTGGTGGATATCTCGACAAGGATATCCTGGTGGTGTGCAATGGATTCAAAGATTATGAATATAAACAGGGAATTGTGGACCTCGTGCACGATGGTTTCACCAACATCATCCCTGTTCTCGACAATAAAGAGGAGCTGAATTTCTATCAAAGTGAGATCGATCAGCCTTGTAATCTTGGCATTCGTCTCGCTACGGAAGAACCGCCAGATTTTAACTTCTACACCAGCCGCCTTGGGATTCGGGAGGACGACATTCTTGATTTCTACCAATCAAGACTGGCCGATCATCCCCATTTTAAGGTGACGATGCTGCACTTCTTTGTGCACACAGGAATTTCAGACTCTCCTTTCTTCTGGAATGAGTTGAGGAAATTCGTGAACCTCTATTGCCGATTCCGCAAAATCAATCCACATCTCACCAAACTCGATATTGGTGGCGGTATGCCTTTCCGCAACTCCCTGGAGTTTGATTTTGACTATGCCTATGTGATTGATGAGGTCGTAAAAACGATCAAGGAAATCTGTGCCGATCATGAAGTGCCCGAGCCAGATTTGCTCACAGAGTTTGGTAGCTACACCGTAGCCGAAAGCTCAGGAACCCTCTTCAAGGTACTGGGCAGAAAGCAGCAAAATGACCGCGAGAAGTGGCTCATGATTGACGGAAGCCTGATTTCTATGCTTCCTGATGTGTGGGCACTGAACCGGAAATTCATGCTGATGCCGATCAACAACTGGGAAAATGGCTATGAAAAAGTATTCATTGGGGGCATTACCTGTGACTCCGACGATTACTACAACCAAGAGGCCAACCTCGATGCGATCTACATGCCCAAAACCCGCAAGGTGCAGTACATGGGATTTTTCCATACGGGTGCCTATCAGGAAGTGCTGAGCGGAGTGGGTGGATTGCATCACTGCCTCATGCCTGATCCCAAGCATGTGCTTGTGACGCTCAACCCAGACGGGTCGCGACGCACCCATGTGCTACACGAGGAACAAAACAGCAAGCAAGTGCTGAAGATTTTGGGCTACACAGATCCTGGCATCTGATGCAGTTACATCGCCTACCAACGTCATCCCGTTTGTTATGGCTATAACCCGCACCGACATTGTGGTTCGAGGCCTGATCTATCAGGACGGGAAATATCTGCTCATGCGCCGCCCCAAATTCAAGGGCGGCGGCTATGGGCTGCCCGGTGGTCATGTTGAGAAAAACGAAACTCCTGTGGAAGCCCTCCTCAGAGAGTGCTACGAAGAACTCGGAATCAAGCTCAATGCGCAGTCTCTCCACATGGTGAGAATGATCTACCGGGAAAAAGATGCCACCCGCAAGATTCATCTGGTCTTTAAGGTGAATGACTGGGCGGGCATCCCGGCAAACAAAGAACCTGCTAAATGCAAAGGCATTGCCTGGTTTGC
This sequence comes from Bacteroidia bacterium, assembly GCA_030731845.1. GTDB lineage: Bacteria > Bacteroidota > Bacteroidia > J057 > J057 > JANQTF01. Next base: position 46,948 of record JANQTF010000162.1, on the reverse strand, counting down.
CCGACATGAGCTCCCGCTGGATTTGTCTCCTACCTCCTACCTCACCCTCCATCCTGATGCCGAGGGCGGTATTTATAGAGAAGACTTTGACAAGGCCAACCGCGCCCAGCACAAAAACAAATGGCCCTGGCAGTCGGAGCTTTCCTAGCTCGCTCTTCCTGTCCTGTGAAGGCACAGGGGGGAAGTTATTCGTTGACGTCTTTGCCTTTTTCCCGCTGATTCGGATCTTTGGAGTCCCAAGGCATCTCAGCCGTCAGTGGCTTATTCTCGCCGTAGCTACTGTCTTATTTTGTCCACTAACTCAGATTTTTTGCCATGTCCCGAGGACCTGTTTCCCAGTTTATCGAACATCACTACCGCCACTTCAATGCTGCTGCCTTGATGGACGCCGCCAAAGGCTATGAAACACACCTCGCCGAAGGTGGAAAAATGATGATTACCCTCGCAGGTGCCATGAGCACCGCCGAGCTTGGCATTTCTCTCGCCGAAATGATCAGACAAGGAAAGGTGGACATCATCTCTTGTACCGGTGCCAACCTTGAAGAAGATATCATGAACCTCGTGGCGCACAGCCACTACAAGCGAGTGCCACACTACCGCGACCTCAGTCCGCAGGAAGAATGGGACCTGCTCGAAAACGGGTTTAACCGCGTCACCGATACTTGTATTCCCGAAGAAGAAGCCTTCCGCAGAATCCAAAAGCACATTTTCAAGCGCTGGCAGACCGCCCAGGAAAAAGGAGAGCGCTACCTGCCTCACGAGTATATGTATCAGATGCTACTCGGTGGCGATCTGGTCGAGCACTACGAAATCGATCCCAAGCACTCTTGGATGATCGCCGCAGCTGAAAGAAACCTCCCCCTCATCGTGCCAGGATGGGAAGACTCCACCATGGGTAACATCTTTGCCTCCTATTGCTACAAGGGAGAATTGAACCCCTCTACCATGAAATCGGGCATCGAATACATGACCTGGCTCAGCAAGTGGTATATCGACAACAGCGGAGGCAAAGGCGTAGGCTTTTTCCAGATCGGTGGGGGAATCGCTGGTGACTTCCCGATCTGTGTTGTGCCAATGCTCTATCAGGATCTGGAAATGACCGACATCCCGTTCTGGAGTTATTTCTGCCAGATTTCGGATTCTACAACAAGCTACGGGTCCTACTCTGGCGCGGTACCAAACGAAAAAATCACCTGGGGCAAACTGGATATCACCACCCCAAAATTTATCGTGGAATCAGATGCGACCATCGTGGCCCCGCTGATCTTTGCCTGGTTGCTGGGCTGGTAACATCTGCCAGCACAGGACAGAAATACGAGGTGAATGAAAGAACTTATTGTTCTTCATTCACCTTTATTTTTACCCATGAGTCGCCTCCTCACTTTTCTATTCCTCATTCCCTTGTGGGTCCCTGCGCAGCAACTGCGATTGTCCGCCAATGGTCGTTTTCTCGAAACCACTGCCGGGGAGCCTTTTCTCTACCTCGGCGACACCGCCTGGGAATTATTTCACAGGCTCAACCGAGAGGAGGCTACTGCCTACCTCGAAAATCGCGCGGCCAAGGGCTTTTCTGTCATCCAGGCTGTGGTCCTTGCAGAATTAGATGGCTTGCACAGCCCGAATCCCTACGGCCATCTGCCGCTCCTCAATGATGATCCTGGCAAGCCCAACGAGGCCTATTTTCAACATGTGGATTACATCGTGCAGGAGGCCGAGCGACTTGGGTTGGTTATTGGGATGCTGCCAACCTGGGGAGACAAGTTCAATAAAAAATGGGGAGTCGGCCCCGAAATATTTACCGAAGAAAATGCAAAAACATACGGCGAATTTCTCGGAAAACGGTACCGCAACGCAGCAATTATCTGGATTCTCGGTGGCGACCGTTCGCCAGAAGAAGCAGAAGACTACACCATCATCCGGGCCATGGCCCAAGGGCTTGCCGCAGGCGATGAAGGAAGTCATCTCATGACCTATCACCCGATGGGGGGAAACAAATCCTATGAATACTTTGGGGAAGACCAATGGATTGACTTTCACATGTTCCAATCGGGCCATGGAAGCAGCGGAAATAAAAATTACCAGATCACCACAGAAGGCTATCAGCTGAGCCCGACCAAGCCTGTGCTAGACGGAGAACCCTGCTATGAAGATCACCCCATCAACTGGAACTCTGCCAATGGCTGGTTTGACGAATTTGACGCACGCAGGGCGGCTTGGTGGTCTTTTCTTTCAGGTGCCTGCGGCCACACCTACGGCAACCATAACATTTGGCAAATGTGGCAGGAGGGCAGAGCACCCATCTCCCAGGCACGAACATCCTGGGACATCGCCATGAATTACCCCGGCGCTTTTCAGATTGGGTATATGGGGATTTTTCTGCGGAAATATGCCTGGCAAACCCTGACGCCTGCACAAGGTATGATCGCAGCGGGCCCCAATACCGAAGGTAAGGATATTCGGGCTGCAAAGGCCGGGGACGGCAGCCTAGTCATGGTCTATGCTCCTTGGGGAAGCACCTTCTCCCTGCATGTAGATCAACTTGCCAAAGGCAAGAGGGAGGCAAGTTGGTTCAACCCCAGAATGGGAGAGATCATTGAGCTTCATGATCTTCCTGAGCCCCAAACAAACATGACTTTTGATCCGCCTGCCGATGAGGAGGAAGGGAATGATTGGGTGCTGGTGATCAGCGTCACCAAGCCTTAGCTTTTTTGCGCTAATTAATTCTCAAAATAGTCCCAACGAAGCTTTCCGTCCCAATGTGTGCCACACTACTGGCCTGACAAATGATGACTTCCTCGACGCCAGCCTGGAGTGCATCAAAGGCATTATCGAGCTTGGGGATCATCCCACCAGATACGATTCCTGCAGATTTATGCGCTTCGTAGATCGAGGGGGTGATGAGAGGAATGACGGAAAAATCGTCGTTGGGATCGCTCAGCACGCCTGGCTTTTCGAAGGAATAGACGAGCCGCACGGGACCATCGGCTGCGAGGGCGCAAGCCACCGAGGAGGCGATGGTGTCGGCATTGGTATTGAGCAAATGCCCGAGGCCGTCGTGGGTGAGCGGTGCCATCACGGGCAGGATTCCCTCACGGATCAAGGCAAGCAGCTGCGGTGCATCAACTTGATCGATATCTCCGACCCAGCCATAATCAATGGATGAAACCGGGCGCTTGTGCGCCCTGATCACGTTGAGATCGGCCCCGGTGAGGCCCACGGCATTTTGGCCCAAGGCCTGCAATTTTGCTACGACCTGTTTATTCATCAAGCCGCCATACACCATGGTCACGACCTCTAGCATAGCGTCATCTGTGATCCGACGCCCGTCCACCATCGTGGCCTCAATCCCGAGACGGGCCGCGAGGTCAGTGGCGGCTTTGCCACCGCCATGCACCAGGAGTTTGCCCCCAGCCAGACTAGCAAAATCAGCGATCAGCTGATCAAGCTGAGCTGCGTTGTCGAGGACTTTTCCTCCAATTTTTAATACCGTAATCATTCCCTCTGTGTCTTGACAAAATCCTCTGCTAAATTGCAGTGTTTCCGATCTGGAACAAAATCCGGATCGGAGTTGAAGGATCATTCATTCGGCACAAACATCTGGCCCTGTATTCAAGTTGAAATACAGGCCAATGAGGGTTTCTCGCGTTCCTATCTGGGTAGCGATCCTCGGGTTTCCATTCCCCCTTTTCCTGATATGACAAATTCCCGTACTTCAATTTTGTCTCCCTGGCTTGCATTGATGCTGGGCAGCGTGTTGCTACGGCTGATCTACGGGAAATTTCTGCTCTCCGACCACTGGCCTGGAGATGCGCATTGGTACAAAGATGCGGCAGAGGCTTTGCTGCAAAAAGGTTGGCTGGATCATTATTGGCCGCCAGCCTTGCCCCATCTGCTCGCAGGCGGGATGTGGCTGGGGATTCCCCAGGAATGGCTGGGGATGTGTATTGGTTTGGGCATGTGGATCCTCTACTTCTGGGTACTGATCAGTGTGGTGTTTCCTCTGGGCAATAGCCAACGGGGGTGGTGGATCAAAGCGATTTTTGCGATTTTCCCGGCATTTGTCCATCAATCGGTGGTGCCGCTCACCTATTTGCCAGTAGCCATTCTTCTCCTGATGTCCTGGCAATGGGCTATAGGAGCCTGGGGCGGCTCCACCCTGCGAGATGGTCTTGGATTGGGCATTTGCCTGGGTCTCATGGTCTTATTTCGCGGAGCAAGTCTGGCCTTGTGGCCCGTGATGCTTTGGGGCTATGCCTGGCAGCGAGATCGCTGGCAGGTGGCCATCCTCCCCGCACTTATTGCCTTGGTGATGGTCCTGGGATGGGAAGCCCGTTTATATCAACAAGAAGGTCGCTGGATCGCGATCAATTCCGCCAACAGCTACAACTTATATCTCGGCAACAATGCCTGGACCCCCGATTACCGAACCTGGATTTTAGGCTCTCAGGATCTACACGGCGATGCGCATTTCGAGCCATTCTACACCCAGCTAGATAGTGTGAGAGCCCTGCCCGTGGAGCAACAAGACCACGCTTTTCAGGCATTGGCCTGGCAGCGAATCTCCACCCATCCGGGAGAATTTGCCCTCCGCATCGGCACGCGGCTTGCGACTCTCTTTAGCTTCGATACCCTCGCAGGAGCTACCTTATACAAACAAGCCCCCCTTTGGGGAATGATCTCGCTTATAGCAGATGCGATATGCTACCTGCTGCTGCTGCTCATGGCCTGGTGGAGCTGGAGGAGCAATGCCTGGCGAAGAGGAGAGAAGATCCTTTGGTTGCTTACTGTAGGTGCCTATTCACTTCCATACTTGCTGGCCTTCTCACACCCCACGTATCACTTGCCCCTGCTTCCTCTATTTGCCTGGGCCGCAGTGAAAGGAGAATCTTTTTCATTCACTAAACTCAAGCGTAGATCCTGGTTCTCCTGGCTCATTCTTGTGGTTTTCTTGCTTTTTCAGGTGGCATGGGTCATCAACATGGCCGACAGATTATGAGGATCTCCTCTCAAAGTTGGGCATTGCCCTTTCCAGAATTTCGTGATCATTCCTTACCTTTCAGGCTATGAATAGCATCCCCTGGAATCCAGTCACCGGCATGGCAGCCCTCTCGGCTTCCCTCCCATTGCTGAATTGGGCTTGGGGCATGATCGCGGGAAACACCCAAAGGAAGGCCTCCGACCTTCTCTCGATCGCCCTGATCGGCGGATCATTTCTCCTGAGCTTGTGGGTATTCATACAAGTTGCTGACGGAGCTGTGTTTCAAAGCAGCGGAAGCTGGGTGCAAGTAGGCACTGCACAATCGGGGCTGGAGCTACGGTGGGGCCTGCGGATTGATTTTTTGGCCGCAGCCATGCTCGCGATGATCTCCGGAATTGCTACGCTGGTTCATTTTTTTTCAGGTGAATACCTGGAGAAAGACCCTGCCTTTGGTCGATATGCCTCCTACCTCGGCTTTTTTTGCTCCGCCATGATGTGGCTGGTGCTGGCAGATAATCTTCTGCTGATCTTCTTTTGTTGGGAGCTCGTGGGGCTGGCCTCTTATTTGTTGATCGGGTTTTGGCGAACAAAAGAAGCAGCCTCCCGTGCATCCCAGAAAGCTTTTTTGGTGAATCGCATCGGCGATGCAGGATTTTTGGTAGGAATTCTCATCCTCATCAGCTTCACTGGCACCCTCACCTTAGATGAACTTCCCGCTCAACTCGCACTGATTCCCTCTGGGTGGCAGATAGCAGCAGCGCTGTGCCTCTTTGTGGGCGCAGCTGGCAAGTCGGCCCAATTTCCCTTGCAGGGCTGGCTTCCTGATGCTATGGAAGGCCCCACACCTGTGTCATCTCTGATTCATGCTGCAACCATGGTTGCAGCGGGGGTTTACTTGCTGGCACGCATCGCATTTCTGATTCCGGCTGAAGCGGGGGCCGTGATCGCCCTGGTTGGTGCCATCACCGCGTTCATGGGGGCCATTTCTGCCATGACCCAATGGGATATCAAGCGCGTACTCGCCTATTCCACCATCTCCCAACTCGGCTACATGGTAATGGCCATTGGCGTAGGAGCCCGAGACATGGCGCTGCTGCATTTATTCACCCATGCCTTTTTCAAATGTGCCCTATTTCTTTCTGCTGGAGCTGTGATCCATGCGGTGCACAGCCAGGACATGCGGGAGATGGGAGGGTTACGGAAGCGCCTTCCGAAGGTGTTCTGGGCCTACTTGCCACCGATGTTGGCGCTTTCTGGCTTGCCACTTTTTTCGGGTTTTTTGTCGAAAGATGGGATCCTGCTGGGTGCTACCATGTGGGCCATGGATGGCGAAGCTATTCGCTGGCTCGTGCCGATCATTGGATTTGCGACCGCTGGCCTCACGGCCTGGTATATGGGACGCCATGCCTGGCTGATCTTTTTTGCCAAAGCTTCCACAAGTGGGCAAGCCATTCAGCGTCCCGGCATCAGAATGTGGCTCCCGCTGGCGCTCTTGGCGCTCCTATGTGTCTGGTTGCCATTTGGTTTGCACCCACTCACCGCGGAGACAAGCTGGCTGGTAGCAGGCTGGGGTACCTCTGCAAGCGAATCAAGTAGTCTTCATTTGCCCCTAGCGGTTCTGTCGATCTTTGTCAGTCTCACGGGGCTGGCATTGGCCTATCGAATGAGGAAGAGGTTTCAGCGAACCGGTGCAACAGAGGGGATCTTCCATCGGTTATCTTACAGACACTTTTTCTGGGATTGGTGGTATGAGAAAGTGATAGCTGTTGCGTTCCTGAGGATTGGGCATTTCTTTCAATGGATTGATCGGAAGCTGATTGATGGCGGCATTCACACCTTTGCATGGCTGGTGGTACATCCCGGAAAAACGCCTTCGTTGTCTTCCATGGCCTCGGCGATCGATGATCGCCTGATTGATGGGTTTGTGAATGCCCTTGCTCAGAGCGTGAGTGGCCTGGGGCGCAGATTGCGGAGGCTGCACACCGGGCAGGTGCAGTGGAGCCTGGGCATGGCTCTTGTCATGCTGGGAGTTATCCTGCTTCTGAGCTGGCTGGCAGCTTGAGTGAGATAATGTCCCTGCTCATCCTGTAAAAATATGGGATTACTCTGCAAGTTGGGAGAAAAGCCCTTCCAACAGGACAGGGCAACGGAAATATTTTGCTAATTTATTTGCTCAAACTAAACTACTCGCAATATGTCTGACATGGAATATGATGCCATCGTGGTGGGATCAGGAATCAGTGGAGGCTGGGCTGCCAAAGAATTGACTGAAAAAGGGCTCAAAGTCATCATGCTGGAACGTGGCAAAAATGTAGAGCACGTCAAGGATTATACAAGTGCTACGAAAGGACCATGGGAATTTCCTCATCGCGGGACCCGCACACAGGAAATGATTAAGGAGGAGCCTGTGCTCAAGCGGGACTACCCGCTCAACGAAATGAACCGGGATTGGTGGGTAAGCCATCAGGATTGTCCTTACACCGAAATCAAGCGATTCGATTGGTTTCGGGGATATCAGGTAGGGGGAAGATCGCTGCTATGGGGCCGCCAAAGCTATCGGTTGAGTGATCTGGATTTTGAGGCGAATGCAAAAGAGGGAATTGCCATTGATTGGCCGGTTCGCTACAAGGAAATCGAGCCTTGGTATGACTATGTGGAAAGATTTGCGGGAATCAGTGGGAATAATGACGGCATTGCCCATTTGCCGGACGGACAATTTCTCCCGCCCATGGAGCTCAACTGTGTGGAAAAGGATGTAGCAGCCCGTTTGAAAGGAAAATTTGGTGGAGACAGGCACCTGATCATTGGCCGGGTGGCCCACGTAACCGGACCTCTCGAAGGCCGGGCCCAATGCCAATACCGCAACAAATGTTGGCTTGGTTGCCCCTTTGGCGGCTACTTCAGCACGCAGTCTTCTACCCTTCCTGCTGCGATGAAAACCGGCAACCTCACTGTGAGGCCCTTTAGCATCGTGACCCAGGTGATCTATGACAAAGACACCAAGCGTGCCACTGGCGTAGAAGTGCTTGATGCTGAGACCAACCAAACCTATGTGTACAAGGCAAAAATCATTTTCCTCAACGCCTCGACCATCAATACTACCTGGATCCTGAAAAACTCTGCCACAGACGTGTGGGAAGAGGGACTGGGAAGCAGCAGTGGAGAATTGGGTCACAACCTGATGGATCATCACCTCGGGGTGCGCGCTTCTGGCGATGTAGAGGGTTATGAGGATAAGTATTATTATGGTCGTCGTCCCAATGGATTCTACATTCCCCGCTTCCGAAACATGAATGGCGAAAAGCGGGATTATGTACGCGGATTTGGCTATCAGGGCCGTGCGAGCCGCGAAGGCTGGAACCGCGAAGTAGCAGAATACAGCATCGGGGCAGAACTCAAAGCATCGCTCACCGAGCCAGGGCAGTGGACCATCGGCATGGGCGGATTTGGAGAAATCCTGCCGTATCACGAAAACAAAGTTACGCTCGACAAAACGACGACCGACAAATGGGGGCTCAACGTGGTTGCCATTGACTGTGAGCTCAAAGAGAACGAGCTGAATATGCGCAAGGATATGCTACAAGACGGCATGGAGATGCTGGAGGCAGCGGGTGTAAAAAACGTGACAGGCAATGACGGAGACGGTACGCCAGGTCGTGGGATCCACGAAATGGGAACTGCCCGCATGGGCAAAGACCCCAAAACGTCTGTGCTCAACAAGTGGAATCAGATGTGGGATGCCCCCAACGTGTTTATCACTGATGGGTCATTCATGACTTCGGCTGCTTGCCAAAACCCTTCTCTCACCTACATGGCATTTACGGCAAGGGCCGTGGACTTCGCAGTGAAAGAACTCAACAAACAGAATCTCTAATTTTTAACACAATCCCCGGAAGCCAATCTGGATTGGCTTCCGGGGTTGATTATATCTTGCATTATGAATCGACGCGAAGCATTATCCCGGGTTTCTTTGATTCTGGGTGGAACCATTGTCGGGGCAGAATTTTTTCTTTCGGGGTGCGAGACGCGCCCGCTTCAGCTATCTACCCTGGAATTTACCGACAACAATGTGACCTTCCTTGATGAAGTAGGAGAAACCATTCTTCCCACAACACCAGACTCACCAGGCGCCAAAGCGGCAGAGATTGGCAAATTCATGCGAACCATCGTCACAGACTGCTATGACGCAGAGGAGCAGACCATTTTCCTCAATGGAATTGGAGAGCTCAATGAAGCCGCCAAAAAAACATTCCAAAAGGAATTCCTTCAGTTAGATGATGCTCAAAAAAAGGAATTCCTCACGGAGATAGACGGCGTAGCGAAGGAGCATGCGGAAAAGATGAAAGCCGGCGACAAAGCGCACTATTTCAGCATGATGAAGCAGCTCACCTTGTGGGGCTATTTCAGCTCAAAAATCGGCGCTACGCAGGCACTTCGCTATGTAGAAGTACCTGGTAGATACGAAGGTTGTATTCCATACACCAAGGGAGAAAAAGCCTGGGCTCTTTCTTGAGAAAATATGGTGAGACCAAGAAGCTATCTGAGTAGGGGCAGGTCCCCTATTCAGCTAGTTTTACGGCTACAGCGGCAGCACCTTTAGGGCCCATTTGAATCTCAAAAGTCACTTTGTCGTTCATCTGAACATCATCGAGTGTGTTGTTCACGTGAAAGAAAATGCTGTCCTGAGAGTCTTGGGGGCGGATAAAGCCGTATCCTTTGTCACTATTGAAGTGGGTAACACGGCCTTCTTTGATGGGATCTTCTGGCTCCATGTCCTCCATTTTTGGAACACCGATGATGATGTCTTCGGCCTTGATTTTCTTCCTTTTGGAAGGATCTGGCGGTGTATCGGTAATCACCCCATTTTCATCAACATACGCTAGCATATCTTCCAGGCTTTTGCCTGCTACAAAATTTGCTTTGCGATCTTCACGTTTGCGCTCCTTGTCTTCGCGCTTCTTTTGCTTCTTTTTCTCTTTTTCTTTTTTACTAAAGGTTTCCTGAGATCTCCCCATAAATGTGTGGTAAACTTGTTGGCGGCAGCTATACGTACACCCCTGTTGTGCCATCGGAAGATGCTACAACCTGATACCTGCCAGGATGAAAAATGAGTGGATGTATCGCAAAGATACGAATTCTTTTGAAGAGAGTTTGATTTATCCGCAAATGGGGAAGTTGACTCTCTTGGACAAAAAAATGCTCCACAGAAAAAGGATCCTGTGGAGCTTTCATATACTAGAGATTGGCTGACGACTTATTCCATGATATAGGGATATTCACCTACATACACGTCTTCGTAGAGCTCACTTGGATCTGGATAAGGAGACTCTTCGGCAAATACCACAGAGGCTTCTACAATGTCATCAATTTTGGCAGACATGGCATCCAATTCAGTCTGGAAATCAGGATGATTCTCCTGGATGTAAAGCTTCAGATTGGCAATCGGATCCTTGTCGCGATACTTGTTGAGTTCTTCGCGTGTCCGGTATTTTTGCGGGTCAGACATGGAGTGCCCTTTGTATCGGTATGTCTTCATCTCTACGAGATAAGGGCCATTGCCTTCGCGCACGTGCTTCACTACTGCCTGCATGTCGTCATGCACTGTGGTGACATTCATTCCATCGATGGCGACCGAAGGCATATCGTATGAAAGGCCGAGCTTGTATAGTTCAGTTACGTTGGAAGTACGCTCCACGGATGTACCCATGGCGTAGTTGTTATTTTCGATCACGAAAATAACGGGGAGTTTCCAAAGCATGGCGAGGTTGAAGGCTTCGTGAAGTGCCCCTTGGCGCACAGCGCCATCGCCCATGAGACAAACACAGAGATTGTCTGTGCCAGTGTATTTGGCTGCAAAGGCAATTCCAGCACCAAGTGGAATCTGCCCGCCTACGATTCCATGACCACCCATGAAATTGTGCTCTTTGGAGAAAAAGTGCATCGATCCGCCTTTTCCTTTGGAGGTACCGGTAGCTTTGCCATAGAGCTCAGCCATACATGGATTTGCATCAACACCACGAGCCAGGGCACCACCGTGGTCACGATAGGCAGTGATCACATAGTCATCAGGACGAATGGCGCTTTCGATTCCGACAGCAACGGCTTCTTGCCCAATATATAGGTGACAAAATCCGCGGAATTTCTGCTGCATATACAGCTGACTGGCGCGCTCTTCAAACTTGCGGATGAGCAGCATTTGGTAGAACCAGCGCAGGAGGAGCTCCTTGTCGTACGTGCCTTTTTTCTTCGCTTTCGCTTTGGTGGTTGCCATGAGGTGATAATGGGTATTTGGCTAAAGGTCAATTGCGGTGGTGAAATTGGAGATATTTAGGTAGAATATCAAATGAGGTGCTGTCATAAATCCTGCGAAATGCCTCCCTGATCTATCGTGTGTTGACAATGCGAATAATACCTGGGGTAATTCCCCCCTTATCTGCCAGGCATACCCATGACTGATCTTGGCTTTGCAAAGTTCCTTCCAGGCACTCATATCCAAGGATTTATCCGCTCAATTTGCGACATTACACCTGTATGATCGCTCACTCCTCGAAGGAGAATTGATACATTTTTTTGTTGCCAAAGTACCCATTGATTGAGAAATATGCCGGACAACTTAGCCCGATTTATCATTGCTACTTTCCTGATTACGCTTATTCCTATCATGAGCAAGGCCCAACCTGTTATTCTATCCCTCGATGTTGAGAGCAATACCGTTGAGCAATTCGGTAAATTTCAGGCCAATGTTTCCTTATCCGGGACCTATACCAACCCCTATGATTATGATCAGGTGAGGGTCTATTGCCTCTTTACCGGACCCAACAATGAGCAAATTGAGGTCGATGGGTTTTTCATGGAAGACTATTCCCTCCAAGACAACGGAAGCCTCAGGCCCGAGGGCGAAGGATTTAAGATTCGGTTTTCACCAAATCAACCCGGCACATGGACCTATCAGCTCTCGGTCCAAGATGTAAGCGGGATCGCATCGCAACCGCCGGGCACCTTCACCGTGGTGCCGCCTGGCAGTGACCTGGCCAAAGGCATTATCAAAACCGGCAGCAGCAACTACCTGGAGTTTGCCAATGGCGACCAATACATCCCCATCGGAGAAAACATGTGCTGGCAAAACAACAATCCATACATCGATTATCGAACCTGGCTCGATAGCCTTGCTGCCCATGGAGGCAATTTTTTCAGGCTTTGGCATGCTCACTGGGGCTTGGGGATCGAGTGGAAAAACAATTGGAATGGGTTTTCGGGCTTGCGAAACTACCTGCAAGCGAATGCTCGCTATCAGGACTGGCTCTATGACTACAGTGCCGAAAAAGGGATCTACGTGATGCTATGCCTCCAGCATCATGGGCCTGTTTCTACCCAGGTGAATCCCAACTGGAGCGACAGCCCCTACAATGCAGCCAACGGCGGCCCTTGTCAGAATCCCTGGGATTTCTTTACTAATTCCTCTGCCATTGCCCATACCAAAAACCGGTTTCGATATATCGTGGCCCGGTGGGGCTATGCTCGCAGCATCATGGCTTGGGAGCTTTTTAATGAGGCAGAATGGACCGACAATTATGAGCAATACAAGATCGAGGTCATGGAATGGCATGCCGAGATGGCTGCCTATCTCAAGTCGATCGATCCCTATGGCCATCTCGTGACCACGAGCTTTGCCAAAGAAGAAAATGACCCGCTGGTATGGGCGAATGCCGATATGGACTTTACCCAAACCCACCACTATGTAGCAGCTGCCAATCTGGAGCGGGTGTTGGTCACAAGTAGCAGGAGCTATTTGGAAAATTTTCAAAAGCCAACCATCAACGGGGAGTTTGGCAACGGGCTATCGAAAACCCTGAGCACTGCAGACCCCGGTGGCATTCATATCCACAACAGCTTGTGGGCATCGCTCATGGGCGGCGGGCTTGGCACGGCGATGAGTTGGTGGTGGGACATTTATATTCACCCCAGTGACCCTTATTATCATTTTGGGGCCATCGCAAAGTTGGCGGAGCGGATTCCTTTTGCGAAAGGCAATTTATCGCCGGGCAAAGCCCATGTGTCAAATGCTCCGGGCGATTTGACCCTCACTACATCGGGTGGTTGGGGCACGATTGCCCAGAACTCCATCGACATCAACCCAGACGGAACAACTACCCCCACCAATCCTGGACTTGGCACCTACCTTTATGGATCGCAATTCAACACGCAGTTTCGAAGCCCGCCTGTATTTTCGGTCCATTTCCCAAGCGCGGGTTCATTTACTGTGCGCACAGCTTCTGCCAAAAGCAGATCTCCCAAGATTGCGATTTGGGTGGATGGCATTAAGATGATAGACAAATCAGCGGGAACCAACCAGGATTTCACGGTGAAGGTGGATGCAGGGTTTCACTACATAAAGGTAGATAACACGGGGGCAGATTGGATCACGATCAGTTCTTACAGCTTCGCAGGTCTGGGCGCCGCTGCTGATTCTTATGTGTTGGTTTCTGCCAACGGGAAGCTGGCGACGGGCTGGGTGCTCCATGCCAAATACAATTACCTGCATGTGCCCCAAAACGGTGTTCCGGCACCTCTTCATGGAGCGGTTTTGAACATTGAGGGGCTTGAAGACAGCCTGTATTACCTAAAGTGGTACGATTGCCTCACGGGTGATGTGATTGCAAATGAAGCCGTGTCAGTAACCGATGGCAAGCTCGCAGCTGCCATTCCACCCTTGGTCTGGGACCTGGCCTTTGTGCTTGACCGGGTGCAAGAGATCCCGGTCACGGGAGTTCAGCCTGCTGATGTTGCGCTGAGTATCTACCCAAATCCCGCAAAAAGAGGGGATTGGATCACGATCAGCATGCCGCAATTCTCGTTGGAGGAAATGGAGGTGGCTTTGCTCGACATGAGCGGAAGACTTGTTTCGACTTCGAATCATCAAAGGCTTTCTCGAATTGAGTTTCCTGTGCCCGCATACCTCAGTGCTGGGGTTTATTTTTGCAGGATCAGCACAGCAAGAGAAGTAAGCACCCTTCCGCTTGTCATTCAAGACTAGAGCTGTGTTAAGCACCTGGGCGGTTAGGTAATCCCCCGCCTAGCTGCGATATTCGAAGCCCAATCTACTTTTTGACGCATTCCTCTTGGCGCTGGCAACTCCACACCTGCAACATCTTCAGCTCACACAATTCCGGTCCTACACAGACCTGGAGATCGACTTGTCGCCACATATCAATTGCTTTACCGGGCCCAATGGCGCAGGCAAGACCAATATTCTCGATGCCATTCATTACCTTTCCTTCACCAGAGGCTTTCGCCATCATCAGGATCGGCAGGCGGTGCAAGATGGGGGGCAGTTTTTTTTCATTGGCGGAGCCTGGAAAAAAGGCAAATCAGTGAAGCAAGTGCATTGCAATTATATGCAGGGCAAAGGCAAAAAGCTTCTCATCAATCAGAAGGCGGTGGAGCGCATGAGCGACCACATCGGGCTGATGCCATTGGTAGCGATTTTGCCATCAGATACAGACCTGATCAACGGCCAATCGGCCGACAGGCGGCGGTTTTTGGATATGCTCATTTCCCAGTATGACCATCAGTTTCTCCATCATCTGATTCACTATGAGCGCGTGCTTCAGCAGCGCAATGCCCTGCTGAAGCTCATGGCGGAGAATCGCCGATTTGATCAGGAGCAACTGTCGCTGTGGGATGATCAGCTCATTCCGCACGGGATTGCGGTAAAAGCCGGAAGAGAAGACTTTTTGGAAGCATTTTCCTCGGTTTTTGCCTCTTATTTTTCAGAAATCGTATCCGACAAAGAGACGCCAAAGCTCCAATACAAAAGCCAACTTGATGGCAATACCACAGAGAGCTGGCGCAACCTGCTTCGCGACAATCTGGACAAAGATCGCGTAAATGGCTACACAGTCGGGGGTATCCATCGCGACGATCTCCAGTTTCATATCGATGAGCACAGTGTGCGAAACTATGGCTCACAAGGGCAACAAAAGACCTTTGTGATCGCACTCAAACTCGCCCAATATCAGCTGTTACAGGAAAAAACCAACCTGGCTCCAATTCTACTGCTCGATGATCTTTTTGACAAACTTGATCGTCATCGGCTGGGGCAAATCTCTCATTTGCTACAATCTCGAATTCAAGGACAAATTTTCATCACCGACACCTCCGAAATCAGGCTAAGGGAAATTTTTGGAGAGAGCAAGCGAGAGGTGGCATATTTCTCCGTGCTCAATAGCGAAGTCACAGTTTCTTAGCCCAACGATTGGCCCGATTTCCCCCAACAGATTCCCCACAAATGCTTATCTTTCCCCTATGTCAAAACCATATCAAAGTCTTGGTGATGCGATCAAGTCCTTTCTGGAAATTCACGGCCTGGATGAGGAGGCTGCAATCCAGCAAGTGATCGCCAATTGGGAGTCTCTCATGGGGAAACCCATCGCGCAAGTCACGGAGAAAATCTGGTTTAAGGGTGGGATATTTTTTGTGAGAATTGCGAGTCCGGTTTGGAAAAGCGAGCTGCAACTGAGTCGCGAAAAAATACGCACCATGCTCAATGAGCAGATGGGCAAAGAGATTGTGAGAGAAGTGAGGCTGGTGTGAGGAGCATCTAGCTCACCGACTTACCAAGACAGCCCTGATAGCGCCTGATGGTTTCTTCGAGGCCAAGATATAGGGCATCGGTGATGAGGGCATGACCGATGGAAACCTCGTGGAGCGGTGTGACCATGCTGTGAAAGTGCAGCAAATTATCGAGGTTGAGGTCGTGACCGGCATTTACGCCGAGGCCAAGTTCGTGTGCAAAGGCAGCTGCACGGGCAAATTCCTCCACCAAATTGGGATTGCCGAAGGCATATTGAGATGCATAGGTCTCGGTATATAACTCGATCCGATCCGTGCCAATCTCACGTGCAGCCTCAATCATGTCGAGATCAGGATCTACAAAAATGGAAGTTCGCACGCCGGCAGCCTGGAGCCGCAGGATGATATCGAGCAGATATCCTTTGAATTTGTTGGTATCCCAGCCATGGTCGGAGGTGAGCTGATCGGGCGCGTCGGGCACGAGGGTGCACTGAGCAGGTTTCACCTCTTCGATGAGGCGGAGAAAATCCTCAGATGGGTATCCCTCCACATTGAGCTCTACAGTGAGTGCCTCTTTCAGCTCAAAAATATCTGACTTACGGGCGTGCCGCTCATCGGGCCGGGGGTGCATGGTGATGCCATCAGCCCCAAGCTTCACACAATCCAGGGCAAACTGGATCAGGTCAGGGTAATTTCTGCCACGACTATTTCGCAGCAGGGCTACTTTGTTGAGATTAACAGAAAGTTTGGTCATGGGCTTAGCTGGTGGCAATGGATCAAGGAGCGAAGATATAGAAGAATCTCCAGGTGCAGAACAATAGTCCTCATACCGAAATTTGGCTGCGAATGTTTGCCAAATTTATCTGAAGCCACTCATATACCTCCTGCCGGAGCGATTCGGAATCACTGGAGGTCATCATGGGTCCAAATCTCACGACGATTCGGGTATTTTTTTTGCCAAAGCACCTGATAAAGTGAGGGATAAAGGTATCCTTTCCGACCCAGGCATCTTCGACGTGTTGGTATTCGATTGCGACGGGCACGACGGGAAAGCCCCCTTCGGCGGCCAATTGAAACATACCCGGGCGCAGCACCCCCAGATCTGGCGCTTTGAAGGTCGTGCCTTCGGCGAATACAATGACTGATCTGCCCATGGCCAGTGCTTCGCCCATTTTTTGGCGGGTCAGCGTCCGGCTTGCCTTATCTGCCCGATCCACAAATACTGTCCCTACGGCACGCGCCCCCAGGCCTATGACTGGCCACCGGGATACTTCTACCTTCGCCACGAAGGTGAGATCGAGCTTGAGGGTGAATGGCAACACATCAATATAGGACCGGTGATTGGGCAGCACCATGGCGCTGACAGTGGGAAATTCACCCTGATACTCTATCTCAACGCCGAGGAGCCGCTTTGCCCATCGAGACCAATGCTTGAGTCCCCCATAGGAAATCTGGCGCGATTGGGATCTGGGGAAAATCACCTGCAACAGAAAAATCCGAAGTACATCCAAGAGGCTAAGGCACAGAAACGCAATCAGCCGAAGGACACCACGTGCTTTGTTCATGTGGCTAACTTAGGGATTTTTTTTTCTTTGGAGCAGGATTCGATCTGTGCTAATTTCCCCCGAGAAACTCATTTCCCATGCGCCATTTTTCTCTGGTCCTCTTCTCTCTTTTATTCTGTCTTCCTGCCTTTTCGCAGCGTCTGAGTTCTATGGCAGAGATCAGCCTGCTCACAGTGGCACCTGGCTCAGAACTCTATTCGGCATTTGGCCACAGCGCCATACGGGTCCATGATCCGGCAACGGGAGTAGATGAGGTGTATAACTATGGAACCTTTGATTTCAACACGCCCAATTTCTACCCCAAATTCATGCAGGGGAAGCTGGAATACATGGTGGACAAAGATCCCATGCGCAATTTTGACTACGCATACCGCTATTTTGAGCGGACCTATCAGGAGCAGGTTCTGGACATTAGCCAGTCGCAAAAGCAAGGCATCGCAGATTTTCTCGCCAAAAATAATCTCCCCGAAAACAGATTTTACCTCTACGATTTTTTCTTTGACAACTGTGCTACGCGCCTCCGAGACGTGGTAGAAAATGTGATGGGGGATAGCTTGCGATGGGGAGCGCCTACCAAAACCGGCGCGAGTTTTCGCGACTATTTACATGAATATCTCACGGAGAAGGCCTGGATAGAATTTGGCATAGACCTGGCTCTGGGAGCCGTGGTAGATCGCGAAGCGGATATACGCGAGCAGATGTTTTTGCCCGACTACCTTGCAACTGCTTTTGGTGGAGCTGAAGTGCGCACCGCCACTGGCTGGAAACCTCTGCTAAAGTCTCAGGAGACAATATATGAAGGGCCAGACCTGGTAGCGGCTACGCCCTGGTATCTTCATCCACTCAGCATCACCATGCTGATCATGGGGCTCATGCTCTGGCACTCGTGGCTGCGGTGGCGAGGGAAGGGGAAGGTGGCTCCCGATGTGGCATTGTGGGTCACCCTTGGCATTATGGGATGCGTGATTTCTCTGCTTTGGTTTGCCACAGACCATACCGCGACGGCCCAAAACTGGAACCTACTGTGGGCCAATCCCTTGCATTTACTTGCAGGCTTAGGCTTGGTCTGGCGCAAAAAACTACTCTGGCTGAAATGGTATTTCCTTGGGGCAGGTAGTCTTGGGGTGCTATTGCTCTTGTTGGGCACATTCCTCCCGCAGCATTTCCCCTTGGCATTCTACCCGATATTTGTAGTAATCGCCGTTCGGGGATTGATGCTTTTTGGGAAATGGGATCAGTAATCTATTTTTCCTTCTCTTCTCGGCGGTTGTAAGCTGATATTTTATCCATCAGCTCTTCTTCCTGATAGATCTTGTCGCCTACGACTACCTCTTTGATCCCGATGGCTTTGAGCGCTTCGAGATGCTCGTAGGTGTGGATGTGGCCCGAAGCCGAGATTTCTGCGTCGGGAAAAGCCTCTATCAGTTCGGTGTAGAAGGTAATGTCTGGTCCGCTCTCGGGAGTATCACTGCTTACATCGGTGACGATGAAGCGATTGAGGCCAAATTCCATGCATCTCCTCATCACATCGCCAAGGGTGACCCCTTCTACTGATTCTGTCCAGCCAGAGGTGGTGAGCCTGCCGTCGAGCATATCAAGGGAGATAAGGATGCGGTCGTTTTTGACATCTTTTGCCTGACAGATTTGCTCTAGGAACTCAAAGTTATGAAAGACAGCAGACCCGAGGATAAAATAATCTACCCCCGCATACTGAAGGGTCTTGAGGTATTCCATGTCATTGATGCCTCCCCCAACTTCGAGATCGGGCACAGCGAGGTTGGCGAGTGATCCGATGAGCGCCTTGTTATTATGCTCGGGGTTTCTTGCCGCGTCGATATCGAGCAACATGATGCGCTGCACGTTATGCTTTCCCAAAAGCTCGATGAGCTCATAAGGCGACTGATCGAGATAATGGATGGACTCATAGTCTCCAGGGATATAGGAAGCGGCTTTGCCGTCGTGGATATATAGTGCCGGGATAATTTGCATGTGAGCAAATGCCTGAAAAAGTGTAACGAATGAAGATATTCTGAGGGCTAATTTGCAAAGCTAGCTTCACAATTCCCACAAAAGAGCAAAGAGAAGTGATTCATTCGCTTTTCGATTGGAGCTGTGTACATTTGACAAACCTAAACCTATTTGAC
Organism: Bacteroidia bacterium; assembly: GCA_030731845.1. Classification (GTDB taxonomy): domain Bacteria; phylum Bacteroidota; class Bacteroidia; order J057; family J057; genus JANQTF01. The sequence continues at coordinate 27,689 of JANQTF010000162.1, read as the reverse complement.
GCCACATTCATGAAGCATCGCTGGATTCTCAAAAGCCTCCCCCATGCAGAAAGTGCCTCCTCCCTGGCCCAAGCCCTGGGTGCTAAGCAACCTTTTCCGCTTGCCCTGGCCCAGATCCTGCTACAGCGGGGGGTCAATACATTTGAGGAAGCCAAATATTTTTTCCGACCAACCCTTTCCGACCTCCACGATCCCTACTTGCTCACAAGCATGGACAAAGCGGTGGAGCGCTTGGTTGGGGCCAGGAAGAACGGTGAGAAAGTTCTTTTTTTTGGTGATTATGATGTTGACGGAACAACGGCGGTGACGACGATGTGCCTTTTTGCCGAAGATTGGGGCATTGACTACGATTTTTATATTCCAGACCGCTATATCGAGGGCTACGGGGTTTCTTACAAAGGGATAGACTATGCCGTGGAAATTGGTGCTAGCGTGGTGGTGACGCTAGACTGTGGCATCAAAGCCATGGATCAACTCACCTATGCGTACAAAAAAGGCCTCGATGTGATTGTGTGCGATCACCACAAACCCGGCCCTGAACTCCCACCGGCCATTGCTATCCTGGATCCACTGCGGGAGGATTGTTCCTATCCCTGCACCCATCTCACGGGCTGTGGGGTAGCACTAAAATTGGCGCAAGCGCTCGCGCCAGCACTGATCGAGGCGGGGATCCCGGCTCCATCGGACGACTACAACCCCGTGTTGGAATATGCCGACCTTGCCACATTGAGCATTGCCTGCGACATCGTGCCGATTCTGGATGAAAACCGCATCATCGCATTTCATGGGTTGCAGAAGATCCGGAGCAATCCCCTGCCGGGCCTCAGGGCCCTGATGGATCAGGCCCAGGGCGAGCGGGAGTGGAACATCACCGATCTGGTGTTTTTTGTGGGGCCAAGGATTAATTCTGCGGGCAGACTCTCTCATGCCAGGGAAGCCGTGGAAGTAATGATGGGCAAAAGCAAGGCCCTGGAAGAGCTAGCACAGGAATTGCAGCAGTCCAACGATGAGCGCAAGCTCCTCGACAAAGAGATCACGCAAGAAGCACTTGCGATGATTGCTGCAGACCCAACCCACCCTGGGAGGCATAGTACCGTTCTGTATAATGAGCATTGGCACAAGGGAGTCATCGGCATTGTGGCTTCCCGGGTAGTAGAGCACCACTACCGCCCCACCATCATGCTCACCGAGAGCGATGGCAAGCTCGTAGGCTCAGCCAGAAGTGTGTCGGGGTTTGACCTGTATCACGCGATAGATGCTGCCTCAGAGCACCTAATCCAATTTGGCGGGCACACCTATGCTGCCGGTCTCACGATGAAAAAGGAGTCTTTTTCGGCCTTTTGCAAGAAATTTGACCAAGTTGTCGCGCAAACAATCCGGGAAGACCAGAAAATGCCGTCGCTCTTTATAGATCTCGAAATAGGGTTCTCCTCTATTGATGCCCGTCTGATCAAAATTCTGGGGCAGATGGAGCCCTTTGGCCCAGGAAACAGGCGCCCAGTCTTTTATTCAAAGAATGTGCTGGTGCGTCATTCCCGTATCATGAAAGAGGATCATATTCGTTTGGTACTTGAACAGGAAGGCCGGATGTTTGAGGCAGTGGGGTTTGGGCTTGCCAGCAAGTGGCAGGAAAACCCATCCCAATATGTCGATATCGCCTATCAACCTGTTTTCAATACATGGAAACAAGAAATTCGTATTAATTTACATCTCAAGGATGTTGTCCCTTCCCATGAAGCATCAATCACCCCGATGGAGATTCTCCATTCTGCTCCTGCTCCTGCCGACCCTGCTACCGGCACAGGTTCTTAACTGGACCTATTCTGATATCCTCACCGATATCCAGCAATCTGGTGGCAATCCCGATTTTTTCTTTGAAGACGATGGAGACGTGCATGTCTCATATTGGGACAAAGGGAAAGACATTCTGATCTATGGTCATCGCGACGTGACCACAGAGACATGGACCTGGGAGCCTGTAGCTCCTTCTTTGGGGTCTCATGGCTACAAATCTGCTCTTGCGGTAGATGACAACGGTTTTGTGCACATTGTGTTCCTCGACCGCAACATCAACAACGAGGCTGAGATGGTCTATGCCTACAACAGTGCAGGCGTGTGGCTACGGGAAAGCCCGATCGGCGGGGAAATTCTGGGGCCTTATGGCTATGATTTTTCTGCGCCACGACTCTATCAGGGATCGCTTGATATTGAGATAAAGCCCGACGGGTTGCCCTTCATCGCTTACTACGATGGGAGTGTGGAGAACTACGCTAGCTGTTCGCTTTTTCCATTTACCCCCTTCTACCTTCAATACGACCTCGAGCTCGGGATTGCCGAGAAGACAAATCTTGGCTGGATCACCCATGCCATGCCAGATATTCCGGATGAAAGTGCCTCTTCTTGCTTGCCAAACGGAGATCGGTTTGGAGAGTTTTGCCAAATCATTCCTCGGGCTAACAACAAATATTATATTCTCACCAATAGCATGCACAACCACAAGCTGCTCCTTTTCAAGGCAGACTTTGGCAATGTGAGCCAATGGACATATCAGGACCTTGATTCAGTCTCGCGAGTACTGCCGGGTGCAACCCGCTTTTATGAGACTTTTGAATACCCTCGGGCCTATCTGGAAGAAGATAGTATTCTACATTTTGCCACTGCCGGATCTCCTCTCTACGGACAATATAATCTCTCCAACAGAAACCCGCTTACTTATCAGCGATTCTCACCCGATGCGAGTGATAGCAGCAAGCTTTCTTCGGAGTACTATCACAAGTTTTCACCTGACTCCTATTACAGAACATTCATTAGCATTGAGCACAAGGGCCGAGATACGACCTACCTTGTTTACTATAATGTTTCTGCCAATCAGCTTGAAGTTCAATATACGTTCAACAGAGCAGGATTTTGGCGCAAAGACACGATCATGAAGCTTTCGACCAATCACAGGCTGGAGAGCAAAATGATCCATGACAAATTGCTGATTTGGGTATATGACGCACTGAAAGATGCCATCCTTGAAATAAGCATGACACCGGGGCTAATCCCACTAGCTAAAGAATACATTACCAAGACGGAAGAGAGGGGAAGGCTTTTTTCCTCCAGGGTCAAGCGGCAGCCTAATGGCAGCGATCACATTTTCATGACTTACTCCGAAGACTTTTCTGAAGAAATCCGGTACGCGCAACGAACAAACGGGACATGGAGCTACGAGCCTGTGACCACTGCCCCCAATCTTGCGAGCCTGGCACTCACTTTTTCGCCCAATGATGAGCCTGAAATCCTATATAGCGCTGGCAATCCAGAACAAGTGAGTTTTGCCATCAAACAAGGGGCAAACTGGGTTGTAACGAGCATTATGCCGATAGGACTTCGTAATTTATTCATCCATCAATCGGCTGATTCGGTGTACGGGGCAGGCTATGACCTACTCAATGGCCAATTATACTGGATGAGCAAAGCCCAAAGTGGTGGCAGTTGGCAATATTCGATTCTGGACGCAAGCGATGGCCCAACAGGACAAAATCCCGTGATTCGGGAAAAAGATGGTGCCCTGTACCTGGGATATGTGGCTTTGGGAACAAACCAGGTCAAGCTGGCGACGCGCTTGCCTGGGCAAGCCTGGACATTTGAGGAAGTAACCCCCCCATTCAATTACAGCCCACAAAATCTTGACTTCCAGATCTACCTCGCAGATGAGCCTGTCATTGCTTTCAAGGATGGAAATACCGACAAAATCATTCTGGTCGAGAAAAAGGATGCAGTCTGGACCTCTTCCTCTATTTTGGGAGATCCGGGCAACCTGATCGGCTCTCCGCTTCATTTGATTCTCGATTCCAAAGACCGCCCATGGATTCTCTATAATTTTCCTGACATCCAAAACGAGCTAAGACTGATCCGTCGCGATGCCCAGGGCAACTGGGTTGGGGTCTCGGTACTCAACAACCAGGGAGAAGTCGCTAATAGTTTCAATTTTCACCTGGTGGGAGATGATTTCTACATACTGGGAAAAAAGACCATCAAGGGCAGTGAAGGACTTGCCATGCTCTTCGCCGAGGAGGGCGTAAGAACCCTTATTCCAGATGAAATCCCGCAGCTTTCGCTCACGCTCGTTCCTAATCCAGCCTCTCAACAGGCCGAAGTAGTCTTCACAATTCCTACATCAGCGGAAGCAGATTTTTGGATATACAACCTTCATGGTCAAATTTTGCACGTTGAACACAAGCAATTGGCTGCAGGTGAGCAACGCATAGAATTACCCATCTCCACACTTGCTCCGGGAAGTTATGTGGTGAAAATAAATGTAAACCAAAAAACAGGCAGAGCCATCCTGATTGTATCACCATAGGCTCCATAGCTGGATGTCGTACTATGGACTGGCCGGATACTTCAGCAGGAAGATTCCGGCCAGCTTTTTTTTTGATGTACTTTTGAGAAATTTGCTCTATGAAACTATCTGCTACGGCATTGGTCAAGCGATATCGGCAACGTGCCGTGGTCAATGAGGTCTCTCTGGAAGTGAGCCAGGGGGAGATTGTGGGCCTTTTAGGCCCCAATGGCGCGGGCAAAACCACGACCTTCTACATGATCGTGGGCCTGATCCGCCCCAATACTGGCAAGATTTATCTCGATAACAAAGACATCACCCGCGAGCCCATGTATCGCAGGGGGCAGCTTGGCATCGGCTATCTGCCGCAGGAGGCATCGGTATTCCGAAATCTCACAGTAGAGGAAAACATCCTCGCTGTGCTCGAAATGGGCACCAAACTCAGTAAGACGGAGAGAAAGGCAAAAACGGATCAGCTCCTGGAGGAATTTAGCATCACCCACATCAGAAAAAGCCCCGGCAAAGTGCTCTCTGGCGGCGAACGCCGCCGCACCGAGATCGCCAGAGCCCTGGCAGTGAACCCTAACTTTATCCTCCTCGACGAGCCATTTGCCGGCATTGACCCCATCGCAGTGGAGGAAATTCAATCTTTGGTAACTGAGCTTGTGCAGCGAAATATCGGCATTCTCATCACTGACCATAATGTGCATGAGACCCTCAATATCACGGATAGGGCCTACCTCCTGTATGAAGGAAAGCTAAAAATGGCGGGGACTTCCGAGGAGCTTGCCAACAATCCAGAGGCCAAACGTTTGTACCTTGGAGAAAACTTCCAATTAAAACGATGATTCTCTTTGTACATAAAGTAGCTAGTTGGATCCTGAAAAGGAGGATGGATCATGTCCAGGAATTTTGCCAAAACCCTGTTGCTGCACAAGAAGCTTTGCTCAAGCAGCTCATCTCTCGGGCAAAGGACACCGAATGGGGAAGACACCACGGCTATGGCGACATAGAAACCATCGAGGATTTCCGAAAGAGCGTTCCTATCTCTAATTACGAGACCCTATATCCGTGGATAGAGCGCTGTATTAAGGGCGAAAGCGATATGCTTTGGCCGGGCACCATCTCGTGGTTTTCTAAGTCATCTGGCACAACCAATGACAAGAGCAAATACATCCCCGTGACACCAGAGGCGCTTGATGCCTGCCACTATGCTGCCGGGCAAGACATGATTGCCATGTATCTGGAGCACAAGCCCGATAGCCGCCTTTTTACCGGAAAAACACTCTCTATCGGCGGCAGTCACAACATTCACAAACTCAACCACTACGCCCGCTATGGCGATGTGAGTGCAGTGCTGCTGGAAAACCTTCCCACATTCTATGAACTCATGCGCACTCCCAGCAAATCGGTAGCGCTCATGGAGCATTGGGAAGAAAAAATAGAAGCCATGGCACGAGAAGTAATCCAGGAAGACGTCACCTCTATGGTAGGAGTGCCGACATGGACCATGGTGCTCATCAATAAAATGTTTGAGATCACGGGAAACAAGGACAGAAACCTGCTCGATATTTGGCCAAATCTCGAGCTCTATGTTCATGGGGGTGTAAGTTTTGAGCCCTATCGGGCCGAATTTCAGCGGATTATCCCTTCCTCTCGCATGACCTATCTGGATTGCTACAATGCTTCTGAAGGTTTTTTTGCGGTGCAGGACGATCCCAGCAATCCAGCTATGCTTCTCTTGCTCGACTATGGGGTGTATTATGAATTTTTGCCCATGGAGCATTATGGCGAAGAAAATCCGCCCACTCACACACTTGCTCAGGTAGAGGTGGGCCGAAATTATGCGGTGGTGATCTCCACCAATGCCGGTCTGTGGCGCTACCTCATCGGCGATACCATCCAATTTACCGAAACATCCCCCTACCGGATTCGCATCACAGGCAGAACCCGCCATTTTATCAACGCATTTGGCGAGGAGCTGATGGTAGATAATGCCGAGCGCGCCATTGCAGAGGCCTGTGCCCAAACCCAGGCACAGGTGAGCAACTATACCGCCGCACCGATCTACTTCGAGGGAAGCAATAAAGGGGGACATGAGTGGCTCGTGGAATTCACACAGCCTCCAGCCGATGTGCAGGAATTTGCCACCATCATGGACCTGACGCTACAGCGGCTCAACTCTGATTATGAAGCTAAGCGCAGATCTGATCTAGCCCTGCTATTTCCCACTTTCCGAGTCATGCCAGCAGGCACATTTCATCATTGGATGAAACTGCGAGGCAAACTCGGCGGGCAACACAAAGTGCCCAGGCTTGCCAATAACCGGGAATATGTGGAAAGTATCCTGAATCTCACAAAGGATATGCCCAGCTCGTTCTCTTGAGCGTCCAGAAACCATTTAAGCAGGTCCAGGCTCCTAGTTTTTCTGTCAAAAGTCAATGCCAGATTTGACTCATTCACCATCAATCCTCCCAAAAACATGAAGCTTGAACATATCGGAATTGCCATCCGCAACCTTGAGGCAGCGGATAAGCTCTTTTCGACCATCATGAATACCAGCGGATACAAAACCGAGGCGGTGGAGCGTGAAGGCGTGATCACGCGCTTTTTCATGGCGGGTGATAGCAAAATTGAGCTACTCGAAGCCACCCGCCCCGACTCGCCCATTGCTACCTTCATCGAACGACGAGGAGAGGGGATCCATCATCTCGCCTTCGAGGTGGAAGATATCATCGGAGAAATGGTGCGACTCAAGGAGGAGGGTTTCAGACTCCTCTCAGAAGTGCCAAAACGGGGCGCGGATAACAAATGGATCTGTTTCCTGCATCCTAAGGATTCACATGGGGTGCTCATTGAGCTTTGCCAGGAAATCAAGGAGTAAGAAATCATCAGGCTTTGTAGAAATAGTTTTCGTGCCAGAACCATCTGATTTAGTAGATTTGTCGGACCCTGAACTCATATTCATGCGAGAAAACCATTATTTGTCCAGAATCTTCCTGATCACGATTTGGACTTTTTTTCCCATACTTATCTTTGCCCAGACCCCGGCAGGATCTACAAACCTATCGTCAAGCGAGCTTCTGGAGATTCAAAATCGGGTGGAGGAAATGCGTAGAGCAGGAATTCCAGAAAGCAGGATCATCGAGATTTTGCAGGAAGAGTTACCTGCTCAAAATCCTGCGCCTGCCACTTCTGCGCCAGCACCAAGGCCAACGCCGGAGAGTCCTGAGCCTACTGTTGCACCTAGTCCTCAACAAATAGCTCCTCCAAAGCCACTAGAGGCTGAAGACATTGTGAATCTCGACCCAACCCCCGACAAGATGGGGACATACGAACCTTCGGGGATCTTTGGGCATTCCGTTTTCCTTTCACAACCTCAGGGAGAATCTCCCGTGAGACTTACTCCTCCTTCCAATTACCTGATTGGCCCGGGAGATGTTTTCACTGTGTCTATCTATGGGCCCAGCGAGAAGTTTGAGAGCCTTGCGGTCATGAATGATGGGGCTATCACCCGCCAGTTTTTTGGAAAAATCTATTTGGCGGGGATGCGCTATCAGGACGCACACGATCTCTTGGTCCAGAAATACAAAGGGTTAGTGGACAATCGGGCCACGATCGAAATTAGCCTCACCCCCAATCCGAGAACCATTGGGATCAACATCGTGGGAGAAGTAGGGAATCCAGGCTATTATCAAATTCCGGCATCGCTTCCGGCCTTCAGAGCCATTATCCAGGCGGGTGGCATCACAGATATTGGTACTGTGAGAAACATTCAAGTGAAACGAAATGGGAGGATTGTCCACACCATTGACATTTATGAGTACCTCCTCTCCGGCAGCTACCAACCATTTTATCTACAAGAGGACGACTTCATTTTTGTGCCGATCAGCAGCAAGGTGGTAGAGATAGCAGGTGCTGTGGCACGCCCGATGAAGTATGAACTGAAGGAAAACGAGAACCTCAACATGCTGATTGCTTTTTCAGGTGGCCTTATCTATACTGCTCAGACAAAGAATGTAGAGCTCAAAAGGCTGGAAACTGTGCCTTCCACCAGCGTAGCCGGGCCCGCTACTGAGAAAAAAGAATTGATTCTCAATCTTAACCTGGATCAGATCGCAAAATCGCCCATCGGTGATTATCAGCTATTTGACGGCGACAAACTTGCCATTAAATCCCTAAAAAAAGAACTCTACAACAGCATCACCATCCAGGGAAGTGTAGAGTACCCCGATACCTACCAATTATTTGAAGGAGAACGACTCACCGATCTGATCGAACGGGCAGGAGGCCTCTCTCCAGATGCCTACCTCGATCGGGCCTATATTGTGAGGAGAGACCTTGTCAAAGCTGAGACAGAATATATCCCGGTAAACCTCCGAGCTATTTTTCCAGATTCTGCCCAGGTCATCAAAAGCTCGGCGGAGAATGTGGAACTCCAGTTCAACGACGCCGTTATTCTTTTTTCTCAAAACACTTTTAGAGAAACGCGCAGCCTCACAGCAATCGGCAGAATCAAGCGTCCGGGCACCTTTCGCATATACCCCGGCATGAATCTCCGAGACCTCCTCTTTTTGGTTGGCGGCTTTCAGCCCGATGCCGAAATCAATAGCATTGAGCTGTCATTTGTCAGTGGCCCGGAAGACGTAGATATCGCAAACTTTTCTCTTGATGAAAGCGGCGACCCTCAAACAGGAAAGCCAACCGCTGGAGACGAAAATCCCGCTGACACAACGGAGGCAGCTTTGATCAGACGGATTTCGGTGCCCCAAAACTGGCAGGAATCCCAAGCGCTTGATACCATCATGATTTATGATTTCAATCGAATCAAGGTGTATTCAAAGTATGATTTCGTTTTTACGCGACAGGTGAGTGTGGGGGGCGCGGTGAAAAATTCAGGTTCGTTTCCGGTTAAAAGAGGAATGACCCTCACCGACGTACTTTACCAGGCAGGTGGACTTACTGAGCCCGCAGCCTTGAATGTGGTAGAGCTGCACAAGATTATCGAGGTGCAGGATAAGGGAAATTTTGGAACCAAAACCAAGGAAGCTGAAATAGAGAGAATTCAACTCAAGGGGGACTGGCGAGAAAATTCTCTGGCAGACAGCATCGATATTACCCAATATTACCGGGTAGTGGTGCGCTCTGAAAGTGAATTTGTTCGCAAAGGCTACTTGGAGGTGAAGGGCCTTGTTGGCAAGCCGGGGACCTATGAGGTGGTGCCGGGCATGTCGCTCAAGGATGTGATTTATATGGCTGGAGGCCTCATGCTGGAATCCAATGTGCAGCAAATTGAGCTCTCACGGATCATTGATGTTGTTGGGCAAGATGGGGAGATTGTTCCTATTCCCACAAACATCAAAATCATCACGACCGAACAAGACTGGGAAAGCGATAGCAGCCTGAACAACATCAAGATCTTTACATTCGATCAGATTTTCGTGAGGCCCGACCCTAATTTCAACCTTCAGGAGAACGTGTACGTGCGGGGCGAAATAACGACCGAGGGGGAATATTCAAAGAATGCCAAGGACGAACGCCTTAGCTCCCTGGTAGCCAGAGCGAATGGAATCACCAAACTTTCCTATCTCAAAGGTGCATACCTGATCCGAGAAGGGGTTGGGGAAATGTCGATCAAACTCGACAAAGCCCTGAGAAGACAAGGATCAAAGTATGACCTCCGACTGGTAAAAGGCGATGTGCTTGTGATTCCTGCAAGAACGGACGCTGTGACGATCACGGGCAATGTGCTCGCGCCAGGTACTACGGTGATGTTCGAGCAAGGGAATCGCAGAATGAAATACTATGTGGGACTTGCTGGAGGATTTGCCAGGAAAACCAGAAAGCGGGAATGCACAGTTCAGTATGTAGATGGCAGGGTGAAGCGGACCAAGCGATTTTTCTTCCTTCGATTCTACCCTAAGGTGGATCAGGGAGCCGTTATTCAGATTCCATCACGTAGCCCTAAGGAGGATAACAAAGAAGAAAAGCAACGGAAATCATGGGATTTCCAGCCAGAAGAAATTATCAGTGCCGCGGTGACGATTATTACTTTTTACCTTCTGCTAGATAGGGCCGTCAATTAAGCGTTTGACTAAGACCTCAAACCTCCTAACGCACCGTTTTTGTGAAAGCTGAAGACTTATTTCAACATATAGACCTATACAAAAGCCAGTTCTTACGAAGAAAATGGCTGATAATCGGCCTTGCACTAGCTGTAGGGCTCTTACTAGGCACAAGGGCTTTTTTTTCACCGAAGGTATATAAGATCAGTGCGGTGTTTCATCCCGAAACTTCATCTGAGGGTGCCTCAGGTCTTGACATCCCTAATCCCATTTCCATCCTCATGGGAAGTCCGGAAATGTCTTCTTCCGGCCAGCAACTTATTGGGGTACTCAAAAGTAGATCTATCAGCGAACACCTTGTGTCTGACTCCATTTCTATGGATTCGAGCCAAGTTCTTCTGGCTGATGTGATCATTGAAAATACTCCGATTCCATTGTCACCAATCTATTGGGTAATGAAACTCATTTTGCCAGCTGATGGACCTCCTTCTCTTGAAAATAAGGTAATCAAAGCGAGCAAGACCCTGCTCGGTTTTCAGGAAATTAGCCTTACAGAAGAAGGGTTTATCAACTTCTCTGTTGGATTCTACACACCAGGACTTAGCCAGCTAGTTGCCCAGAAATATATTGAAAATCTGGAGGCTTATTTTTATAACCAAAAGACCGAACAAGCAAGACGAAATGTAACTTTTTTTACCAGCCGCTCCGATTCTGTAAAGCGCGAACTAGACAAGGTGGCATACCAAAGAGCAAAGGCCATAGACCAGGATCAGTACAGGATCTTTGCTCGTGACAATGTGAACAACCTGGAGCTTGAGGCCTCATACGAGCTGTTGAAAGAAATGTATATACGCCTGATAGCATCCAAAGAGCAATCGATCGCCCAACTTAAGCGAGATACGCCAATGATTCAGGTATTGGATCCGCCAAAACCTCCATTCAAGGTTGAAGGGCCATCTGCTTTGAGTGCTTTTCTGATTGGAACAATCTTTAGCGCCCTCTTTCTGTTTGTCTGGTTGTGTCGAAAACAGATCAAAGCGGATCTCTTGTTTCTTTTCATTCGAACTATCGAAAGCAATGATTAAGCATAGGAATGCCTGATCCCTTAGTCCTGAGGCAGCGCAAAAAGAGGAATATTTCCAAAGAGGTTGATGGGCATGTAGGGGTGTTGCCTGCCTGAGGTGAGGTCTTTGACCCGCTCAATGATGTAGAAATTGAGCTCCGCCAGCGTGACCAAATAGTCTGCATTGACATCGGCGCTGCCATTGAGCCCTTCGAGCAGGGCCTTGGTAAAGGCGCCATGCCCCCACTCGGGCCGTTCGTATGAAAACTCTCGCCCACTCGAGGAGGTGATCACGGTCACACCGGGCTCCCGCTCGGCAAGTTCCTCCACAGCCTGATTGAGGTCAAATGCCTTGATGCTTGCAAATTCCAGAAAATCAAATCCCGATTGGCCGCTATGGCAAGCGTCCAGGAAAATCAACTTTTTGCAAGGTGTGGCACTCACCCCTTCGGTCAAATCCCGAATATTGAGGCCCGTGGCAAAGAGGTTGTGCGGATCAAAATCAGTAGGGAGAAGGTAGTGACTCCCTTTGTGGTCGAGGGCTCCGTGTGCTGAGATAAACATCACGATGAGATCCTTTTGGGTTGCCTGTTGCTCTAGCCAGGAGAGCCCGGCCTTGATGTTGACCAGGGTTGCATCCTCATTGGTGATGATGCGCGTCTCCACATTTCGAAACAAGGCTCCCTCTTGTTCGGCAAATTTTCTCGCTACAGAAGCAGCATCCTGATGCGCAAACTGCAAGCTGAAGCCTTCATCATTATAGCCAGACACGCCAACTGCCAGAACATAGAGATCTGGTTTGACCACCCCGTTGGAGAAATCGCTGTCTGTTCTCACGACGGGCTGCGACTGCTGGGATTCAAAGGCCATGGAAGAGGCGTCAAAGCGCCCCATACGGTCCGTTTTGAAGAGACAAATGTCACTGCCCCCTTGGGCAAGGCTTTCGGAACCACCGGCAATGAGAAAGCCGCCGTCGGCGGTGGGCTTCACGGCATGGCCGTAATCTTCTTTCGGGCCTTTGGTCCGGGTTTCCCAGAGAGGGTTGCCACGTTCGTCGAGGCGAACCAGCCACACATCAGCACGGCCTTCCTCGCCAGATTGCCCTACGGCGATATAGCCCCCTTGAGGCACCGCCTCGAGGTCGTAGATAACTTCTTTGCCAGCTCCGCCCAGGTAGGTATCACGAAGCTGTCGCCCTCCGGGGCTGAGCTCTACTACTCTGCCTTGCAAGCCCTGATCATGGGTATAGCCCCAGCCAGCGGCGAGAATATTTCCTGTAGCCGTTTCCAGGATAGATTCCACCACATCGTTGCCCGGAGCGCGGATCACTTGTCGCCATACGCCATTGCCATTGCGATCGATTCTCACAATGAGCATATCAGCCTTGTTGGAGTCATCTGCCGTCTGAAAACCACCAATCACAAAGCCTTCATCGCGGGTTTCTTTGATGCTGTACCCTTTTTCGGCCTCTTTGGTCCCATAGTGTTTTTGCCACATTTCTACGCCCACGGCATTGAGGCGGAGCAACCACACATCGCTTTCGCCTTTGGAAAAAGAATGGGAATATCCCACCACAGCAAATCCTCCGTCGGTGGTTTGGGTAAGTGCCTTGGCTTCGTCTCCTTGCTCTCCGCCATATACCTGCGACCACATCAGGTCGCCGTGCCTGTTGAGTTGAAATACCCAGGCATTGCGATGCCCGGTCACGCTATCGCGCTGATAACCAGCCACCACAAGGTTTCCATCTCGGGTTTCTACCAGATCGTTTGCCCAGTCATAATCGGGGCCTCCCAGAATCTTCCGCCACTCTTCCTGCCCATATCGGTTTACCTTCATGACCCACACGTCACTCCTTCCGGCCCCAAAGGAATACGTAAATCCTGCAATGGCGTAGCCACCGTCTCGTGTGGGGGTGAGCGCTAGCGCGTGTTCATCGGCACTTCCACCAAATACACGCGAAAATGTGCCCTGGCTGTGAGCAGAATGAATCACACAGAGGAAAAGGGAAAGGGTCAACAAGCGTCCCATATCTATTTCAGAATTCGTTGATCGATCGAAAGGGAAGAAATCTCCGTATATACAACCAAATTAAGAGAGGTAAAAAAGGGATGAACGCAGGGGAAGAAATATATCTGCTCTATTCCTGGAGTACTAGTGCTGTGTCAAGTAGAAACGCAAAAGCTCTACAGAATATATCTAATTTAAGGAATGCCAGATAGAATTTCGGCAATTCATTGAGATTATCGGCAAATTCACGCAAATTCGTTGGAATCAGGCCAACCATATTCCCTTATCTGGTTTTCATTTTCAATCATTCATTCGCATGTACCGATCAGTAGGATATTTGAGCATCATCATGAGCGTGTTTTTCATGTTTGCAGCGCTTTTTGTCGCCTTTCGCCAAATTTTGCCACCTCCTCCCCCCATGTTTGGACATGAATGGACCTTCTTCATGAAGAACCCCGAAGTGTTCAACTACCTGATTGCCAGCCTATTGGGCGCATACGGAATCTTCCGCTTTGTTCGGTCGTACAAGATGATAAAGAATAATGAGCTCTGAGATGATGAAAGTAAAAAGCCTTGTCTTTGTATTTCTCGCCCTCTTTAGCACCACTGCTGAGGCGCAGACTGTCTTATCCAGACTCGATTTGGTGCGCAAAGACCCTAAACCGAATTTTTTTGAATACTCCCCTGTGGACGGCGGGTTGATCACCTTTGGGCCTACCAGCATCCAATCCTCTCGCTATCTGGGCCTGGTGAAGTATAACAGTGATCTGCGGGAAGAGTGGTCGAAAGAAGTGGTAGAACAAAACGGCAGGAAGAATGTGGATTTTGTATCCGTGATCGGGCCACATATCCTGGTCTTCACAAGTGAATTTTTCCCATCGGAGGGGGTCATCAAAACCTTCTACAACTCCTTTGACCTCAACGGAAACCAAGTAATTGAGGACGGCCTGCTGTCTGTAGTCCCAAATCAAAAGGAACAGAAAGTGGACCTTCAATATGTGCTCTCGCCCAACAAGCGACGCCTGCTTGCTTTCAAAAATCTTGCAAACCGCAAGGAGTCTGAGACCTTGCTCTACTACCTGTTTGACGAAGAGGGAGAAGTAGTACAAGACGGTGAAATAGACCTTCGATATCCCGATAACAAGTTCAGCATCAGCAATATTCGCGTGAGCAATCTGGGTAATATTTATGTATTGGGGAAATTTACCCGATCAGCGGTGAGCACAAACGCACAGGACTTCGAGCACATGATCTACCGCTATGATCTTGCTACCCGCGAGGGCGTCGAGATCAAAATCGATATTGGGAATCGGTTTATCACCGACCTGGCTTTTAGGGTGGACCGCAATGAAGATATTTATCTGGCCGGATTCTATTCCAACCTGGGTACCGATATGCAGGCCGGGACCCTGCTGCAAAAAATTTCTTCCTCGGGCGAACTGCTCCTTCAGGCACTTGATGCCTTTGAAGAAGGCTTTTTATCTAACTACCTTTCTTCCAGCCAGATAGATCGTGGGCGGGAGCTACGCAACTTTTTCCTCGATCCGGAAGATGGCATCATCCTGCGCTCCGACGGAGGCGTTCTACTGATCGCTGAAAAATTTTATGTAACCTACCAATCCTACCGCGATATGTATGGTGGTTGGGTGGATCGGGCTCTCTATCATTACGAGGATGTGATTTTCACCTCCGTATCAGCAGATGGCCGCATCGAGTGGCACTCTATTGTGGACAAAAACCAAATGTCTGAGTCGCCCGAGAGCCTGTCTTTTTTTAGCGCTGTGGGGTCACAGGGAAGCTATATTTTCTACGAATACAAGCCACAACGATTGCCGATCAATGTGTACTTCAACAATGTAGGGATCAGCGGGCAGGTATCGGACCGCGTGCCCTTGTTGCCAGATTTCAAGTATGGGGATATGTTTTTCCCAAGGCAATCGGTGCAGATCAATGGAGAGGAGGCCCTGATTGTGTACTTGGGCAACCGAGGGAAAAACCTTTCTGTGGTAAAGGTAAAAATTGGGAATTGAGGTTTTTCGTTCGCCTCAACCCCTCTGAAAGCTATTGAACCACCCTAGTGAGGTTATAAATGGCCTGTATCTTGCGCAGCTTTTCCTCGAAGTTAAATTCCAGGTCTATGAGGTTGCCAGTGTGCACGTCAAATACCCAGCCGTGCACAATGGGTGTGCCGCGCTCGAGGTAGGCTTTTTGCACTACCGCCGTTTTGATCACATTGATAGCCTGCTCCTCTACGTTGAGTTCTACCAATCGCTTGTAGCGGGCATCCTCATCATCGATGGCATCGAGCTCCTCTTGGTGCAATCGATACACATCCCGGATGTTTCTGAGCCATGGATTGAGAATCCCCAAATCAGAAGATTGCATAGCAGCCTTGACACCGCCACAATAGTAATGGCCGCACACCACAATGTGCTCCACCTGAAGGTGCGCCACCGCATACTCAATCACGCTCATCACATTGAGATCGTTATTGGAAACGACATTGGCAATGTTTCGATGCACAAAGATATCGCCGGGGCCAGCCCCGGTCAGTTCTTCGACAGTGACTCGGCTATCACTGCATCCGATATAGAGAAACTCAGGATTCTGACCTTGGGAAAGCTTTTGGAAGAATTCTTTGTCTGTAGCTTTCTTCTCAGCGATCCACGCTTGGTTATTGATAAAGACACGATCATACAGGCTCATTGAAAAATGGGCTTAAAAGGTTTCCGTTGGTAATACATTTTCCCCTGCTTCAGATGGACTATCCGGGTTGGTTGAGCCAGACAGGATCTTGAAACAATCCAATTAAGATAAGAAGAATTGGAGTAGGAAAGCTTCAAGGGTGAAACAAAGCCCCTGCCCCCCCAATGATTTGAGCAGATTAGATATCTGCAAATGAAACTTGCTAATATTTTATGCAAAGCCTACCTTTAAAAGCAAAAGTCGCACATCCCATCCTCTCGTTCTGAGATTGATCCGTATCTTTCATGGTAATTGTTCTGGTGTAATTTTCTCCTCATGTCTCTCTACGCAATCATAGATGTCGAAACCACCGGCGGCGACCCCAAAGTGGATCGGATCACCGAGATCGCTATTTATCTGCATGACGGAGAGAAAATGGTGGACTCCTTTGTCTCGCTTATCAATCCCGAGATGCCGATTCCTGAGTTTATTACCCGCATCACAGGCATCGACAACGACATGGTGCGAGAGGCACCTAAATTTTTTGAGATCGCCAAACGGGTCGTGGAGATCACCGACAACGCCGTGTTTGTGGCGCACAACGTGCGCTTCGATTATTCTTTTGTTCAGAAAGAATTCCGGAACCTGGGCTACCCATTTTCCAAAAAACAGCTGTGCACCATCAAGCTGAGTAAAAAGCTCATGCCCGGGCTTGCCTCCTATGGGCTCACCAACCTCTGCGCCCACCTTGAGATCCCCAATGAGGCAGCACACCGCGCCTGGGGCGATGCCACAGCCACTGTCAAAGTATTTGAAACGCTGATCTCCCTGCAAAAAGGCGAAAGCATCAGCCTCACCTTGCAGCAGGAGATGGCCACGGCCAAGTTGCCACCACACCTCGCGCCAAGCATTGTTGATGACCTTTCCGAAGATACCGGTGTCTATTTTTTCTACGGCAAAGGCGGCGAAATCATCTATGTAGGCAAGAGCAACAACATCCGCAAGCGGGTGCTCTCGCACTTTCAGGCGGCTCACAAGTCCACCCGCACCATGGAAATGATCCATCAGATCTACGATATTAGGACGGAGGTCACGGGCTCAGAATTGATTGCCCTGTTGCGAGAGAATGAAGAGATCAAACGGCTTCAACCGCTTTATAACCGGGCCCAGCTTCGGCAGGCTTTCCGGTATGGCATTTATGAAGAAGCGACCCCTGAAGGATATGTGAAGCTATACATAGACAAGTATAAGCTCTCTCGCAAGCCGGTGTCTGGCTACTCTGGCAAAGCCTCGGCTGAGTCGGCGCTGGAGCGCAGAGGTCGCGAGCTGGCGCTTTGCCCCAAGCTTTACGGTGCCGAAACTGGCTCTGGCCGCTGTTTTCACCATCAACTACACCTCTGCCTTGGCGCCTGTGTGGGAGAAGAAAGCCCGCCAGAATACAATGCCCGCGTGGCGCAGGCAGTTCAGGCACTAAGCTTTGGACGGCAATATACGGAGTCCTACCTCGTAGTAGGAGAAGGCAGACAGGAAGAAGAGCATTCCATCGTTTGGGTGCAGGATGGCGTATATCGCGGCTATACCTACCTTGATAAGGAGGTAATGAAGACTGGATGGGAAGAAATTCTGTCGCATATTGGCCCTAGAAATGAAGTTCCCGACGTACAAAGAATCATCCAGGGGTATATTAAAAAGCACCCACGTGAAGTTCACCCCGTTTCTATCTACCATCATTAGCAAGATTGTGGTCGCCACAGCCTTCCTGCTGATACCCGCTGCATACCTGCAGGGGCAGATCTACAATGTGAGCCGCTACACCACCTCCGACAATCTCGTGCAGTCGCAGGTCATGACCATGCTTCAGGATCGGCATGGTTTTCTCTGGTTTGGCACACACCGGGGGCCCTGCAAATTTGATGGACATAGCTTTGAGGCACTTCCTCCAGACAGCCTTGCAGGCACATTTCTCACCGATATGTGGGAAAATACGGCCAATGGCAAACTCTACTTCGCAACCCAATCTGGGATCACTACCTACGATGGCTACCATTTTGGCAGCATCATAGCCGAAGACTCGATCTCAAAAAAACCTGTGCTTTGTTTTTTGAGCACCTCCCCACGCCGATTGTGGATCGGCACACAATCACAAGGCATACAATGGCTAGACCCGTCACATTCCGACTCCCTGCTCGATCCATTTGCCGGACAACAGGAACTCATTGGAAAGCGAAGAATACAAGGACTCGCCAAGGGCAAGGAAGGTAGCGTTTGGATCGGGACCGACAAGGGCTTATATCAATGCGATAGCAGCGGGGGCAACATGAAGCGATGGATGCCCGAAACCCTGGGCAACCTTGATATCTACAAACTGTATTACGAACAGGAAAGAAGCGCCCTTTGGATCGGCACCAATGTGGGAGCATACCTGTGGAATGGTCGTTTTCTCACCTTGTTTGAACCCACCCGCCATGGCGGCACCGACAACGGTGTCTATTGTTTTACAAAAGATCACGACGGACAAATATGGATGGGAACCCGCAAAGGGGTCGTGTATATGGATCAGGAGGGCAATATCCAGCCATTGCAAAAACTCGATAACAGCCTCGACTTTCACATGAGATCGGCCCTCACAGACCGGGAGGGCAATATCTGGTTTGGAACGGATGGCGGTGGTGCCCGCATGATCACCCCGGGGGTATTCCAGGCCTATACCATGGGCGAGAATCTCTCCAGTAATCAGGCTAAGTCATTTCTCAAAGCTCCCAACGGTGATATATGGATTTCTACACGTGACAGAGGCATTGATATTCTCCGAATGAGGAATGAAGAATACGAAGTGGTCCAAACCCTTACCACGAATAATTCGGCCCTTGGCGGCGACGATATCTGCTTCAGCTATGAAGACAAAGCGGGCAGATTCTGGTTCGCATCCTACAATGGTAGCCTGAGCCGATGGGACCACAGCACACAAGCATTTGAGGTATATGGAGAAAGCAAAGGATTGATTTGCAACGCTGTATATGTGGTGAATGAAGAAGATGATATTTTGTGGATCGGAACCGACAACGGTTTGTTTCAAATGGTCAATGACCGCATAACCGGCCACATGACCACAGCCGATGGGCTTTCTTCGAACGTGATTTACGCGATGTATCACGACAACGAAGAAGGCAATTTCTGGGTAGGCAGCTCTGCCGCTCTGTCGAAGCGAAAGACTCGCAGCACATTCGAGACCTTCGAGGCCGACTCCACCATCATCGGGCAGACCGTCATCGCGCTGGAAAAAGACCATACAGAAAGACTTTGGGTAGGAAGCGCCATTGGACTGGCCTGGATTAAGGAAGGAAAAGCGCACCGAGTGCACATCAGCAATACAGATGGGGCGCACACCATCATTGGCCTGGAGATGGAAGACGATCGCTATTTGTGGATCGCTTCGGAAAATGGGGTCTATCGGCTAGATTTGAGAACTTTTCAGGAAAATGACCCCAATCCTCCCAATTTCGAACATTTTAGCCAAAAAGACGGGCTCCCCTCTATGGAGTGTAATGCCAATGCCCTGTTTGTGGATGACAAAGCTGGAAATATCTGGGTGGGAACTGCTGAGGGAGCCATCAGAAAAAGTAGTATTCAGGAACGTGAAAATGGAAACCTGCCTCCGTTGGTCTATATCACCAAGGTGGGAGTAGAAAACCAGACCGACTGGCGAAAAGAGGACACCTATCAGGTCAATGACTTTGGATTGCCCATTGGTCTGGAACTACCCGCCAATCAAAACAGGGTGGACTTTTCCTGGATTGGTATTTGCCTCCGAAGCCCGCAACAGGTGGAATACAAATTCTACCTCAAGGGGCTCGATGAGGGCTGGCCCGAATCTGGCTCCCGGCAGTCGTCTTTCTCTTATCCAAATTTAGACCCCGGTACCTATACCTTTTTCCTCACCGCCAAAAAAGAAGAGGAACCCTGGAACTATGAAAAAGCCAGTACATTCACTTTCACCATTCTGCCGCCTTACTATCAACGGTGGTGGTTTGTGCTGCTCATGCTTCTGCTCATCGGCGCAGTCGCCTATCTCATTTTTCGATTTGTGACGCAGCGCCGCAGGCAGCAACAGGAAGAACAAAAAATTCGTGACACGGCGGAGAAGCTTCAGCTTGAGCATCAGGCACTCTACGCCATGATGAACCCCCACTTCACCTTCAATGCCCTCAACGCCATCAAGCTCTTCATTCACCGCCAAGACCGCAAAGCCGCCGACAAATTTCTTTCCAGCTTCGCCAAGCTTGTTCGCATGAACCTGGAGAGCACCAAAACCGACTTTATCTCCCTCGAAGAAGAACTGCGCCGGCTTGAGCTGTTTATGGACCTCACCAAGGTGCGATTTCCTGAAAAGCTCGAAGCATATCGGGTGAAGGTGGACGAAGATGTGGAATTGTATGACACCCGGATTCCACCGATGCTGCTCCAGCCGTTTGTGGAAAACAGCATCGAGCACGGCATCAAGCCCCTTGACAGTGGCGGCATCATTGAGGTGCATGTGTCTCGCCTCGACGACGACTACCTCAAAATCATGATTCGTGACAATGGCATTGGCATTGAGGCGAGCAAAGCCGCCAAGGAGGGCAGGCCCAAAGACCATGTTTCCCGCGGGATGCAAATCACCCTGGACAGGCTCAAGCTATTTGCCCGCATGACGGGGAAGAAATATTCGCTAGATCTCAGAGAAATGAAAAACAGCGAAGGGGAGCCACAAGGCACCGAAGTAGAAATGATTTTGCCAGTGTCTTTTCGGGCAAATATTGAACGATAAGCAGAAGAAAGTACCCAATTGCAGATTGCGATTATCCCTCCCGGGAGTCGAGCATGATGGTCACAGGGCCATCGTTGAGCAGGGCGACTTTCATATCGGCACCAAAGACTCCCGTACCAATCTGTCCTTGAAACTGCGTGCGCAGCTGCGAGAGAAACGCCTCATAAAGCGGAATGGCGATAGATGGTGGCGCCGACTTGGTGTAGGAGGGGCGATTCCCTTTTTTGCTATCAGCAAAAAGGGTGAACTGTGACACCACAAGCAAACCACCGTCTATGTCCTGTACCGAATGATTCATCTTACCATCGGCATCATTGAAAATGCGAAGCAGCGTGATTTTACGAATCAGCCAATCGATGTCGGCGTGGGTATCATCGGGGGCAATGCCCAAGAGGACAAGCAGCCCGGCTCCGATCTGCCCATGTAGCTGCCCTTCGATGGTCACGCTTGCCTGAGAAACCCTTTGAATGAGTGCACGCATGAGGATAAATTATGACAACAAATCACGGAATAAATACACAATTGCAAAAAAGATATAACACCAGATGAAAATGATCGTATCGGTTCTATATATTTGCAGCGAAATGTTGAATTACCTGTCATATAGTTTTCCTATCTGTAGTCCGCACCGACCGGTGACCGGGCTGAGACGTAGTAGGTCCCCAAGGGCCTGATAGTGTCTTCCTCACACTTATTTGTGATTTTTTCGCCCGACCTCCGCTTACAATCCGTCAACAGCAGGTCGGATTTTTTGTATGTTGACCTTTCCATTTTTCTATTTCTACTCACCTTTCAAGGCCATCGCGCAACAATTTCATGAACGTTGAAATTCTCGTCGCTACAGAAGCTCACTCCTCTTTCGCCCAAGACATTTGCGACCTCATGTTTGAGGCGGCAAAAGCTCGTGGAACCGGCATTGCGAAGCGAGAACCGGCTTACATTCAGACCAAGATGGCCGAAGGCAAAGCCATCATTGCCTTGGATGGGGATGCCCTCGCTGGCTTTTGCTACATAGAAACCTGGGGCCACGGTCAATACGTCGCCAATTCCGGCCTCATTGTTTCGCCAGATTACCGAAACATCGGGCTTGCTCGCAATATCAAGAAGAAAGCCTTCGAGCTTTCCCGCAAAAAATATCCGGAGGCCAAACTCTTTGGCATCACCACAAGCCTCGCGGTCATGAAGATCAATTCTGATCTCGGCTACAAGCCCGTCACCTTCTCCGAACTCACCACCGACGAGGTGTTTTGGAAAGGCTGCCAAAGCTGCCCCAACTACGATGTGCTCACCCGCAACGACCGCAAACTCTGCCTCTGCACCGGCATGCTCTATGATCCCGCAAAGTCTATGTCGGTAGCAGATCCATTTGCCTCCCCCGAAAAAAAACAGATGACCTATGAGGAGCGCTCCGCAGCGCTCGACAATCGCTGGCAGCAGTACAAAACTCACATGCGCAAACGCAAATCCAACAAGATCCTCCAGAAAATAAGGGAGAACATCTTTGGAAAGTCGCTTGCTGTCTAGGTCTGTATATTTCGCAAAACGAGTGCTCGTTCTGCCCCCTTCAGAGACTTGCGATAGCCACCATGCTCCGCAAGTCTCTATTTTTTTGTTCACTTTCGCACTTCCAACACTCCATTCATTCAATCTTTTTCACAATGCCCGACAAAGTAGTACTCGCGTTTTCTGGTGGTCTTGATACCTCATTTTGTGTAAAATATCTCGCTGAAGACAAAGGCCTCGAAGTACACACTGCCATCGTCGATACAGGTGGTTTTTCTGCTGATGACCTCGCACATATTGCCAACCGTGCAGAATCTCTGGGAGTGGCCAGTCATGTTGTTCTCGACGAAATCAAGCCCTACTACGAGCAGTGCCTTCGATATTTGCTGTTTGGCAATGTGTTGAAAAATGACACCTATCCGCTCTCTGTTTCCGCTGAGCGCACCTTTCAGGCCATGGCAATCGCTCAGTATGCGCACAAAGTTGGCGCAAAATATATTGCTCATGGCAGCACCGGTGCCGGCAACGATCAGGTGAGGTTTGACCTCGTGTTTGAGGTCATGGCTCCCGGCGTGGAGATCCTCACTCCGATCCGCGACCTCAAGCTCAGCCGCGAAGCAGAGATCGACTACCTCAAAACAAAAGGCGTGACCTACGAGTGGGCCAAGGCACAATATTCCATCAATCAGGGTCTGTGGGGCACAAGTGTAGGCGGCAAAGAAACCCTCAACAGCTGGGACACGCTGCCCGAAGAGGCCTGGCCCACACAGCTCACTGCCACTGGCACCGAGGAAGTGATCATCGAATTTGAGCAAGGAGAGCCTATCGCCATCAACGGCACGCGCTATGAGCACCCCGTGGCTGCCATACAGGCTTTGCAGGCGATTGCTTCGCCCTATGCAGTGGGCCGCGATGTGCATGTGGGCGACACCATCATCGGCATCAAGGGCCGCGTGGGCTTTGAGGCAGCAGCGCCGCTTATTCTTATCAAAGCTCATCACCTGCTCGAAAAGCATGTGCTCACCAAGTTTCAGCAGCACTGGAAAAAACAACTCGCCGATTCCTACGGCATGATGCTCCACGAGGCGCAGTTTCTCGAGCCTGTGATGCGCAACATCGAAGGGTTTCTCACCGACACGCAGGAGTCTGTCACGGGCAAAGTGCGCGTGAGGCTGTCTCCGTATCAGTTTCAGGCAATCGGCGTGCAGTCTGAATATGATATGATGTCGGCGAAATTTGGAACCTACGGCGAGATGAACCGCGCATGGTCCGGCGACGATGTGAAGGGCTTCACGAAGATCCTCGGGATGCAGGGCAAGCTGCATCGGTTGGTGAATGAGGAGTGAGTGTATTCACCGCTTTTTCTCACAAAGGACACAAAGTAAGAACACAAAGATCACAAAGATGAACCAGCCTAGACATGATCGAGAAAAGGTCGGGAAGGCGATTCTTGATGCTGCCTTTCGAATTCATACTCAGTTAGGTCCGGGCTTGCTAGAGAGTGCCTATGAAGCCTGCTTGGTATATGAATTAGAGAAGCTCGGGTTCAAGGTCGATCGCCAACTTCCTGTATCTCTCATCTATGGAGAAGTAAAACTCGACACTGCTTTTCGGATTGATGTGATGGTAGAAGACCTTGTGATTATTGAGGTAAAAACAGTGGAAAGTCTGGCTCCAGTTCATGAAGCTCAACTGTTAACCTACATGAGACTTTCTGGTGTTTCCCTCGGATACATTCTCAATTTTTATGTTTCTCGAATGAAAGATGGCATCAAAAGAATGATCCTTTGAGACCTTTGTGCATGCCTTTGAGACCTTTGTGAGAAAAAGTCTTAGCGGTGAAAAAAGTGCTCTGTGTGCATGCCTTTGAGACCTTTGTGAGAAAAAGTCTTAGCAGAAAAAAAACGACTTGACCAACACTATGAACATTTCCATCGGCATCATCGGCGGGGCGGGCTACACGGCGGGGGAGCTTCTGCGGATTCTCCTGCACCACCCTCAGGTCGAGATCGCATTTGTGCATTCCAGCAGTCAGGCGGGGAAGGCTGTCACGGCGGTGCATCAGGATCTGATCGGAGAAACCGATCTGAGGTTCACCGCAGAGGTGAGCACGGAGGTGGATCTGCTGTTTCTGTGTAGTGGCCATGGCCACACGCAGCCGTTTCTCGATAGCGTGGTGCTGCCAGACTCAGTGAAGATCATCGACCTGAGCAACGAGTTTCGGATGGAATCGCCAGAGAATGCCTTCATCTATGGCCTGCCTGAGTGGCAGCGAGACAGAATCCGCACGGCGACGCGGGTCGCCAATCCGGGGTGTTTTGCCACAGCCATACAGCTTGCGCTGTTGCCTCTCGCCGCCCACGGCGGCATTACGCACGACATCGTGGTCAATGCCACCACAGGCGCTACCGGGGCTGGCCAACAACCCGGCGCCACCACGCACTTCTCCTGGCGCAACAACAACCTGAGCGTGTACAAGGCATTTACCCACCAACACCTCCCCGAAATTTACCAAAGCACCCAACGCCTCCAGAATCATGGAAAACGGGTGCACTTTGTGCCCCTGAGGGGAGATTTTCCCCGAGGGATATTCGCCACGAGCATCACCACTTGTGCCTGGAGCGAGGAGGAAGCCTATGACCGCTACGAAGCATTCTATGCCGATCATCCTTTTACCCATGTGACACGCCAAGACCCGCACCTCAAGCAGGTGATCAATACCAACAAAGCCCTCATTCACCTGCAAAAACACGAAGACCAACTCCTTGTGATCTCCATGATCGACAATCTCGTGAAAGGAGCCTCCGGGCAAGCTGTCCAAAACGCCAACCTCATGTTTGGCCTCGAAGAAACAGCTGGCCTGGGACTCAAATCCCTGGGGTTTTGACCTCCACTTTTTCCCGCTTTCCTCACGCTCCTCTTTTCTCTCAGCTCTCAATTTCTGAACGATGAATCTTTTTGATGTATATCCCTTGTTCAACATCACCCCGGTGCGCGCCAAAGATTGTCAGGTCTATGACGAACATGGCACCGAATATCTCGACCTCTACGGCGGTCATGCGGTGATCTCCATCGGCCATGCGCATCCGCACTACGCGGAGATGCTGAAAAATCAGATTGACGCAATCGGATTTTACTCCAACTCGGTTCAGAACCCGCTGCAGCAGGAGCTCGCCGACAAGTTGGGAGAGCAGAGCTGTCTGGACAATTACAAACTGTTTTTGTGCAACTCGGGCGCCGAGGCCAACGAAAATGCGCTGAAGGTAGCGTCCTTTCACACCGGACGGGCCAAGGTGCTGTATTTGGAGCGGGCTTTTCATGGCAGAACCTCGGCTGCGGTCGCTGTGACTGACAACCCCAAGGTGGTTGCCCCGGTGAACAAGACCGACTACATGGTGCGCATCGCCTTTGATGATGAACAAGCCTTGACCCAACAATTGGAGACAGGAGAATTTTGCGCACTGATCGTGGAAGGCATTCAAGGCGTGGGCGGGATTCATGAGCCTTCGCACTCGTTTCTGAAACTGGCACGCAAGCTTTGCACCGAGACCGGGACCGTGCTCATCCTGGATGAGATACAGTCTGGCTACGGGCGCTCAGGAATGTTCTTTGCGCACCAACACGCGGGCATTCGCCCCGACATCGTGTCGATGGCCAAAGGCATGGGCAATGGATTTCCGATCGGGGGCATCCTGCTTGACGAGCAGTTTGAGGCATGGCATGGCATGTTGGGGACGACCTTTGGTGGCAACCACCTTGCCTGCGCAGCAGGTATCGCGGTGCTTGATGTGCTCAAGTCTGAAGACCTGATCGCACATGCCGATCGGATTGGAAAAGCGTGGATTCCGCTGCTTGAGAGCCTGCCCGGCGTGAAAGAAGTGCGCGGTCGCGGCCTGATGCTCGGCGTGGAACTCGACCGTCCTGCTGGCCCCGTGAGAAAGCAGCTTCTCGATCAGCACCGCATTTTCACCGGATCTTCTTCTCAGCCCAATGTGATTCGCTTGCTGCCTCCCCTGACCCTCACCATGGAGCAGGTGATGCAATTTCAGGCGGCAGCACAGGCCGTGCTCGAAGGAGAAAAAGTGAGCTGAACCAGATCTCACATTTGATTTTCTCGATTCTCATTTATCTTTGAATTCTCCGCCAATCTCGCGGAGCGCCTTCTTTTTTGCCCATCATTCTCAGACGATTTTCCTTCATGCACCATTTCACCGCTGCCTCCGATGTCACTGATCTTCCGGCCCTGCTTGCAAAAGCAGCTCGTTGCAAAGCCGATCCTCTTCAATGGAGCACCCTCGGGCGCGGAAAAACACTGGGGCTTATTTTTTTCAACCCCAGCCTCCGAACCAGGCTCAGCACACAAAAAGCAGCGCACAACCTGGGGCTGCAGTGCATCGTGATGAACATCGGCACAGAGGGATGGCAACTCGAATTTGAAGATGGTGCGGTGATGAATGCTGGCACAGCCGAGCACGTGAAAGATGCCGCTGCCGTGATGGGCCGCTATTGCGACATCATCGGCGTTCGCTCTTTTCCCGGCCTCAAAGACCGCGAAGAAGACTATCAGGAGCGTGTGCTGGAAGCTTTCAAAAAATATGCTGGTGTGCCCATCCTCAGCCTCGAAAGTGCTACCCGCCACCCGCTACAGTCGCTCGCCGACCTGCTCACAATCGAGGAATACAAACAAGTAGAGCGACCCAAAATCGTGCTCAGCTGGGCACCGCACCCACGCGCGCTGCCGCAGGCAGTGGCCAACTCTTTCGCCGAGTGGATTCGCGCCTCTGAATACGACCTCGTGATTACCCACCCCGAAGGCTACGATCTCGCCGCACCGTTTTTTGCCGGACATACCGTGACCTACGATCAGAATGAGGCCTTGAAAGATGCCGACTTCGTGTATGTCAAAAACTGGTCGAGCTACCGCCAATATGGCCAAATTCTTTCCCAAGACCCTTCGTGGATGATCACTGAAGAGAAAATGGCCCTCACCAACCAGGGCAAATTCATGCACTGCCTTCCGGTGCGCCGCAACGTGATCGTCGCCGACGGCGTCATCGACAGCGCCGATTCCATCGTGCTCGACCAAGCCGAAAACCGCACCTACGCGGCTCAAGCGGTACTCGCCACTTTGCTGGGCAAATGAGGCAGGGGAAAAGTGTTGAATGGGGGAATTTTTGAATGGTTGAATGAGAGAGGGAAGAGTTCACCACGGAGGCACGGAGGGCACAGAGA
>JANQTF010000161.1 GCA_030731845.1 Bacteroidia bacterium | reverse complement strand
ACTTCCTGTTCTACGAGGTTATTTTTGAAAAGCGTACTCCCCGTGCTGACCAAGTCGCAGATAGCATCGGCCAGGCCAATATTGGGCGCAATCTCTACGGAACCGGAAATTTCGTGAATTTCGGCAGTAATCCCGTGACCGCTGAGGTATTGGCGCAGAGAATTAGGATAGGAAGTAGCGATACGTTTGCCGGCGAGCCACTGAGGCCCGGAATAGTCGACCTGCCGTGGAGTGGCAATCGACAAGCGGCATTTAGAAAACCCCAGCGCCAGTGCTTCTTTGATATTTTTCTCTTTCTCGATCACGGTATTCTGGCCAATGATCCCGATGTCAGCAACACCATCTTGTACGTATTGTGGAATATCCCCATTTCGGAGATACAACACGTCGATAGGAAAGTTTCGCGCGGAAGCCTTTAGTTGGTTGCGGCCGTTGTCGATACTAATGCCACATTCTTTTAAAAGCTTGAGCGAATCATCGAGTAAACGCCCGGATTTTTGAACAGCTACTTTAAGTCGATTGGCCATTTTGGAGTTATTTATGGTTTGGAACAGTATTTTCCGATTTGTGTTGGAGAAGGGACTACTTATTTCCGTCAAAAATTTGAGCCTTTGGGGAAATAAAAAAAGGCCTTCCGCGACTAACGGAAGACCTTTTTATTGTGTGTTAATTCAGTAATTATGCACGCATCAGATCACCATTCGCCGCAAAAGCAAAGCCTGAATGATGATGATGTACAAAAGTTACGTTCATAATTGCTAAAGAAGTGGTGTGGGGCGGAATCGAACCGCCGACACATGGATTTTCAGTCCATTGCTCTACCAACTGAGCTACCGCACCAACCTATAATAGTACCTTTCTTTAAAAGGCGAGGCAAATTTAGGATATATTTCATTAGGAGGCAAGTTGTGTCGTGCTTTTTTACAAACTTTCTTTAAAAGGACTGGAACTTCGTGGTGGTTGAGCCTCGCTATCAAAGGTTTAAGCAATAAATAAGACATGAGAAAAATATCAGCTTGCCCTATTGACTCCTTGCTCCGATTAGTTAATCCTTCTTTTCTTACCCAAACTTCCAGGACACTTTAGCTAACGAGTACTGGTTGGTTCTTACAGACTTACCATTTCCGATGATAAAATCGCTAACTTTGGCCTTCCTACTGTTTTGTAGTCCATTTTTTTGAAAGCTGTTGATGTCAAAACTTCCTGAAGAAAATAAGTTTTTTGACTTATCCGACTATGGGCGGCCTGTTGCAAAAATCATTGCAAATTCCCTCAAGCATACGCGTATTACGCCGATCCATGTTACCCTTTGGTTTGTTGTAGCAGGGATGATCGCCCTTTATTTTATCTACCAGGAACTATACCTTCTGGCTACTTTTTTCTTAGTCCTTAAATCAATTCTGGATGCTGCCGATGGAGAGCTGGCCAGAATAAAAAACACCCCTTCTTACGTCGGTAGGTATTTGGACTCCGTATCGGATATTCTCCTCAATTTAGCCCTTGTTGTACTCATTGGTATGACCAATAAAGATCATTCGCTGATCATCTTTTTTGCTTTTATCTCTTTGCAACTGCAGGGTACTTTGTACAATTATTACTACGTCATTTTAAGGAATATACACGCAGGAGATACAACCAGCCGAATCATTGAAAACACCTCTCCCATAGCTTTTCCCACAGAAAAACAATCCCATGTAAATGTGCTCTTCGCGATGTACAAATTTTGCTACGGTGTCTTTGATTACTTAATTTACCAACTAGATTCTTCCGCCAAGGATGCTCGTAATTTCCCAAATTGGTTCATGACCGCGGTCTCCCTTTATGGTTTAGGATTTCAATTATTGATGATTGGTGTACTGCTCGTACTAGGGCTCAAATCCATTCTTCTCCCTATTCTGATCGGGTATTCTATTGGAATACCTCTTTTCATTGCGGTGAGAAGGTGGGTGTTGTGATAAGAAAAACAGCAATACATGAAACATCTGGGTGACCAGTAGTTCTGCCAGAATCACTATGCTCTTTAGGATGGTTATTCATGCAATAAACCAAGCTCAACAAATACCTGCTTCAACCGAATATTGAACTGATTAAAAGAATCAAGCCGCTTTAGATTTCCTAACTCAACTTTTGCACCTATTGGTGAGTATAGTTCTCCTATTATCAAATCATGCCTCCTTCTTTTAGTGCGTTTTTCTCTTGCTATCCTTATTGCACTTTCAATGATTTCCTTTGGATTGGCAATTGATTCAGGCGAACGATTTATCCCAAGTTGATTATCAGAAAGTTCAGTTCCAATCTCTTCTTTTAATAATTCTTTATCTGCTAACATCCAAGCTTCTGTCATATATACGGGGATGACAGGAACGACTTTTTTACAATACCCTTCATCTGGCTTTTGCATCAATGAGGCTATTGCAGGATCAATCTTATGTCTAAGTGCATTGTCTATTGTACTATTATCAGCATCTGTATGGACAAATAAAAAATCTATCCCATAATCATTCAATCCTTCATTAGCGACAAGCTCTACTTGCTCTACAAAACTAAGACCTTGCTTATCTATTTCGATAAGAAAGAGTTCTACATCTATCTGGGATGTACACTCAAAAGCAATGTCAAGTAACGATTTCCTAAGAATACCTTCTAAGAACCGAGCATCCGTTGGTCCTTCTACGAAGTAGCCCGCAAAAATTTGTCTATTTCTCAACTTCCTAACAATTATACAGTAAGCGTACTTAAATATTGATCTACTTTTGCTAAAGTTATTTTCTTATCCTGCTCTGAGGTTTCAAAAATATTCATCTGAATGCCCCCTTCTTTAGACACAGGAGACATATTCGTTATATTCAGCACCATTCTCTGCCCGTCAATTGTAGTTACTCGTTTTCGAATTTCAGCATACCAAATACTTACTAAGTCATCTTTCACCCAATTATTAATCTCTTTTACCAAAACTGGAGAATGTGTATTTACAATTACTTGTCGTAATGGGTGAAATTCGTCTTCAAAATTAGTAGAAAGCTCTCTTAGTAATTTTGCCATAATGCTAATCCTGACAGGGTTAACCCCATTCTCTGGTTCTTCAAAACACAGTAAACTACTAAACTTTGAATCATGCTCAAATATACAAAGCGTCAATATTCTTAATGTCCCCTCAGATAGTACACGTGAAGAATAGGTTCTATTATTGATGTCTGTTAATCTAATGACGTATTGTCGATTTTCCGTATCATCAAAAACATCAACAGTTATGAATTCCGGTAAAAACGTTTGTAATTTTCTGCTGATTTCTTTTAATGCATAAGGATTTTCAAGCTTAATTCGATAAAGCGCTGCTGCAAGATTCTTGCCACTTTCCGATACGACATCGGACCCCATACTCTTGCTGGTTGGTTGTCTTAAATCTTCTGGATTCAGCTGAAGAAACTTCCAACTTCTCATTTCCTCTTTAGCTGCAAAAACATGAGGAAAATCAACCGTATCAAAACTACTCAAAACCGTCCGTGTAGCATTTTGAATGGGAAAACGCCTCTTATTTCCAGATGTACCATCTTGAGGCACAAGTACAGTTAATAAGTCATGCTCTTTGATGGTATCTATGTAAGGAGTGCCACGTTTCCCTGTTTTTACCTTTGGTCGCCAATAATCTCTTTTCCCTTTTGGAATAAACTTTATCCAGTCGTCACTTTGGTGTTTTAGATTCTCTAACCTTTCAAAAGAAACAGAAAGATCCTCAATACCAGCACTGTTTGTATAGCGATTCACCACTAATTCATACCTTAATCGGGTATACTTCAAAACCGCTTCATTCCCCCATGCATCTTTAACTGTTCGATCTACAATCATCTCAGCGCAGAATGATATTTCCTTAGCAAATGCCCCATTCCCATATTGTGTAAAT
The DNA here is from genome assembly GCA_030731845.1 of Bacteroidia bacterium. Taxonomy (GTDB): domain Bacteria; phylum Bacteroidota; class Bacteroidia; order J057; family J057; genus JANQTF01. Next base: position 758 of record JANQTF010000161.1, on the reverse strand, counting down.
AACTCAAGAAACTCTCCTCTTTGTTCTCTGAAAGCTTTTTTCAAGTTATCTGTCTCAGCCAATCTACTTAACAATTTCAACGCATCAAACAAATTACTTTTGCCCGAAGCATTTGCTCCTGCAATCACCGTAAAGGGAGTAAAATGCATTTCCATATTATGGAAAGACTTGAAACCATTAACTCTAAAAAAAGTGAGCATAGCTATTTTTTAAAGACTGTTTTTATGAAAAATACTCTTTCTATTTGAAAAAAGATAATTTCCTTTGCATTAATTCCCTTCTAATAAAGAAGCTCTCTAAAAAACTACCTTATCACCGTCACATCTCCCTTCACCTCCACGATTTCTTCATCAACAAAACGCAACTGCGCCAGGTAGACGAAAACGCCAGGATTAACGAGCTCACCGTTGAATGTTCCGTCCCAACCGGCACCTTCATCATTAGGGAAGATCCTATTGGTTTCGAACACCAGTTCTCCCCAACGACTGAAAACCTGCAACTTCTCAATGAGCTCTAAGCCCGGTCCTCCGAAGATGGTAAATCCGTCGTTGGTGCCATCATTGTTCGGACTAAAGACGTTAGGAACAAAGTAGGGCCTATCTTTGATCACTCGAATAGTCACCTCGTCCGTAGCCGTACAGCCATTTTCGTTGGTGACCAGCACCTGGTAAGTTGTCGTACTCGTTGGGTCAACCCGGACCAGACTACAATCGGGATTGAGGCAATTCAGCGAATCCATCGGTGTCCAGGTGTAAGTC
>JANQTF010000160.1 GCA_030731845.1 Bacteroidia bacterium | reverse complement strand
GGCTGAAAGCGTAAAAAACTATCTTGTTTTGAACGGAATTTCAGTCGACCGCATACAAGCTACTGGCTATGGGCAGAACACACCCGTTGCCACCAACACTACCCCTGAAGGCCGGGCTCTTAATAGAAGGGTTGAGTTTAGGGTCATCAGAAAGCAAACCATGGCTTCCATTCAGGACTTTATTTACCTCAGAACAGGGGAGATAATGGGCGTGCGGGTCATTTCGGTAAATGAAAACGAGGTGCGTTACCGCACTTTTCACGACGATACGGAATATACAGTATCATCGTCTTCGGTGATCAAGGTTGTGTATGCATCCGGCGATTCCTGGTATTCCCCTAAACCCGAAGCAGTAGTTACAGCGAACTCTAAACCCAAAGCGAACTCCGAATTAGTGGCGACCCTGAAATGGTTCGGCCGCTTTTTCACAGGAGTCCCAGGGTATTACGGAAAGCATGCTTCCCTCTTTTCGGCGCAATACGAATATCGCGACAACCTCATCGGCGGAATGAAGTACGATTCTATGATCTATATTCAGCCCGTTGCCATCGGCTATGAACGGCAGCTCTACCGAAATTTTGGACTTGGTGTCAATGCATCACTACACATGTGGGGTGCTCCTGAGCAGGAGCTGCGCTACACCTACGGAGCACTGACTGCCAGGCTATTGTATCACCCCTATGTAGCTAAAAGGATTGATCCGTATGTCGGTATTGCCGGTACCCTGCGTGCCATTCAGCTCAACCAACCCGAGTGGCCGGCCAAAAGGTGGGTAAATGTGTCTTATGATTGGGTGGCAGGATGCCGTTTTTTTCCTGCCCGACGCATGGGCATTTTCGGCGAAATCGGCTCCGATGGCATTGCCAAGTACAGTGCTGGTCTGATACTCGTGTTCGGTCAATTATCTGAAGATTGGTAACGCCTTTCAATCCCCCTGATTTCTCCCTCTAAAAACTACAAGTATGAAAATCTCATTTTTTAACCATTTTGCCCCGTTAGTTCCTGTTGCTTTGCTGACGCTTACCCTTGCCCTTAGTGGGTGTAATGAGTATCTGTCTGTGCCTGAACCGGGTGGATTTTCAGATGAAATCCTGAACATTATTCCCCAAAGCAAAATTGATTCACTGAGAAGTTTGGGTATCCCTATCTATGAAGGAAGAACCCCTCCCGAGGTGTTAGGTTCTTATTTCGTAAACCCATATGTGTTGGTCGTTCCCTGGAGCGATAACGACAACTATTATATAGGTCGGTCAATCGGTTCCTACACCTATACATTCTATAATTTTGATACTCAGAACAACACGCTAAGAGTGGATTTCAAAAGTAGTACAGGTTCTGAGTCTGGAACTGGCCTTGGTGGTATCGTTTCGGGTAAGGATAGCAGCTTCACAATTTTTATTGAGCTAAAAGGGGTGTCCGGGGGGGTTGAAAATACTACTGTTACTGTGCTTGCCGGGAAAATCAGCCCTGACGGGATCTTTGACTTTTACAATGCTTTTTATCTCAAGGAAAAATCAGAAGGCAGTGGTCTTGGTACGTTGATTCCTGTTGGGACAGGCCGGGTCTGGAAAGATGAAGACGGATTTTCGGAAAAAATCTAAGAAGGTGTTCATGTAACTCCTTGTCCTCCCTACACGGGGCTGCAACAGCATGGGTTGTTGTGGCCCCGATATTTATTGTCAGGTTGGGGGGATGTTTAATACTGCGGAAATTGTAGGATAGAGGAATATTGTTAATTTAGGCCATTCGGCAATTTGGTGCTTGCCTGTTAAATCGATCGCATAGCTATGATTATGTCTCATCTTTCTCGTCTTTTTCAACTTGCCATCAAGCAGGCGGATGCTTGGAGGATTCTGATATGTCTGGTCTTGATTAGCGCATTTTTTCCCGCTCAAGCTCAGCAGGAAGAGAAATCTGTACCTGTGGATTCTGTATTGGTGCTCAAAGTGGGGGAGGCAGATCAGCTTCGAGTCCGTGAGGACATGTTGGCAGCATTGAAAATGTACAATGAGCTCTTACCTGAGGCACTGGAAAAAGAACAGTGGCCGCTTGTCGCCAGGATCCACTTTGGCGCTGGCTCCATCTACATCAGTCGGGGGCAATATGAATATGGCTATCAACAACATCTCAAGCCAGGATTTGAATTGCTGAAAGAAAAAGTATCGGATGAAGTAGATTTGAGGATCGCATTTCATCTTGTAGAAGCCAATTACTTTTTTCAAACAGGCAGACTGGGCTACGCCAGGAACTCTCTCGATAGCTGTGATCTCTACATGGCAAATTTGGCTGAATACCTTGGAAATCGGGGCCTCAGCTACAGATATAGCTTGATCGAATCTGCGCTACTCAATCAAAAGTTTATCACCTATATTAAAGAGCAAGAGTATGAAAAGGCAAGGGCGATTATTCCGCTATGCCTGGAGGGGATAGAGAGAGTAGAAACGCCTATTCCAGCTGTCACTGAGCAGATCAAGGGCTTGCTCAGAGGGGCTACCAACTCAAACCGAGGGGTACTGTATGAGGCATTGAATCAATACGATTCCGCCATTTATATTCATCGAATTGGGTTGGACGATTTGAAAGGCTATTCCGACTCGCATAGATCTGCTGCAGCCTTCAATATAGCCGGGACTTATTTTAAAATGAATGAATATGATTCAGTTAAGAAATATGTTCTCCTGTCTCAGCAGTACATGGATATTGGCCTGCAAGAAGATGCTCCTGAATTAACAAAAAACTACTTGCTGCTGTCCTGGGTTTTTACACAGGAATCTCAACCAGATTCCGCTACTTTTTACCTGCAAAAAGTGTTGTCGCTGCGAAGTAGTGAGCCCGATCAGTTGAATCTTATCGAATCTGTTCCGGACTTTCGGACCATTGAGCCTGACGAGTATGTGTTTACAGCCCTTCAAAATTTGGGCAGGTTGAATGTATTATGGGCCAATGATTCTCCCGATTCGCTGGAGCACTTGCGAATGGTAGTCGATTATGGAAAAGTGAGTCGGGATTTCCTGGATAGTATCAGAGAGGCAGGGTATTTAGGTATTGGGGCGGATGATTTCGTGGCCTCTGATACCCTCGCTGCCCACATGGAAGACGGCATCGCCGCTGCCTATCGCCTCTCGCGGGCAGATGCGGCCAAGGCCAGAGCCCATCTCGAAGAAGCCCTCCGGTTTTCTGAGGCCAATAAATACAACCAACTCCTCTATGGCATCAAGCGCGGGGAGCTGGATCAGATTGATGGTATTCCCCTCGATTCCCTCGACCGGGAGCGACTGCTGCACAATGAACTTGCCTACTTGTCGAGCGCCATCTTTGCCGAAGCCCAAAACGAGGCTTCCGATTCGTTGATCAATGTCCTGGCCGCTGAGCGCAAGTCTCGCAGCCTGGAGCTGGACCGCCTCAAAGCCTATCTCAAGCGAGAGCATCCACGCTACTACACCCTGCGCTATGCGCCCAATCAGCCTGATCTCACAGACATTCAAGAAAACCTCTCCTCCGATCAGGCCATTTTGGAGTTTTTCTATGGCAAATCTCACATCTATCGATTCCTGATCACCGCGCAGGAAGTGAGTATGGATCTGGTAGAGTTGGATGCAGGATTAACAGAATCCATCGACGTATTTCGCAGGCAGGCAAGCCGCCCAAGAAGAGAAAATCCCGACTACTCAGCCCTGGCCAAGGCCTCTCATTCGCTGTATCAGCGCATGTTGTCGCAGCCAATCGGGCAGCTCAAGGCGCAGCAAGACCAGCATTGGCGCATCAGCCTCATTGCCGATGGCCCCTTGCAGGAAATCAGCTGGGCGGCCGCGCTCACCAAGATGCCCCAACCCGACGAACTGCTCAATCCCGCCTTGTGGGATTTCCTCGTGCGCGATCTCAAGGTCACCCTCAGCTATCAGCATTCCATCTCGATCATGATGGCCAATCGGACCCGCAGCAATCAGACCTTTGACAAAGACTATGCGGGCTTCGCGGCCTGGTATCCGCAGCAGGATCTCGCCGAGTCTCGTGAGTCGGTTCAGGAGCTTTCCCTGCGCGATGGCTGGAAAGCCGACGCCTTTTTGGGGAGTCCGGAAAAACCATTGAGCAAGGAAGAATTTTTGTCGCGGCTTGGTTTGGCGAGAATCTATCATCTCTCTATGCACGGACGTGCAGATGCTCGTGACCCCATGGCTTCGAGCCTCAAGTTTTCCGCTACCGATTCCCTCACCGTTGCCGAGCTATATCAGAACAACATTCCTGCCCAGCTCATCATTTTAGATGCCTGTGAAACAAGTCTGGGGCAGATGCGCCGAGGCGAAGGCGTGCTCAGCCTTGCCACAGGATTTGCCTACGCAGGCGCGCCGGCTACCCTCGCGAGCCTGTGGCGGGTAGAGGACAAATCGTCGCGATACCTCATGAGCCGCTTTTTTGCACACCTCGACGAAAACCTGCCCATGGATGTGGCCTGGCAACTGGCACAGGTCGATTACCTCAGCGACTACGACGGCGACAAAGCGCCTTTCTATTGGGCCTCCATGGTGCTGATCGGCAACACAGAGCCCATCAAATCAACGAGTTGGGGTTGGTGGCTGCTAGCCGGAATCGCGGCTGCCGTGGCGATTGGTGCCTATCTGTATCGCGCCAGGAGGAGAAATCCCCTCACCCCTGAAGCCAATGCTTGAATTCTGAGGCACGCTCGGAGG
>JANQTF010000159.1:3498-4708 GCA_030731845.1 Bacteroidia bacterium | reverse complement strand
TATCTGTACAGGGAGCCTGGCACATATGATGTTACCCTCACGACCACTACAGATTCTGGTTGTATAGATCCAGTGGTCATTCCGGTGATTGTGTATGAACTACCAGACATTTACACCACAGTACCAGATACAAGTTGTTTCGGCGCTGCTGCTGTCCTTCGCGCTACTTCAGCTGCTGACAACCAGCTTAACTGGTATTACAACCAGACTGATCCTCAGCCATTCCATGTGGGCTTCTCTTATGCTACGCCTCCGGTAGTATTCCCTGTGACCTACTATCTTGAACCACAGTCACCAGAAGGCTGTGTAAATCAGAGAATCCCAATTACTGCATCAGTATTCCCGGATGAGGAACTTTCCCTCGTCTCCAGCACAGATATGGTCGAGATGCCTTTTGCTGTGGTTAATTTTGGAACCAATTCCACCATCAGCCTGAATCAGTGGTCATGGAACTTTGGAGATGGGAACACATCAGATGGGATTTATGAAGTTGTGGTGAAAACTGAAGATATCAATGGCTGTGAATTGACTGCGACCAAACTGATCGAGGTTAGAAAGATCGTTGGTGTCAATATGCCCTCAGCATTCTCTCCGAATGAGGATGGCTTTAATGACACATACTACATCGGCTATAACAATCTGACCACCTTCAATATCAAGGTATTTAACAGATGGGGCCAAATGGTCTTTGAATCAGATGATCCTGGTTTTCGATGGAATGGTAATGACCTCAGTGGTGTGCCAGTACAGGAAGGCGTCTATGTCTTTGTCGTACAGGCTACCGACTTTGATGGCCAGGACATCACAGAAAGCCGCACAGTTACCCTACTCCGTTAAGCAAGCTATCTGCCAGTTATAAAGAATCCCCTTTGAAGTTCATTCTTCAAAGGGGATTCCCTTTTACCTACATCTCTTTATAATTTGGTGCTCTGGAACTGGCCCTGGCATAAATAAACGGTCGCCTGATTCATTGACCAAACGACCGCTTATTTATGGAACAGAATTCCCCCGCTCTATCTAGACTTCTTTCCGTAGTCTTGCCACTGGCACACCGAGCTGCTCTCTGTACTTCGCAACAGTTCTGCGCGCAATGTTATAACCTTTATCTTTAAGGAGCACGGCAATCTTATCATCTGAAAGCGGCTTCCGCTTATGCTCAGCTTCGATAATCTCTTCTAATGCTTTCTTCACTTCTCTGTTTGAGACAAAC